>JAFGCE010000006.1 GCA_016932755.1 Candidatus Woesearchaeota archaeon
GCAACATTGTTGTCAAAGAAGGTTGTGATATGGTACTGCAGCAGGTCCCACAAGTCCTCAATAATTATTTCAGGCGCGCCTGCGTTGATGTTTTCAAAAAGCCTTTGGTTGATTCTTACAATGTCCCCCAGCTTGTGAGTCAGGTCGTCCTCTGACCTTTCCCCGCTTTCCAGCGTGATTGAGGGCCTCATTGTTACAGGAGGTATTGCAAGGACAGTAAGAACGCTCCATTCAGGCCTTGCCACAGCAGGGTTAATGCCGAATATGTTGCAGTCCTCATCAGGTATTTTCTCAAGCCTTGTCCTTACCTCAATCGGGCTTATCCTTTTCTCGTTTTCAATAAATGTGGTTGGCTTGTCAAGCCTTATTTTCATCTGCTTGGCCTTGCACCACGGGCATTTGTTTATTGTCCTTATGCTTGTTATTATGTCCTTAATCTTGGACCTTCTTTCCTCTGCGCCAAGCTCTGCTTCAATCTTGTCAAGCTCTTTCTTGTATTTTTCAATCTTGTCTTTAGGGATAAGTATTCTCCCGCAGTCCCTGCATGTTCCTCTCAGGAGGCTTAGCACGATATTTACAAATTTGATGTGAACAATTGGCCTTGCAAGCTCAATATATCCGAAATGCCCGATGCATTCCTTCAGCTTTGAGCCGCAGGTCTTGCATTTCAAGCCAGGGTCAATAACCCCCAGCCTTGTGTCCATAAGCCCGCCGTCAACAGGATAACCTTCTTTGTCATAAAGCTCAGGAGTTACAATTTTTGCCGAAGCCATCTTTTTTATCATCTTCGGGCTTAATACACCAAAGACAATCTTGTCCACCTGCTTGAATACGTATTCATGGGGAATGACGTTTTCTGCAGCTGCTTTTTCCTGCTCAACAACAGACTCCTCAGGCCCTGCCTCAGGCTCTTCAATAGGCGACTCTACTTTAGGAGCCTCAACAGGGGCTTCTTCAGCTTTTTTCTCTTCCTTTGCTTCTTTCTTCTTTTTTGCCATTTCGCAAATCTCCGTTTAGTACTTGTTTCTAAGCACAAGCTTTGGATAAATTCCCAACGCCTTGAACTCGTCAAGTATGAGCTTGAACGCATAGCTTATTTCTATGTCATTTATCTCCACATTCTCGCCGCAGATTGGGCAGTATCTCTTGTCCTTGTAAATGTCATGTATTGCGATTACTCCGCACCCTTCGCAGACAGGCACAACAGTCTTGTCTGAGTCGAATCTTTCCTTCAGCACAAGCGATGCTCCGTGCGCTACAAACGTATCCTTTTCCATCTCTCCAAGCCTTAATCCTCCTTCTTTTGCCCTTCCTTCTGTAGGCTGTCTTGTAAGAAGCTGGATAGGCCCCCTTGCTCTTGAGTGCAGCTTGTTTGCAACCATGTGCTTCAGCTTGAGGTAATACATGTTTCCGACATATATCTTTGCTGCAAACTGTTCTCCTGTCATTCCGTTGTACACTGTTTCAACTCCGTTCTCCCTGAAGCCCAGGGAAAGCAGCTCTTTTCTCAGGCTCTCTTCAGGCTCTGCGTCAAATGTTGTTGCATTGATGTACCTTCCAGCAAGAGCGCCTACTTTAGCGCCGACACTCTCAAGAAGATGAGAGATTGTCATCCTGCTTGGGATTCCGTGAGGTGAAAATATGATATCAGGTATTATGCCTGATGCTGTGAATGGCATGTCTGACTGCGGCACAATCAGCCCTACAACTCCCTTCTGCCCGTGCCTTGAAGTGAACTTGTCCCCGATTTCAGGGATTCTCTCGTCCCTAAGCCTTACCTGGACAAGCTTGTTTCCTTCCTCGTTCTCTGTGACCATGACAAAATCAACAACCCCTTTTTCTCCGTGCCTTAATGCAACAGAGCTTTCCCTTCTCACGTTTGAGGCAAGGTTGTACTCATCAAGGCTGCTCAGGAACCTTGGAGGGGATGTTTTTCCGATTACAACAGTCTCTTCCTCGACATTTGCTTCAGGGAAGATTATCCCGTCCTCTTCCAGGAGCTTGTAGTCTTTTTCGCTCTTGTATCCCTTGACTTCCTTGTCAGGAATGCATATGTCGTCCATAAGCCCGCCTGAATATCTCAGCTCTTCTGCGATTGCAGGCCTGAAATAGGATGACCTTCCAAAGCCCCTGTTTACTGAGCCCTGGTTTATCAGTATAGCGTCTTCCATGTTGTATCCCTGGTAGCTCATTACAGCAACTACAACGTTCTGTCCTGAAGGATGCACATCATATCCTGAAATATCATGCATTATTGTTTTGACCAGCGGAGCCTGGGGAGTGTAAAGCATGTTTACATCCATGTCCATTCTTACAGCAAAGTTTGCTGCATAGAACCCGATTGCCTGCTTTTGGTTTTTTGAGCCTATGCTGAGCCTTGCCGGCTGGGTGAAATTCCCGAAAGGAACAAGAGATGTAACAAGCCCAAGCATTGCAAGAGGCGAAACCTCAAGATGAGTGTGGTCTATTGTCAGCTCAGACTCCCTGAAAGCGACAAGCGCGTTTTCTTCTTCAGCTGCATCAAGGTACTCTATTATTCCTTTTTCAACAAGGTCTCCCCACTTCAAGTCGCCTTTCTGCATCTGCTTTATGTGGGTTTCATTAAGAAGAGGTATTCCGTCCTTCACAACAATGAGGGGCCTTCTTGCCCTTCCCTTTGTTGTCTCAACATGGATTTCATCAAGCTTTTTGTTGTAGCTCAGGTTAAGGTTGCCTGTTGTTATCCCTTTTCTCCTCTCGGTTTTTATCTGGTTGATAAAGTTCTCACTGCTTTCAACATCCCCTACAAATTTTCCGTTAAGGTATACTTCGCTCATTTTTGTTATTATGAATTTTTTATATTGTCTTCAGGCCTGCATTCTTAAGCGACTTCATCACTTCATGCTCGTCTGCCTCTGTTGAAATGCTTGACAGCAGCGCAAGGTTTTTCCTCAGGCCGATGTTTGTTCCTTCCGGAGTCTCGCTCGGGCACAGCCTTCCAAGGTGTGTTGCGTGCAGCTCCCTTGCCTCGAAGTTTTCCTGCGAAGCAGACAGAGGCGAAACTATCCTCTGCAGGTGGCTGAGCATGTCAAGGAAGTTCAGCCTCTGGATTCTCTGGGAAATTCCTTTTCTTCCGCCGACCCAGTTTCCTGTTGCCATTGATGAATATATCCTTGAGGTAAGAAGCTTCTCCCTTATTACCATCTTTATTGAGGGGAACTTGCCTCTCTTGACAATCCTCTGGAAATTATAAAGCATGTCGTCAATAAGCACCCTTAGGTTGACCCTGAAAAGGTCAGCCAGAAGGTCTCCGCTCATCTTCAGCCTTTTGTTCATGTAATGGTCCTTGTCATCAAGCCTTGTCTCTCCCTTTGATGCGACTATGAACTTCTTTAGCATCTTGCACAGGTTGTATGCTTTCATAGGCCTGTCCTCTTTTCTTGTACCGACATGAGGCAGGAGATACTTGTCGATTATCTCTGTCATCCTTTCAAGCCTTATCTCCTTTGACTGTGTTATCCCGATATGCTTTGCAATCTGGTCTATCGCGTCCTCAGGGTCTTTCAGGTTTATGAATTCAAACAGGTTCACCATGACTTCATCATACTGCCTGTCTTTTGAAACAGCCTTCATTATGTCCTCGTCTTTCACCATTCCGAGGGCTTTTATTATCATTATTATAGGGACTCTTTTTACTCTCATGAATGTCAGGTAGAAAATCCCGTCTTTCATCCTTTCAATTGTGTGGGGTATCTTGAAGCTGCCGTGCTCTGAGAAAAGCTTTCCTGTATATTCGCTTACTCCGACGCTTTGTTTCTCAACAAGAAGCCTGTTCGCAGCCAGGTCCTCTACAGCAATAAGGACTTTTTCTGTTCCGTTGATTATAAAATACCCTCCGGGGTCTTCAGGATCTTCTCCTTTCTCAATCAGCGCATTCTTGTCCATCTTGTTGAGAAGGCAGAAATTGCTTTTGAGCATTATAGGAAGGCTTCCGATTTGTGTTGTGAAGGATTCGCGCTGGACATCATTTATGTGCGCGCTGACCTCAAGAAATATAGGTGCTGCATAGCTTATTTTCCTCAGCCTTGCCTCGATAGGGTAGATTGGCCTCCTGCTTCCGTCAGCCTCTGTTATTTCCGGAGCCTTGACCCATATCTTGTCAAGCTTTATCTTGAAGCTGTCAATGTTTGGCGGGATTATTGTGGGCTCAATCTCCTTGTTCTCATCAATAATCTGCTGCATCTCTTTTTCAATGAAATTATTGAATGACTCTATGTCTGACTTTACAAAAGAATGCTCGTCAAAATAATTCTTTATCAGGGTCTTTGCAGTTTCAGGCATTTGCGACCCTCCTGTAAAACAAGGCTTCCCCGGCTGTCTGGCTGGGCCTTGAAATTTTTATTATGTCCCCCTCTTTGGCTTTCAGGTGCTGTATAGCCGGGTCTTTTGAGGATATCCTTGGGAAATCCTGGATAGAAAGCCTGTATTTCTGAGTAAGCTCTTTCTTTTCCTTCTCGCTTAGTATGGAGTGCTTAGGGACAAGTATATGTTTTGTCACGTCAAATTTGTTAGCCATTCTTTCACTTGCCTCCTCTGAAATATAATGGGCCGGACGAGATTCGGACTCGCGACCACCTCATTAAAAGTGAGGTGCTCTATTGCCCAAAAGCGCGTGAGTCATTCGCTTACGCCACTTTTTCCAGGCTGAGCTACCGGCCCATTTTAAAACGCCCTGGCCGGGACTTTCAGCCGCACCCTGGCGCACCAAGGTTGCGGAATTTGAACCCGGGTCGAAGCCTCGACAGGGCTTCATGATAGGCCGAACTACACTACCAGGGCGTAGCGGTGAGAGCAATCTTTCTATGATGTGTTTAACAGCAGTATACCTAAAGGGCATATGCCACTCTACACCCACAGAAAGATTGACGCGCCATTATTATCTGTGGGATTTGGACTTCATTTAAAAAGCTTTCGCTTTTTTAAAGCATTTTGGCTGTTTTTATTAAAAAAACAAGAACAAGACAAAAAACAAAAAATTTACTCAGCAAGCTCCTTAAATGCCTTTAGAGAGACAACAAGCGCTGCAGGCGCTACAACTGCTATAACATTATAAGCAGCCCTCTCAAGGAATAAGGCAACTACCGGCGCCACAATCTCAAGCCTTGAAAACCCTGTAAGCAGGATTGCGGTGCAGATTATCAGAAGGCTGGCTGTAGCAACAAGGAACTTGACTGTCTCTTCGTGCTCAAAGTTAAGGAAGCCGACTATGAACCCAATTGCAACAAGCACAATCACCAAAGACGGAGTGTCTATAAGCGCGAACATGACTGATAGAATCACAGCAAGAATCATTGCCCACATTCCGGCAACAATAAATTTGCTCTTTGGTGCAGCAATCTGCTCAAGAAGGGAGCTGTAAGGCTCTTTTTTTTGGGGAGCAGCTGCTGGCGGAGAAACCTGAACTGGTTTAAACGCAGCCCTTGGTGCGGCGGCTATTTTTGGTTTAGCCCTAGAAGTCTTCCTTTTAGCTTTTGATTTCTTTGCCATACTAACACCTCTTTTTACTTCCTTTCTGAATATTCTAGTATAAAAATGTTTTTGTTTTAATAATCAATTAAATAAAAAAATCCCATCTGAAGGCATTGAACCAGAATGGGTCTGGTCCGCCACTATTAAACAACAACCCAGTACTTATTGCAAAATGTTGATAATCCTTCTCCCAACCTGTTTTATAGGAGTTGGTAAATACAGCGGGAACCTCAATCTAATACTAAACTCAAATAAATTTTTTAGTAAAAGCATATACCTCCCTTTAATACGGTCTTTGAAAGTATTTTGTTTTACTTTTTGCGCAAAGGTAATACCATCGACAAATTTAACATTTTTGAATTGGTTGGATATATAAACATTATCAGCTACAACCTTCTTTGGGCCTTCTACCCCTATAGTGTCATGAAAAGCCATTATCCCTCCGTTTACCAGTTTTGGGAACCACAAATCAAAATCTAATTTCACGAAGTTATATTCATGGGCGCCATCA
>JAFGCE010000007.1 GCA_016932755.1 Candidatus Woesearchaeota archaeon
AGTATTTTGAAGTAGTAACAAACCGAAAGCTTTTTAAATGGATTCCAAAGCAGGTAGTGAACATTTATAAACCAAAAACTACTTCTCGTCTGATATGAAATGCTTCAAATGCGGAAGGCAGGCCGTAGCAAGCTTCAGGCAGATAGGAAGCCTTTGCGAAAATCATTTTCTGGAACTTATAGAAAAAAGGGTAAGAAAAGACATGAGGACAAAAAGGCTAATCAGAAAGAATGACAGGATTCTTCTCATAAACAATGAAAGCAAAGAATACCACACCGGATATTACCTATTAAAAAGAATAATAAAAGACCTTCCTGTAAAGATTGAAACAAGAAAGACAAGCAACCTTGCAGCAAGTTCAAAAAAGCACAACAAGATTATAATTCCATGGAGCCTTGATGATGAAGCAGAAGAGTTCCTTAATATGGTATTCAGCAAAAAAAAGCCGAAAAAATTCAGCAAAAAAACAATAAAGCTTCTGAAGAATGTAACAGAAGAAGAAATTGAGATTTTTGCAAAAATAAAAAAATTCAAATGCAGGAAACAGGCAAAACCAAGGATAAAGAAAATGCTGGATGAGCTGGAAAAAAGATACCCTGGATACAAATTTTCGCTGCTGAACAGCATAAAACAAATGAAAGAGCTAAAATGAAGAAATATGATATTTTTGGCATCGGGTCTGCGCTGATGGACTTTCTGATAGAGGTAGAAGACAATGTCCTTGTTGAGATGGACATGAAAAAGGGGGAGATGCACCTTATTGACGAGGAGAAATCAAAAAAAATGCTTGAAAAACTAAAGGATTACAAAGTCAGGACAGCCCCGGGAGGAAGCTCTGCAAACACCCTTGCAGGAGTTGCCTCTTTTGGAGGCAGTGTTGTTTTCTGCGGAAAGATTGGAAACGACAAGTACGGTGAAATTTATGAGCAGAAAAGCAATGAATGCGGGGTATGCACAAGGCTGAAAAAGCATGCAGAAAAAATGACAGGGCATGCAATAAGCTTTATCACTCCTGATTCTGAAAGAACATTTGCAACGCATCTTGGAGCTGCAATACACCTGAAAGAAGAGGATATTTTTGATGATGATGTTGCACAGAGCAGGATTCTGCATATAGAGGGATACCAGCTTGAAGACCCTGAGCTGAGGAAAACATCTCTTCATGCAATGAATATCGCCAGAAAAAATAAAACTATGATTTCAATTGATTTGTCAGACCCCGGGCTTGTAAAAAGGAATCTTGAAGACCTCAAAAAGATAATCAGGGAAAATGCTGATATTGTATTTGCAAATGAGAGTGAGGCAAAGGCATTTACAGGAAAAGACAGTGAGATGGAATCATTAAGCGAGATTGCAAAGCTGTGCAAAATTGCTATTGTAAAGACAGGCAAAGACGGCTCGCTGATAAGAAAAGAGGGTAAAACATACAAAATCCCTGCATTCAAAGTAGATGCTGTTGACACAACAGGCGCAGGAGACATGTATGCTGCAGGAGTTCTTTTTGGGATTGCAAAAGACATTCCAATTGAAAGGGCGGGAAGGATAGGAAGCTGGGCTGCTTCCAAAGTTGTTTCTCAGATAGGCGCGAGGCTTAATATCTGCCTCAAGGATGAAGTTAAAAAAATAAAATAGTTGAAAAAATAAAAAGACCGGAGCATCCAAGAAATCTGGTTTTGGGGGTGTTTTCTGAATACTCCGGTCTGCTATGTAAACATAAATAAATCCTAAATTTCCTCCTTTAGCGTGATTGTCGCAACAGATGTCCTTGTTTTCTCAATTTCCCTGTTTTTCCTGAGGCCAATCACAAACTTGTTGAATTCTTCTATGCTGGTAAATTTCAGCTTAAGCATTAAGTCATACTCTCCTGTGACTCCAAAGACTTCCTTTATATGGCTGTTCTGGAAAAAAGCATCAGGCAGGTCTTTTTTTGTCGAGACAGACATAAAAACAATAAAGTCCTCGCCGACAGCCTTGTTGCTGAGCTTTACAGTAAATTTTTCAATAACCCCCTCTTTCTTCAGCCTGGTTATTCTCTGATGCACTGTAGACGGCCTTATGCCTGTCTGCTTGGCAATTTCCCTGACTGTCTGCCTGCTGTTCTGCTTCAGGCTCTCGATAATTTTTTTGTCTTTTGAGTCAAGCTCCATTTTGATTGGGAAGTTACCTGCGGTGGTCCGCAGAGCAATGCCCTGGATAGCCAACGAACCACCCCCACACCAGGTAACATTCAGATATTTGTCTAACTTATATTTAAATGTTTTGCAATTTGTCTATTATTTATCAATTTTTTTGGACAAATTAATATTTTTTTTAGAAAAAATATATAATCCATCCAATATTCCTATTAAAAAGGTGATACTCATGGACGAAACTGAAAATTACAAGGTAAAAGACATTAGTCTTGCTGAATTTGGAAGAAAAGAAATAGAGATTGCTGAAAAGGAAATGCCTGGGCTGATGGCTATCAGGAAAAAATATGGGCAAAAGAAGATTTTGAAAGGCGCAAGGATTATGGGAAGCCTGCACATGACAATCCAAACTGCTGTTCTTATCGAAACTCTTGCAGAGCTTGGGGCAGAAGTAAGATGGGCTTCATGCAACATATTCTCAACACAGGACCATGCAGCAGCTGCAATAGCAAAGGCAGGTGTTGCTGTTTTTGCGTGGAAGGGGGAAACACTTAAAGATTACTGGTGGTGCACGCAGAAAGCGCTTGATTTTGGAGGCGGAAAAGGGCCAAGCCTTATTGTTGATGACGGCGGGGATGCCACACTGATGATTCACAAGGGTGTTGAAGCAGAAAAAGACCCCTCAATTCTTGAAAAAGACTATAGCAATGAGGGAGAAGACTTCAGGGAGCTGATGGCTTCTTTGAAAGAGTGCTATGAAAAAGACAAAAAAAGATGGACAAAAGCTGCAAAAGAAATCAAAGGAGTCTCAGAAGAGACAACAACAGGGGTTCACAGGCTTTACCAGATGCTTGACGAGAAAAAGCTTCTTTTCCCTGCAATAAACGTAAATGACTCTGTCACAAAATCAAAGTTTGACAATATTTACGGATGCAGGCATTCACTTGTTGACGGAATAAAGAGGGCAATGGATGTTTTGATATCAGGCAAAACTGCAATGGTCTGCGGTTATGGCGATGTTGGGAAAGGCTCGGCAGAGTCATTGAGGAATGAAAAGGCAAAAGTAATGGTCAGCGAAGCGGACCCAATCTGCGCTTTGCAGGCATGTATGGCTGGATTAAGGGTATGTACTGTTGAAGACGCTTTGCCTGAAGCAGACATTTATGTAACAGCAACAGGAAACAAAGACATAATCACAGCCGAGCACATGAGCAGGATGAAAGACCAGGCAATTGTCTGTAACATAGGGCATTTTGACAATGAAATCCAGGTTGCAAAACTTGAAAAATGGCCTGGAATAAAAAAAGAAAAAATAAAAGGGGCAGAATGCCCTGTGCACAGGTACACTTTTCCTGACGGGCATTCAATATACCTGCTGGCAGAAGGAAGGCTTGTCAATCTGGGGTGTGCAACAGGACATCCTAGCTTTGTTATGAGCACCTCTTTTGCAAACCAGATTCTGGCGCAGATTGAGCTTTGGACAAAAGAGCATAAAATCGGGGTCTATATGCTCCCAAAAGAGCTTGATGAAGAAGTTGCAAGGCTTCACCTGGCTAAGCTTGGGGCTAAACTGACAAAGCTAAGCAAGGAGCAGGCAGAGTATATCGGAGTAAAAGCAGGAGGCCCTTACAAGCCCGAACATTACAGGTACTAGAAATAGTTTTTTTTATTTTTAGGATTTATTTTATTGTTATTTTATCAATTCCCTTCTCTTCAGGATTTCCTTGAACATCTTGAAGTCTTCGCTTTCCTTGAGCGACTTCATTTTTTCAGGAGGAAGCTGTTTCATTACTTTTGTTGCAATCTCTGCAACGACCTTCAGATCCTGGAAATCCTCTGCAATCTCATCCTGAACATCTTCAAGCTCTTCCTCTTCCCTTGATTTCATAAAAATCCTTGAAAACAAGCTGCCAATCCAGCTTTCTTTCTTGACTTCTTCAAGATATTCGTCTTCAATCTCGTCTTCAGGCGATTCTTCAGAAGCCTCTTCAGCTTTTTCCTCTTCCTCCATCCTTTCTCCTGCCTCCTCAAGGCTTTCATCCGGTTTTTTTTCAAATGTAAACATTCCTTTCAGCCATTCCATGAACGTCTTCTGGCTTGCGCCTTCCTCAAATTCCTGCTCAATCTCTTCCTCTTCTTTCTCAGTTTCTTCTTTGGACTTTTTTTCTTCTGCTTTTCCTTCATTTCCGTATGTGCTTACTTCAGGATGAAGCTCAACTGATTTTTTCTTTTTTCTCTTAAGCTTATGAAGAATGCTTTTAATCGGGGTTCTTTCCTTCCGCCTTATGCCAGAGATATAAGACGAGATTTCCTTGTCTAGGTTCTTTCTTCTTCCTAAATCCCCTGCGTCCACCATCACAAAATAAAAATGAGCATTAGTATAAAAACTTTGTGATATCACATATAGGTACCAAAAAGCTTATAATCAAATAAACCAAAAATATGAGTATGGAAGCAAGAAAACCGTCTGTTGCAGGCCAGTTTTACCCTCAAGAATCTGAAGAGCTAAGAGAGCAGATAAAAGGATGCTTTCTTTCAGAATTCGGGCCTGGCAGGCTTCCAAAAAAATCAAGAAATGGGAAGGTATTGGGGGCTGTAGCTCCTCATGCAGGATACCAGTTCTCAGGACCATGCGCTGTATTCACATATATGGCTCTTGCTGAATCAAAGATTCCTGATACATATGTGATTCTTGGACCAAGCCACATGGGCTATCCTTCATCAG
>JAFGCE010000008.1 GCA_016932755.1 Candidatus Woesearchaeota archaeon
CCAAAATAAGCATCATCGCAGATTACTACAATATGGTTTCCTGTTTCTGCGCTTTCCCTGATTGCTTCAGCTATCTTGTCTGCCTCCTCTTCAGTTGGGGAGTATCCTGTAGGGTTGTTCGGGAAATTCAGGATAACTATCTGTTTTCCCGGGTTTGTCTTCAGCTTTTCCCGCAATGCCCCTATGTCAAATCCGCCTTCCTTGAATGTGTTGAAAGTATCAAGTTTTCCGCCGTATGCATTCTCAAATGTCAGCCTGTAGTTCCCCCAAAACTTGTCAGAAATGATAATCTTGTCCTTGTCATCCACAAAAAGGTATCCTGCCATGCTCAGTCCGTGCGTCAGCGCATTTGTAACAACAGGAAGGCTTGTCTCTGCCTTTAATGAAGGATTTTTTTTGAGCATCAGCTTTTTCCATGCTTCCCTTAATTCAGGCTTTCCAAAGCTAGGGGCATAGGTGAACGCATCTTTTGGGTCGATAGAAACATTCTTCTCAATGCTTTTCAGCCTCATAGGGGTGTTGTCGTCTTCAACACCTGCTCCGATTGTAGCATTAATCTTCTTTCCTTTGGCGTCTGCTGACTGGGAAAGGATCCCTTTCTTCGGAAAGAATATTTCTTTTCCTTTTTCTGAAAGCAAATCATGTATTACATTGTTCTCTTTTTTGATAATATTGTTTAGCTCTTCTGCCTGCGGATTTATACTAACCATGTTTCCACCCCATGCTTTTTTTTGCGAATCTGTTTAAATATTTTGCTAATTCTGCAAAGATTTAAATACTAGCTGTTACAAAAATGCAAGCACGCTGGAACGAGACCTTATTCAGGCGGGATCCAGTGGGACGGTGGGATGTTACTGAATGCAGAAGACAGGGCGGTGTACTGGGGCTACATGCATATGAATGTTGCCTGTAGAGACGTCAACAACGACGATGAAGCAGACATCACCGGACTTGAACGAATTCTTTATGATGTTGGTTTTTTGGCGATAACAAAATTTGTCAAGGTAAAACCTTACGAGCCGCAGGAGGATGGGGTTTCTGAAGATAATGAAGAAAG
This sequence comes from Candidatus Woesearchaeota archaeon, assembly GCA_016932755.1. Classification (GTDB taxonomy): domain Archaea; phylum Nanobdellota; class Nanobdellia; order Woesearchaeales; family JAGWAF01; genus JAFGCE01. Next base: position 1,058 of record JAFGCE010000008.1, read on the forward strand.
AAAAGACGAGGAACAGGAAACTCTTGACTACGAGCCTGTGGATGAACAGCTTGACCCGTTCAATTACTCTCTTCCGGAAGAGAACGATATTCTTTTGCAGGGGTATTCTATTGAAATAAGCGAAACAGAAAGCGGTTCCGGGAAAGCAGAGATGCCTGCTGATGAAGAGGATGAGCCTTCTGAGGAAAGCGGGAAAGATGAGGAGCCTGATGACGAGGAAGAAGATGACGCAGAAGAGCCGGATTCTTAAGAAAACCTTTTAAAATAGCTTCTTTTTCCATAGGCATATGAGAACATTGTTCATAGAGGCAAAGTCAAATGCTGAGCTGAAGCTTTCAAAAGAGCAAATCAAAAAGCTTCCGAAAAAAATAGGCATAGCCACGACAATACAGCATCTTCACAGGATAAAAGAAGTCCAGAAGCAGATTCCAGGAAGCATAATGGCAGGGCAGATTCTCGGGTGCAATGCCTCTTCAGCAAGAAAAATAAAAAATGAGGTTGACGCTTTTCTTTATGTCGGCTCAGGAGTTTTCCACCCGATTGAAATTGCAATAGAAACAGGAAAAGAGGTTTTCTGCTTCAACCCTTTCACAAAAGTGCTTTCAAAAATAGATGAAAAAGAAATCGGGAAATACAGGAAAAAGAAAATGGCTTCGCTGGCGAGATTCCTGTCCTCTGAAAAAATCGGGATTCTTGTAAGCACAAAGCCCGGGCAGAACAGGATGAAAGATGCGCTGAAGCTTGCAGAGAGAAAAGACAGGGAATACTACATATTTGCATTTGACACCTTAAATGAGCTGGACCTGGAGAATTTCCCGTTCATAAAATGCTGGGTAAACACAGCATGCCCGAGAATAGCTGACGAAAAAGCCAGAATTGTCAACATTGACGACCTAAAGGAACTGGAAAAATGAAGCATATCTGCATTTCTACAGGAAGCTTTCACCTTCATTTTGAGGGCAGGGACTACCATTCAAGGCTGAAAAAGTGCATGGAGCTTAAGGGGATTGATGGTGTTGAGCTTTTGTTTGATGTTGCAGAGCACCTTCTTCATTTTGAGATTACAAAAGAAGAGATAGAATTTCTGAAGGGATTGAAATTCAACACAATCCATGTTCCTTTTTATCTGGATGACAGCGGAAAGCGCGCATGCTACAGAAACACGCCTTTCTATATTAAGCTCATGGAAAAGGTATATGAAATCTATGACAAGATTGGAGCATGCAACATAAACATACACCCTGAAGAAACCGAGGATTACAGCCTTTTCAGGAGAGAAGGATACAATTACAGCATTGAAAACTCTCCTGCCAAATCAGGGTATTCGCCTGAACTCTACAGGAAGATACTGGATGAAAACCCGAATTTCAGGATGGTTCTTGATATCTCAAGGGCAATGGAGTCAAACCAGCTTAATGAGCTTATTGCAAAATTCAGGAAAGAGATAATTTACTGCCATGCTTCTGCATACAACGGCCAAAAACAGCACATATTCATGCACGGCCTTGAGCCTGCGGCTCTGGAAAAAATCAGGCAGATAAGGGAGCTCGACTGCCCGTTCATAAGCGAAACATGGGTGCACCATCCGATAGAATTCTACCAAAAAGAAATAGACTTCCTGAAGAAATGGCTTGGCAATCCATAACTTTTATATAACCTCTGATAATCTTTCCCAGCATGAAAAAAGTCGAGCTATTGGCGCCTGCAGCAGGCTGGCCTGCATTGAGGGCTGCTGTTGAATCAGGAGCTGATGCGGTATATTTTGGCGTCGGCAGCCTTAATATGAGGGCAAATGCAAAGAATTTTAGCCTGCAGGAGCTGAAAAAAGTTGTTGATTACTGCCATGAGAACAGGGTAAAAGCATATCTTGCTGTGAACACTATTGTTTATGAGGATGAGCTTGGCAAAGCAGGGCAGATACTGAAAAAAGCAAAGCAGGCAGGAATTGATGCAGTCATCCTTTGGGACATGTCTGTGCTTGAAGAAGCCAGAAAGCTGAAGCTGAACATACACCTCTCAACACAGGCTTCTGTTTCAAACTCAAAATCAGCAAACTTCTACAAAAAGCTCGGAGTTTCGCGAATAATTCTTGCAAGGGAATGCAGCCTGAAGCAGATAAAGGAAATCTCAAGGAACTCAAAGGTTGAGATTGAGACTTTTGTCCACGGAGCAATGTGCGTTTCAATCTCAGGAAGATGCTTTCTGAGCCAGGAAATATTCGGAAGAAGCGCAAACAGGGGAGAATGCCTCCAGCCGTGCAGAAGGGAATACATAATACAGGATGCAGAGGAAAACCACACTCTTAAGCTTGGGAAGGACTATGTGATGTCGCCAAAAGATTTATGCGCACTGCCTTTTATTGACAGGCTGGTAAAGTCAGGGATAACTGCTTTCAAGATTGAGGGAAGGAACCGCTCTCCTGAATATGTCAAGGTTGTCACATCTGCTTACAGGAGTGCAATTGATGATTATTATAATAAAAAGCTGACAAAAGAAAAAATAAAATCATATATTGAGAAATTAAAGAAAGTTTACAACAGGGGCTTTTCATCAGGGTTTTATCTCGGGCTTCCGGCTGCAAAGGATTTCACGCATTCTTACGGAAGCAGGGCAACAACAAGGAAAAAATATATAGGGTTTGTGAAAAATTATTACAAGCAGGTAAATGTTGCAGAAGTAAAGCTGGAGGCAGGAGACCTGAAATTAGGCGACAGCATACTGATAATCGGAAACAAGACAGGTGTTAAGGAGGAAAAGGTAGCCTCAATCCAGATAAGCAAAAAACCTGTAAAAAAAGCAAAAAAAGGAATGAAAGTCGGGATAAAAACAAGAAATCTTCTCAGGCTAAACGACAAGGTTTACTTAATCAAGTCTGCAAACTGACTTGCGATTCTCCGTCAATTAATGCGTTCCTGCTGAAAACCCCAAACAGGCTAGATAATCCCGGTCTTGCAACATAATCTGCCAGATCAGCTGTTATGTTAAGCTGTTTTTCAATATATGCAACAGCATCCTGCTTTGAGCCAAGGACATCAACCAGTCCAATCTCTTTTGCCTCAGCTCCAATCATAAACCTTCCTGTTGCAACCTTTCTTACTTCATATTCAGACATGTTCCTGTTTTCAGCAACAGCCTGGATAAAGAAATCATGTATCTGGTTGAGTGCGCTCTGGAAAAGCATTTCTTCGTCATATGTCATCTCTTTGAATGGAGAGCCCATGTCCTTTTGCTCTCCTGCAACAAGCCTCCTGTAAGTTACATTGTAGTCTTCCAAAAGCCCTTCAAACTCAAGATAGGAGCCGATAACACCGATTGAGCCTGTCAATGACATCCTGTTTGCGTATATTATATCAGCTGCGCTTGCAATCCAGTAAGCACCCGAAGCCCCTGCTTCCCTTATGACAGCTACTACAGGCTTTTCAGCAGATTTTACAGCAATGGCAATCTCATCTGAGCCTACAGCTGAGCCGCCTCCTGAATTGATGTCAAGAAGTATTGCCTTTATCTCATCCTTTTTTTCAGCATCCTGTATAAATTGGACTATGTCTTCTGCAGAAGTCCCGCCTCCGTACCTGTCTCCGCTTGCTGTTATGTATCCTTTTATGTGTATGACAGCTATGTTCCCATGGGGGATAGGTCCGAAGAATACTGCAGTAAAAAGCCCTAATATTGAAATAAGCAGGAATATCATAATAAGCGAGAAAATAACTGATATTATCCTCCCTATGCTTATCCTGGTTACCCAGCTTTCACAACTCTTTTTTGCCATAACTGTTTCTTTATTCATTTAGTATAAAAAGCTTTTCAAAAAATTTAAATACCTTCATGCCTAAGGAAACAATGGGGTGAATGAATATGGTTGAAAAAAAACCAGTAGGAAAAGTCACGCATTTCTTCAGCAATATAAGCGTGGCTGTTGTAAAATTGAAAGGAAGCCTTAAAGTTGGGGACACAATAGAGATAGAGACAGGGGAAGGTCCCTTCAAGCAGAAGGTAGACTCAATGCAGGTTGACCACAAGCCTGTGAAAACCGCAAAAAAAGGGGGAGAAATCGGGCTTAAGGTTAATCATCCTGTAAGAGCAGGAAACCAGGTAAACAAAGTCAAGGAATAGTTTTTCTGTATTTTAGATTATATTCGCTGAAGCCTTGTTTTTTCCAGAATGAATTTGCTCCTTTGTCAAGGGCATGGGTACTGACAGTAACATATTCTGCTTTTTTTGACTTGAACCATCTGACAGCTTTGTTAAGAAGAAGCTTGCTGTACCCTTTTCCCCTGTGTTCCGGCTTTACATAGAGAAGCTCTATATGCCCGTATCTCTTTATTTTGAACACGCTTTCCCTTTTTGCCATTGCAAGTTCAATAAACCCAATCATCTTTCCATTTTCCTCTGCAACAAAGAAATCATTGTCTTTTTTTCTTATTAATTTTTTAATGTCTCCGGGAATCCTGTTTTTCCAGTAGCTTCTGTCTTGTGAGTCAAACTTGTCCATCTTTTCAAATCTGAGCAGCAGCTCAAAACACAAGTCTCTCAATTTTTTTGCATCTTCAAGCTTAGCTTTTCTTATTGTAACCATTTTAACTCAAAGCAACAGAGATAGTCATGTTATTATTTGTTTCGTTTGTTTCGTTAATCTGGCTGTCATAGTCAACAGCAGCAGTTGCGTTTATTGTTATGTTTGACAGTGTGAAGTTAAAGTAGAATACAGTTGTAGTGTTCTGTCCGTTAAGGGTGAAATACTGCAGCCCGGTTTCTGTATTCATTCGCGTTCCGTTTTCAAAAGCATAAATCTTGAATGTTTTTGTCTCGTTTACAGTATCAGCTCCTCCAATCTCAACCTCCAGCTGTGAGCTTTTCTTGTCCATTGACTCAATATACAGGTCAGGACCCTCTATGCAGGTTCCTGCACAGCAGTAGTCTGTGTCAAGCACTTCATACAAGTCACCGTCGCAGCTTCCATATGAAGGTGGGCAGTCATCGCCTATCTCACTGCAGTCAGTCAGTGTATGGCTGCATGCCTTCGGGCTTCCTGAGCAGACATCATCTGTTGTTATATTTCCGTCATCGCAGTCATTGTCGTCATCGCACTGGTCAGCTTCCATGTGCGTGCAGTGGGCTGATACAGTCCCTGCTCCAAGGCACAAGTCAAGAGTGTTGTTGTTTCCGTCATCGCAGTCTGAATTTGATGTGCATCCTTCAAGCTCAACACAGCTGTGGTTCAAAGCAGCCTGTCCTGATGGGCAAGCCAGCGGAATGCAGAAATTGTTCTCGCATTTCTCGTCATTTGCGCATGCTGTGCTGTTGCAGCATTCGTGCTCAATGCACACCCCGCTGACCCTGTACTGGCAGTATCCGCATTCTTCAACGCAGACATTTTCATCGCAGACAAGCCCCGGCAGGCAGTCTGCCTCTGAACAGCATTCAAAGTCGAAGCAGCTGTGGTTTTCAGCGTACTGGCAGAACTCGCACTGCACAGGAACGCATTCATGGTTCATGCATTCCCTGTCAGTTGCGCAGTCTTCATCTGCACAGCATCCATAATCAGCGCATGCATGGTTCTGGAGATACTGGCACTCGCCGCAGACAGGCTCAGCGCATGCATGGTCTCCGCCGCAGGTCTGGTCTCCAATGCAGCCTGTGTCTTCGCAGCAGGTTTCTGCTGTCTCTCCTTTTTCAACAATTCCATTTCCGCACACAGGTCTTGTGAAAATCCAGAATGCTAAAACAGCAATGACAAGAATGACTGCTGCAGCAGCTGCAGCAATTATGATAATCTTCTTTTTTCCGGGATACTGCGCTTTTTCAGCAGGCTTTTGTGGTGCAGTTTGCATTGGCTGCTGGGGCTGCTGCGGCTGTGCCTGAGGCTGGGCTGGCTGTGCTTCAGGATAAATCCCTTCCTGTATTTTTTGCTCTGCAGATGCGCTTCTCTGGACAAAATCAAAAGTGTCGCTTATGTCCTGTGGATTGTAGTTGTACTGCTTTAGAAAATCAACAATCTGCTGTTTGGAATAACCTTGCTGAATATAGTTCTGAATATATCCAACAAGGTCATTATTTATCATCTATTCACCTCTTTTTTATTTAACTTGATTAATTTACGTCTCAACAAATTCTGTCTTGATTTGCTTGAGCGATGTTACGGATATTGTTTTTGTGAATCCGTATTTTTTGATTGCGTGCTTGACAAATTCGTAATACTCGTCAATATCCTTTGTTCTTAGCTTGACCAAAAGTTCGTATTCTCCTGTGCAGATATCTACGCTCTCGACTCTAGGGTCTTTTGCAATAAGCTTGGCAACCTCTTCAGGGTCGCCGTATTTTTCCTGCACAAGATTAATCATGATATATGAGCAGTGCCCTTCATCAATTTTTTTGTAGTCAAAAACAGCCTTGTATGCCTTTATTGTGCCTTCCTGCTCCATCTTTTTTATGTTGTAATGGATTGTTGTGGAAGGCTCGTGCAGTTTCTTTGCTATACGGGATATCTGGGGGGTGCAGAACCCTTTCTTGAACAAATCAATCAGTTTAGGCCTTATGTCTTTCATAAAATTGAATAATATTCAA
>JAFGCE010000009.1 GCA_016932755.1 Candidatus Woesearchaeota archaeon
TGACCTTCCCCAGCCTTTCAAGAGTGTCATTTGCCGGATGGCTGTAGCTGTTCTTTCCCACAGAGATAACCGCTATTGAAGGCGTTGTTTTTGCTAAAAATTTTTCTGAACTGGAATATTTGCTTCCATGATGCCCGACTTTGAGGACATCCACATCAATATTTTCTGTTTTAATCAGCTCATTTTCGCACTGCTCTCCGCAGTCCCCTGTAAAAAGAAAGCTTGATTTCCCGTATTTTATCTTCAGCAGGATAGAGTTGTCATTATCATCCTTGTATCTTCCATGACTGTCATATGCAACAATAACGTCAAGCCTTGCTGTTTTTGTGATGCCAAGCTTAAAATCCTTTTTTGTGTTCTCATTTGTTATTATCCTTGACACGTTTGCTGTTTTCCTTACTTCATCGCATCCTCCGGCATGGTCTGAATCCGGGTGGGTTATTATTAGTACATCCAGCTTTGTTATGTTCATTATTCCCAGATAGCGCGCAGCATCGTCATATTCCCCGCAGTCAACAAGGATTTTCCTGCTGTCCGGGGTTATTATAAGTGCTGAGTCACCCTGCCCGACATCAAAGAAGATTGCAGTTAGGTTTCCGCTTGGCTTGTTAATCCCGCAGCCGCTAGACAAAAGCAGCGCAAAAACGAGGATAAATTTTTTCATCCAAAACAAAAAGGCAAAACCGGCTATATGCCTTGCCTATGATTTTCCGGAAACATTGCGAATAAGAAACTTTTATATACTAAAAAACTAAAGAAAACCAAGAGGTGATTTTAATGTCATGCGGAAGGTGCGGCGCAAAGAAAAAAAAGAAGAAATAAGTTTTTGATTTTTAATTTTTTATTTGGAGGGTTTTATGAAGGGAAAAAAGATTAAGAGGGAGCTTGAAGAAAAGGAAGAGGAAGAAAAAGAGGAAGAGTTTGGGGAATCAAAGAAAGAAGAGCTGGATGAGGACATCCCGGAAGAAGAGAAAGAGGAGCACGTGAGGGAGGACAAGCCTTAGCAATGATAATCTCAGTGATGGAAATACTGGACATTATAGTAATGACTGCTGTTGTAGGCTATATCTTCATGGCTTTCTTAAGGAAGCCGACTCCTGACTATTATCTGAAAAAACAGAGCTTTGACTGGGAGGCATTCAAAGTTGCATGCTGGATAACAGCTCCTGCGCTTATACTTCACGAGCTTGCTCACAAATTTGTAGCGCTTGGCTATGGTTACTCTGCGACATTCCATGCAGCATATGCTTTCCTTGCTTTGGGGGTTATCCTCAGGCTTATGAGGTCAAATTTCATATTCTTTGTTCCGGCTTATGTTGCAATCGGTTGCAAATCAGCATTAAACTGCGCTATTCCCCCTCTCCAGTCAGCTTTGATAGCAGGAGCAGGACCGTTCATGAATCTTGCACTGTTTGCAGGGGCTGCACTGGCGCTCAAATACAAGAAAAAGATGAAAAAAGAGACGAGGGTAATACTTCATCTTACAAAGATAATAAACCTGTTTCTGTTTATCTTTAACATGCTGCCTTTCTACATATTTGACGGCTATAAATTCTTTACAGGCATCTATCATCACTTTTTCTAAATATATTATTTGTTATAGCAATGTTTAAATATCAGTGCGGGTTTTTTAGTTTATGCCAAAAGTAAAAGCATCGGACATTCTCAAGGAAATTTCATCAAAATCAGCAGACAAGGAGTTCTACACACCAGTTCCGGAGAATTATGGCACAGGAAAAACAAAATATATCGTGATTACAGGCTCTGTCATGTCAGGAGTCGGGAAAGGGATATTCACGTCTTCTCTTGCAAACACACTCAGCTGGTATGGGCTGAAGGTTTCGCCTATCAAGTTTGACGGCTATCTGAATTATGATGCAGGCACACTGAATCCATTCAGGCACGGAGAGGTTTTTGTGCTTGATGACGGAACAGAATGCGACCTTGACTTGGGAAGCTATGAAAGGTTCCTGGATAAAGACCTTTCAAAAGCAAACTACATGACTGCAGGCAAGCTGTTCAAGACAATAATTGACAAGGAAAGGGCAGGGCTGTTCCTTGGAAGGGATGTTCAGTTCATACCTCATGTGACAGGGGAAATAAAAAAATTTGCAAGAACACTTGCAGTTGCTTCAGATGCAGACCTAGTAATGATAGAGGTAGGAGGGACTGCAGGAGACATCGAGAACTCATACTTTATAGAGGCCATGAGGGAGCTGGCTTACGAAGAGGGAAAAGAAAATGTCTGCTTTGTAAATGTTACTTACATAATGCAGCCAAATACGCTTGGAGAGCAAAAATCAAAAGCAGCCCAGCTTGGAATAAGGACACTTATGTCATTGGGAATACAGCCTGACATTGTTGTGTGCAGGTCAGACAATAAGCTTACACAGAGCGTTAAGGAAAAGATAAGCGTTGTTGCAAACGTGCCTGTTGAAAGGGTTGTGAGCTCTGTAAATGTAGACACTATATATGATATCCCCAGCTACCTTCATGAGCATAAGGTTGACAAGACTGTGCTTGGCATACTTGGCATAGAGCCTCCGCATTCTCCTGAGGAATCGTTCAAGCAGTGGCAAAAATTAGTGAACGGAATGAAAAAACAGGAAAAGAAAGTCACAATAGGCATAACAGGCAAATACACAAATGTTCACGATTCATATTTGAGCATTCTGAAAGCTCTGGAGCACTGCTCTTCTGCGCTTAAGACAAAGATAAACATCAAGTGGATAGAGACAACAGAAATTGAGGAAGGCAAAACAACAGCAGAAGAGGCTTTGAAAGGTGTTGACGGAGTCATTGTGCCAGGCGGATTTGGAAAAAGAGGGTCTGAAGGAAAAATAAAATGCGTCCAGTATTTGAGAGAGAATAAGGTGCCGTATCTTGGTATCTGCTTTGGATTCCAGATGGCTGTGATAGAATTTGCAAGAAATGTGTGCGGAATCAAGGATGCGAACTCAACAGAGCTTGAGCCTGAAACAAAAGCCCCTGTTATAAGCATACTCCCTGAACAAAAAAAGATAGAAGGATTGGGTGGGAACATGAGGCTTGGAGGACAGGATGTTGAGGTTAAAAAAGATACTCTTGCTTACAAACTGTACGGGAAAGAGAGGGTGAGGGAAAGATTCAGGCACAGGTATGAAGTTGACCCTGAATATATCAAAAAACTGGAGGAAAAAGGGATGGTTTTCAGCGGAAAAGCGCCAAAATACCCTATAATGCAGATTCTTGAATTGCCGGGGCATCCCTATTTTATAGGGGCTCAGTTCCATCCGTGCTTTACTTCACGGCCTTTGAAGCCCCACCCTATGTTCTATGGCCTTGTTGAGGCTTGTCTGAAAAACAAGTAAAAAAACAAAAACTTTTATATATAGCCCCGAATCTGTTTCTGGAGGGGGAAGATATTGGAAGAAAGAAAAGAAGAGCCGAAAGCAGAATTCAGTGAGGTAGATGAGTTCTTGAAAGAAGAGGAAGAGGCTATTGAAACCCAGGAGAAAAAGGTAGAGGAAGAGCTTGAAAAAGAAGAGGCAAAGATAGAAGAGCTTGAAGAAAAGAAGCAGGATATTGAAGAAAAGAAAAAGGCTGTCGAAGAAAAGCTCAAGAAGGAAAAGCAGAAGGCTGAAGAGCTGAAAAAAGAGGAGGAATATCTTGAAAAGGCAGAAAAAAAGACAGGGGAATTAAAAGAGGATATTGAAAAAAAGAGATTTGAGATTAAGGATTCTGTTGAGAAGATAAAGAAGATGTTCAAGCCCGGGAAAAAAGAGGAAGCAGGCCCGAAAAAACCATTTTTCAAATCATTATATGAAGACAACTACAAAAAACTGCTTATAATACCTTTCCTGATGCTTTTGCTTGCTGTTGCCCAAATATCATACCAATACAGCACAGAAGGAGATTTTGTACACAGGGGGGTCCACCTCAAGGGAGGGATTACACTAACAATCCCTGAGAAAACCTATGATATAGTTGAGCTTGAAAAAATTCTCAACACTGAGCTTGGGGGCGACATATCTGTCAGAAGAACATCCCAGACAAAGGGGCTTCTTATAGAAGCTTCAGATGTTGGTGAAGAGGAGCTTATCACAAAAGTCAAGGAAGTCATCGGCGATTTTGATGTTGACACAGAAGCGTCAATAGGAAGAATCGGAAGTTCTTTGGGAACCAGCTTTTTCAGGGAAATATCAAAGGCTGTAATAATCGCATTTGTCCTTATGGGGATTGTTGTTTTTGTAACATTCAGGGTTCCTTCACCAAGCTTGGCTGTCATACTTGCAGCACTGTCTGACATTATTGTCACGTTGGCAATATTCAATCTTACCGGGATGAAGCTTGGAAAAGGGGGTATAGCAGCATTCCTTATGCTCATAGGTTATTCTGTTGACACAGACATCCTGCTCAGCACAAAAGTGCTCAAGAGAAAATTTGGCAGTGTCATGTCAAGGGTGTATTCTGCAATGAGAACAGGTCTTATGATGAACACTACAACAATGGCTGCGATTATTGTTGCCATGGTTTTAACAACATCAGACCTGATAAGGCAGGTTATGATAATACTGCTGATAGGGCTTTTTGTTGACATAATCAATACATGGATACAAAACGTCGGAATATTAAGGCTTTATGTTGAAAGAAAGCAAAGGAGATCATAATGGGGAAGTTTAAGCAGATAATCACAAGGGTAAGGGTAATAATCCTATTGATGTTCCTTTTGCTTGCTGTTGTTGCAATACACCCAAATCCTTCTGCTGAAGGAGTTGCCATAAGGTCTGTTGCAATGAACTCGTCAGCTGCTGCTGCAGGCATATTAAGCCCAAAGCCGACAGCGCCTCCAATGAGCAGGGAGAGAATTGTAAGCATAAACAGCGAAGAAGTCAAAAACATGGAGGATTACTTAAGGATGCTTTCAGGCATGCAGCCAAACAGGACGTATACAATAAAAACAAACAAGGAAAGCTATCTTCTCAAAACAAACTATGAAACAGAAACTATAGTGCTTAATGAGACTGAGTTTAAAACATTTGAAGTGACCGAAGAGCAGGAAGTCAACGGCACTCTTGTTAATATAACAAAAAATGTTACAAAGCTTGTGAACAAGACAAGGACAGAGATTCTCGGGCTTGAGCCAATAGGGCTTACTGTTTATGACGCCCCGAAAACAAACATAAGAAAAGGGCTTGACCTTCAGGGAGGAACAAGGGTTTTGCTCCAGCCTGAGGAAGAGATTACGGATGAGGAGATGGACATACTTATTGCAAACATGGACGAGAGGCTTAATGTTTACGGGCTTAGCGACATTGTCCTCAGAAGGTCAACAGATTTGTCAGGCAACCAGTACATCCTTGTTGAGGTTGCAGGAGTCAATGAAGCAGAAGTCAAGGAGCTTGTTTCCAAGCAGGGAAAGTTTGAGGCAAAGATAGCAAACAAAACTGTTTTCAGGGGAGGGGGTGACATAACCCATGTCTGCAGGACAGCCCAGTGTTCAGGCATAGACCCGACAAAAGGCTGCGGCCAGACTGCAGAGGGAGGATGGGCATGCAGGTTCAGATTCTCCATAACTATGACTCCTGAAGCTGCTGAACGACAGGCAGAAGCAACAAAAGATTTGGAAATTGTCAGGGAAGGGGATTATGAATACCTAAGCGAGAAAATATTCTTTTATCTTGATGATGCTGAGGTTGACAAGCTTAATATCGGCTCTGATTTGAAGGGAAGGCCTGCAACAGACATCCAGATATCAGGCACAGGAGCAGGAGCAACACAGCAGGAAGCTATTTTTGACGCGCTGAAAAACATGAAAAGGCTTCAGACAATACTTATCACAGGAAGCCTTCCTGTAAAGCTGGACATTGTGCAGACAGAGAACCTCTCGCCTCTTCTTGGCGAGGAGTTTGTGAAAAACGCATTGTTTGTCGGCATAGTAGCTATAATAGCAGTTTCTATTGTTGTTCTTTTGAGATACAGAAAGCTTTCAATAGCAGGTCCGCTGCTGTTTACATCTGTAAGTGAAGTGATAATGTTGCTTGGCTTTGCCGCATTGGTCGGGTGGAATCTTGACCTTGCAGCTATCGCGGGAGTTATAATAGCAGTTGGTACTGGAGTCGACCATCAGATTGTCATAACAGACGAGGTATTGGCAAAAGAGGAAGAGTATTCTGCAAACTGGAAGCAGAAAATCAAGAAGGCGTTTTCAATTATTCTTGTCGCTTACTTCACAACAGTTGTCGCAATGATTCCTCTGCTTTTTGCAGGTGCAGGGCTGCTGAAAGGATTTGCGCTGACAACAATTACAGGATTCACAATCGGGGTGTTTATCACAAGGCCTGCTTACGCTGCTGTAGTTGAAATACTGCTTAAAGAATAAAATGAGAACAAAATGGTATGCACTTCTTTTGATGGTTTTTTGTACACTTTTTACTTCCACAGCCCAGGTTTTCTATAAGGTTGGGGCTGCAAAGCTTCCTTTGATTTTCACAAACTACCATCTTCTTGCGGGCTTGTTTCTTTATGCGATGGGGGCAGTTGTTTTTGTTATAGCCCTGAAGTTCGGGGAAGTAACTATCCTTTATCCAATTATCGCAACCTCTTATATCTGGGTTGCTTTGCTTTCCTGGTGGATATTTAATGATATTATGAACATCTACAAATCATTGGGCATAATTGCAATAGTTGCAGGAATAACAATAATCTCAATTGGAGGGAAGAAATCTTAAGATGGCGACAGCACCTTGGGCAATCGGTCTGGTAATCCTGGCTTCAGTAGTCGGCGCTCTTGGGCCGATTTACCTTAAGAAAGGAGCTAAAAACTTCAGGCTTAATTTCAAGGCGCTTGCAACAAACTATGCCCTTATGCTAGGAGTCTTGTTTTACGGCTCTTCAACAATAATATTTATCCCAGCTTTGCGTGGAGGGGAATTGTCTGTGCTTTACCCTTTTGTTTCGCTTAGCTATGTCTGGGTCAGCCTGCTCTCAACAAAGATGCTGAAGGAAAAAATGAATAAATTTAAATGGCTGGGAGTTTTGATTATCATAATAGGGGTTTCCCTTATAGGATTAGGAAGCTAAAGAGGTGGTAAAATGAATGCAGTAATCTCTCTTGGAGGCTCGATAATTGTCCCCAAGGAAATAGACTCATCCTTCCTGGAAAAATTCAGAAAACTGATACTCGACTTTGTAAAAAAAGGAAACAAGGTGGCAATAGTTGCTGGCGGGGGCTATACCTGCAGATGGTATAACAAGACTGCTGAAAAAATCAACAGAAATGTTTCTCATGAGGATTTGGACTGGCTTGGGATAAAAGCCACAAAATTAAATGCAGAGCTTGTAAGAGTGATGTTTGGGGATTTGGCTTATGAAGAGGTTATTGACAACCCCACTGCCAAAATAAATACAAACAAGCAGATAATTGTCGGCTCTGGATGGAAGCCTGGGTGCAGCTCTGACAAGGACGCTGTCCTGCTTGCCATAAACCTGAAAATGGACACTGTCATCAATCTTTCAAACATTTCATATGTTTATGACAAGGACCCGAACAAATACAGTGATGCAAAAAAGCTTGAGAAAATAAGCTGGGAAGAAATGCAGAAAATTGTAGGCACCAAATGGGTTCCAGGTGCAAATGTCCCTTTTGATCCTGAAGCAACAAAACTTGCCAAAAACAAAAAACTAAAAGTGATAATAGCAAAAGGCACAGACCTGGAAAATCTGAAGAACATACTAGAAGGAAAGAAATACAAGGGAACGACTATTTGCTCTTAGGATAAGTCCTTTCAACAATTTTAATTTTTTCTTCAATAGAGCTTACGCCCTTGCTTGTCTGCTTCTTGAGAATGATTCCTTCTTTTTTTGATTTTTCAGGGCAAAGCTTGTTCCCGTTCCATTCGTCGTGTCCTGAGCCATGGAAATCCATCCTGATGTGGAGCTTCCTTCCGCAGCAGCTGCAGTTCAGTGTCTTGTAATGCATCTCAGAATGCCATTCAGACTGCCATTTGTCTACAGGAACATCTTTCTTGCAGTAAATGCAGAATATCTTTTGGTGGGTTTCACCCACTAAATGATGAGGCATATTGTCTTCAGAAAAGCAGATTTAAAGCTCATATTTAAATCTTTGTTATTAATCTCATAGTGATTCAAAACATTTTTATAGAAGCAGGTTACTCAAAATTCATGCTTGAACTCAAGTTCTTTGGAAGGGCAGGACAGGGAGGAAAGACCGCTGCAGAGATGATAGCAGACTCTGCTCTTGACGAAGGCAAATTCACACAATCATTTCCTGAATACGGTCCTGAAAGGGAGGGAGCGCCTGTAAAGGCTTTTGTGAGGATAAATGACAAGCCTGTCAGGCTTCACTGCCAGATACAAAGCCCGGACATAGTTGTTGTCATAGACCCGACACTGCTTGAGTGCCTTAATGTTACTGAAGGATTGAAAGAAAACGGATTATTGGTCGTAAACACCCCTAAAACACCCAAAGAGATAAGGGAGCAGACAAAATTCAGCGGGAAAATCTGCACAGTTGACGGAACAAAAATTTCCAGGGAGATATTTGGAAGAAACTTTCCAAACATGCCTGTGCTCGGAGCCCTGATTAAGGCAAAAGAAATTATCCGAATGAAATCTCTTGAAAACCAGATAATCTGCATTTTCGCTAAAAAGATTGGTGAGGAAAAAACCAAAAAGAATATTGAAACTGTGAAAAGAGCTTACGAGGAGGCACAAATAGATGGCTAAAAAGAAAAAGCTTCAGGCTGTATGCCCTGTAGAGCACGGCTGGAAAACAATCAAGCCCGCAGGCATAACAGAGCCAGGCTCTGCAGAAGAGCTTAAGACAGGAGACTGGAGAAGCCAGAGGCCGATTCATAACATGGAAAAATGCATTCACTGCCTCCAGTGTTTTATTTTCTGCCCTGATTGTGCTATCAAGACAACAGAAGACGGAAAGTTCAAGGAGTTTGACTATTATCACTGCAAAGGGTGCGGCATCTGCGCTGAAATCTGCCCTGTAAAAGCAATTGACATTGCAGATGAATCAGAATCATTGGAAAAGGAAAAAAAGGAAAACAAGCAAAATGCCAAAAAATAAGCCAAAACCAGTCAAAGGAAGGGATTATGACAGCATGACCGGAGCTGATGCTGTCGCATTTGGTATGAGGCAGATAAACCCTGATGTTGTGGCTGCTTTCCCGATAACACCCCAGACTGAAATAATGGAAAGGTTCTCGCAGTTCTATGCAGACGGCATTGTGGATACTGAAATGATTCTTGTTGAGTCAGAGCATTCTGCGATGTCAGCTGTTGTCGGAGCTGCAGCAGCAGGCGCAAGAGCCATGACTGCAACAGCAGCAAACGGGCTTGCATTGATGTGGGAAATAGTTTATATCGCAGCTTCAACAAGGCTTCCGATTGTTATGAATGTTGTGAACAGGGCATTGTCAGGGCCTATCAATATCCACTGCGACCACTCAGACTCGATGGGATGCAGGGATTCAGGATGGATTCAGATTTATTCAGAAAACGGGCAGGAAGCCTATGAAAATACGATATTTGCTGTAAAGTTTGCAGAACACCCCAAAGTAAGGCTTCCTGTAATGGTCTGCCAGGACGGATTTATCACTTCGCATTCTGTTGAGCCAATCAATTTTATCCATGACGATAAAGTAAAGCAATTCATCGGAAAGCCAAAACCTGAATTCTCCCTCCTGGATGTGGACAATCCAATTACATTGGGTCCTTTGGACTTGTTTGACTATTATTTTGAGCACAAAAGGCAGCAGATTGAAGGGATGGAGAATGCAAGGAAAGCTTTCCTTGATGTTGCAAAAGAGTTTGAGAAAACCTGCGGAAGAAGGCTGCAGTATTTTGAGGAATACAGCTCGAAAGACGCTGATTACGTCCTTGTTGTTATGTCCTCAACAGCAGGAACAGCAAAAGAGGTTGTTGACAGATTAAGAAAGCAGGGAAAGAAAGTCGGATTGATAAAGCCAAGGCTTTTCAGGCCTTTCCCATACGAAGAGATTACAAAAGCGCTTGAAGGCAAAAAAGCAGTGGCTGTCATGGACAGGTCAGCTTCGTTTGGAGCTCAGGGAGGCCCGCTGTTCCTTGAGATAAGCTCAGCAATGCTTAACTCGGCAAAAAAGCCGAAACTTTGCAATTATATTTTTGGACTGGGAGGAAGAGACACATCAATGCAGGATATTGAAAAAGTGTTTGAGGATTTAATGAACGGAAAGCCAAAAGCCCTCAACTATCTGGGGGTGAGGGGATAATGCCTTCGCTGAAAGATTTGGCAAAGATGCCTGAGAGAATAACAGGCGGGCACAGGCTTTGCCCTGGCTGCGGCGCCCCTATTGCAGTAAGGCAGATATTAAGGGGAACTGACAAGCCTGTTGTTGTAGTCTGCGCTACAGGCTGCCTTGAAGTCGCAACAACAATCTATCCTCACTCTGCCTGGAAATGCCCTTATTTCCATAATGCTTTTGAAAATGCAGCAGCAACCTTGTCAGGAATTGAGACAGCATACAATTCCCTGAAAAAGCAGGGCAGGGCAAAGAAAGAGATAAAATTCGTAGCTTTCGGAGGAGACGGCGGGACTTATGACATTGGTCTGCAGTCTTTGTCAGGAGCTCTTGAAAGAGGGCATGACTTTGTTTATGTCTGCTATGACAACGAGGCTTACATGAACACAGGAATACAGAGAAGCTCGGCAACACCATACGGAGCAGCAACCACAACAAGCCCCGCGGGAAAAGTTCACCCAGGCAAAGAGCAGTTCAAGAAAAATTTGCTTGATGTTGTAGCAGCGCATGAAATACCTTATGCAGCCCAGGCATGCATCTCAGACTGGGCAGATGTCCTGAAAAAATCCCAGAAGGCTTTTGAAACAAAAGGCCCTGCGTTTATCAATATACTTGCTCCCTGCCAGAGAGGGTGGAGATATCCGCATAACAAGACAATTGCGGTTGCAAAGGCTGCTGTTGAGACAAGGTTCTGGCCTTTGCTTGAAATTGAATACGGAAGAAAATGGACACTGAACAGGGACATAAAGACCCCAAAGCCAATAACAGAATGGCTTAAGATGCAGGGAAGGTTCAAGCATCTTTTCAAGCCTGAAAACGAGCACCTGGTAAAAAAGATACAGGAGCATATTGATTCTGAGTGGGAAAGAATAAAAAACCTCTGCAGATGTTCAGGCCAGAATTTTGACTAATTCCAATAAAATATATAAACAACTGGTTCTTTTTGGGTGGTATGCCTAAAGATTTTGATGAACTGAGGAAAAAGCTTATTGCCGAAACCAAGAAAAAAGTAAAGGAAAGCATAAGCGAGGATAATCTTATAACACAGGCAGTAAACTGCATTGATGAGTCAGACAGGACTGCAAATACCCTCGCAAAAAGATTAAGGGAATGGTATTCATTTTACTGCCCTGAATTCTCAAATTCAATTGCTTCGCATCCAAAATTTATTGAATTGATACAAAAAAAGACAAAAAAAGAGCTTTTGAAGGAGATTAATGTCAAGCCCGAAGACTCTATGGGCGCTGACTTGAAGAAAGAGGATGTTGACGCAATTCTTGAGCTTGCAAAAGCAATAAACCGCTTGTATGAAGTGAAGGAGTTACAGACAAAATATCTTGAAAAGGTAATGAAGGCGTACTGCCCTAACATAACTGCAGTGGCAGGCCCTCTAATCGGAGCAAAGCTTTTGGCTATCGCAGGAAGCCTTAAAAAACTTTCATCAATGCCTTCCTCCACAATCCAGCTTTTGGGAGCTGAAAAAGCGCTTTTCAGGCATTTGACAACAGGAGCAAAATCACCTAAATACGGAATACTGCATGAGCATACATTAATCTCCCAGGCAAAAAAATCAGAGCACGGAAAAATTGCAAGGCTGCTTGCTGATAAGATTGCGATTGCAGCCAAGGTTGATTTTTTCAAGGGAAAATTTGTAGGGGACAATCTTAACGACGAAATAAAACGGAGGCTGAAAAAATGAAACTGCGGATAGCATTGATTTTAGTTGCGCTTTTGATTATCTCAGGATGCGGGGAAGCTCCTGCTACAGGAGATAACAACACACCACCTCAATTTGCTGGGGAGGTTTCAGAAACCAGTGAAACTCCTACAGGCGCTGTCTGCGGTGACGGCATTTGCCATGAAACAGAGCTGGAAAAATGCGAAACAGACTGCCCAAGATGCGATGACAGCAATAAATGCACAAGGGATTTTTTTGACCTGGAAACCCTGTCATGCAAACATATAAAACAAAAGGGAGGATGCTGCGGTGACGGCATTTGTGACCCTAATGAAGAATGCGAAGCAGACTGCCCTGCAAAGCCTCTGACACTTGCATCATACCCTACACCTTTTGTGCATGGCGACGAATTTGAGGGAGAGCTTATTTTAGGGGATGAAGGGACTTCAAAAGAGGTTTCAGCTGCAACAGCTCTTGCAACAGCGCTTAATGCAGGGACGATATACGGCTCTCTGGCTTCAGACTTTACAACAATCAAAGGTACAAATGTCATACTTATCGGAAATCCCTGCACAAATCCTTTTATTGCAGAGCTTATGCCTTATGAGGAAGACTGCCTTGAGGATTATGAGGAAGGCGAAGGAAGGCTTTCGCTGTTTGTGACAGGAAAATCAGGAGATGACTATTCATACGCTCTTGTTGTTTCAGGCCACAGCGATGATGACATAGTAAGGGCTGCAAATGTTATTGCAAACTATGAATTCAACATGCCTAAACTAAAAGGAATGGAGTCAAAGGTCTAGAATGATAACGCAAACAAAATTTTTTGAGATTTTTGAAGAGAAAAAGAAGAAAAGGTCTTTGTTTACAAAGAACCTTGTTCCTGGAAAGCAGGTTTATGGGGAGAAATTAGTAAATCAGGCTGGTGTTGAATATAGGGAATGGAATCCCATGAAGTCAAAGCCGGCAGCTGCAATCATGAAGGGGCTTAACCAGTTCGGGCTTAAGCCTGGCGACAAGGTTCTTTATCTTGGCGCTTCTTCAGGAACTACAGTTTCACATTTCTCTGATATTGTAGGCAGGGAAGGGATGATTTTTGCAGTTGATTTTGCGCCGAGAGTTGTCAGAGACTTGGTTTCGTTGTGCGAAATCAGGAGCAATATTGCTCCTTTGCTTGAAGATGCAAACAAGCCGGAAACATACAGGGACAAGATAATACATCCTGTTGATTTTCTTTTCCAGGACATTGCGCAGAAAAACCAGGCAGACATTTTCATGAAAAATGTTGAAATGTTCCTGAAAAAAGGAGGCTACTGCCTGCTTGCAGTCAAGGCAAGGTCAGTTGATATAACACAGAAGCCTGGAAAAATCTTCAATGATGTAAAGAAATTCCTGAGAGACAGGGTTGAGATTGTTGATTACAGGGAATTAAACCCATTTGAGAAAGACCACGCGTTCTTTGTCTGCAAGAAAAGATAGAATTAGGGATAAAAAAGAATAATCAAAAAATAAATTTATTTGACCTTGTAGATTCTAACTTTTGCGTCCTGGTTTTCCACGACAATCTGGTATGCTTCTGCGCATCTCTTGTTTGTCTCTGCCAGCGCTCTAGCATGCAAATCTGCCAAAGCATTCTGCCTTTCTTTTCCGTCTTTGCCTTTTATTTTCTGCGTAAAGCTTCCGTCAAGGAAATATCCCCTTGCGTGGATTTCTTCAGGAGTTACATTATCTCCAAGTATGACTATATCATCAACTGAAGCCGGAACAACAAGCTGGTTTTTTTGTGTCTGGAAGTTTTGCCTGTAATCTTCAGAAATTTCAGCCTGCTTTTCTTGCTTTTGCTCACCTGCACCTTCATCATCCAGAAGGTATTCGCCCAAGTGGACAGCGCCGACTCCTGCAGCAAACATAGCTACACCAACTCCCAAAATAGCCCAAGCTGCTTTGCTTGTTCTTTTTTCTGTTCTGTTTATAATGTCTTGAGAAACGATATCTTGATAAACGCATTCTGCAAGATTATCAAATGCATTCATGTTAATGTATGCTTTGTCTGCTCTGCCTTTAAGATAGTTTGATACTACAAAGCAAACACTTCTTTCAATTTCTTCTCTTTCATTTTCTCCATTTCTATATTTAGGACTGAGTCTGGTTATACGTCTCTGCATTACCTTGTCAAAAATTTCTTTTTCAGCTTCTTCCCTTGGGCGAAGCTCAGGAATTCTTATTTCTTTGTATTCTGGTTCAGGTTCTGCAGTAACATCTTCAAATTCATCTTCTGGGTCGCTAGGAGGACTATGTGTCTGTTCTACAACATCTGTTATGTCTGCACCTTCGGGTGGGGCGCCTGCTGGCTCTCCAGCAACTTCAGCTAGCTCTACTGGCTCGCCTTCTTCTGCTGGGGCTTCGCCTGGCTGTTTTCCTGCTTCAGGCACTGCAGCGCTTTCCTCAGGTGGATGAAACTGTCCTAACAAGTTCTGATAAACTTCCCTTCTCGCTTCGCCAAGCTGGGCAGGAGCAAAACCAAGAACAGGGTCTATCTGGCCTCCATCAATGTATGACTGCAGAATCCTATCAGCTTCTCCCCTTACAGCAGCTGCATCCCCGCATAAATCAGGAGCGTTAGCAACAATTTCTTCTATAGCTGCCGCTTTTGTATAAGTTTGTATGCCTTCTCCTGCAGATTCTCCAGCCGGAGCTTCTGTTCCGCTGGCATGTACAGCAGCTTCTCCTTCATCTAAAACAGAAAATTGTTCCAGCTCTCCATCTTTAGGCGGTTCAGGTTGATCATTAGGTGTGCTAGGTTCTTGCGGATTTTCACTCATTTTTATATTCCCCCGTTTATTGATTAGAAAATTTATCTAAAAAGCCGGAATGTTTGGTGATTTATAAACCTTTCGGTGTAGTGCTACTTTAAAGTAGCGAAGACTTATGCTACAATATTTAAATATAACGGGCATTTCTTATGCTCTATGCTTAGGTTTTACAACACATTAACAAGAAAAAAGGAAGAATTCAAGCCTTTGAAAAAGAATGAGGCAAAGATGTACAGCTGCGGCCCTACTGTCTATAACTATGTTCACATAGGAAACTTAAGGGCTTATGTATTTGTTGATTTGCTGAGAAAATACCTGAAATACAAGGGATATAAGCTGACTCATGTCATGAACATAACAGATGTTGACGACAAGACAATAAGGGACAGCAAAAAAGAAGGCAAGACGCTTAAAGAGTTCACAGAGTTCTACACAAAGGCTTTCCTTAAAGACTTAAAGACGCTGAACATAGAAAAAGCAGACATAATGCCACACGCAACACAGGAAATTGAAGGCATGGTGGCTTTGGTAAAAAAGCTTCTTGAAAAAGGATTTGCATACAAAACAGATGACGGAATTTATTTCAGCATTTCAAAATTCAAGAATTATGGAAAACTGGCAAAGCTTGACTTGGAGCAGTTAAAAGCAGGAGCATCCGGAAGGGTAAAGGCAGACGAATATGACAAGGAGAATGCGCATGACTTTGTGCTTTGGAAATTCTGGGATGCTGACGACGGAGACGTTTTCTGGGAAACAGAAATAGGAAAAGGAAGGCCTGGCTGGCATATTGAGTGCTCTGTCATGTCTTCAAAATACCTCGGGCAGCCTTTTGACATACACACAGGAGGGGTTGACCTGATTTTCCCCCACCACACAAACGAGATAGCCCAGTCAGAGGCAGCTGAAGGGAAAAAATTCGTAAACTGCTGGATTCACAACGCACATTTGATTGTAAACGGCGAAAAAATGTCAAAATCCCTTGGAAACTTCTACACTTTGAGGGACCTGCTTGAAAAAGGATACAATCCCATGGCAATAAGATACGAGCTTCTGGCAACCCATTACAGGCAGAAGCTTGATTTTAGGGAGGATAACCTGAAGAAAATACCTGCAACTTTGCAGAAGTTTTATGATTTCTTTGCAAAGCTTGGCGAAGCAAAGCCCGGGAAGAAAAGCGCGGAAGTTGCAAAGCTGGTCAGCGAAACAAAAGCAAAGTTTGAGGAAGCATTGGACGACGACCTGAATATTTCGCCTGCGCTTGCGGCAATATTTGAGTTCATGACATCTGTAAACAAAATAATGGACACAATAAGCGCTGGAGATGCTGAAAAGATAAAAAAATTAATGCTTGATTTTGATTCTGTGCTTGGTATAATGCAGGCTGAAGAAACAGAAATCCCTGAAGAAGTAAGGCAGCTTGCAGAAAAAAGGATTGAGGCAAGAAAAAAGAAGGATTGGGAGCTTTCTGACAAATTGAGGGATGAAATAAAATCAAAAGGGTTTACTGTTGAGGACACAAAGGAAGGATACAGGCTGAAGAAGTCCCAGCAGTAGCTGAAGGGGTTTAGATTGGCAGAAAAAAAATTTTTCATTGAAAGATACAGGAAACTTGGATGGGAATTCTCAGAGCAGGAAATAAAGCAGGCAATAAGGGTCAACACAGTTAAAATTTCCAAGGAAAGCCTGAAGAAAAGGCTTTTTTCCCTCGGGGTCAAAACAGCGGACATAAGTTTTGTGAAAGACGGTCTGTTTATTGAAAAGTCGCATTTCAGCGTCGGCTCTGCTGTCGAGTACCTGCTTGGCTATTATTACATACAGGAGGCTGCTTCACAGTTTGCATCAGAGCTTCTTAATCCCACAGAAAAAGATATTGTTTTGGACTGCTGCGCAGCTCCAGGAGGAAAAACAACACATCTTTCGCAGTTAATGAAAAACCAGGGGGTTGTTGTTGCGCTGGACAAAAAAAGCCAGAGGCTTATTGCCCTGAAAAACAATATTGAGAGGATGGGGTGCAGGAATGTTGTTGTTTACAACCAGGATGCGCTTAAAGCTTCTTCGCTCGGCATTAAGTTTGACAAAATACTTTTGGACGCCCCATGCTCAGGGAACCCAACACAGCAGGATGACTGGTTTGACAGGAGGGATTTGGACGGAATAAGGGGAAATGCAGAAAACCAGAGGAAGCTTCTGAAGGCATGCTATGATGCGCTTAAGCCTGGAGGGGTGCTTGTTTACGCAACATGCTCGCTTGAGCCTGAAGAAAATGAGGAAAACATTGAATGGTTCTCAAAAAATTTCAAGGTAAATCTGGTAACGCAAAAAAGATTCTGGCCTTCAAGGGAAACCCAGGGTTTTTTTGCAGCTAAATTGGTGAAAACATGAAAATATTAGAGCATTTTTTGATACAATTCGGGATTAAGGGATTTGGCAGCGGGCCTGGCGCTTTTTTTGTAGAAGACAACAAATATTTTTTGGTGACAAAAGAGATTGAAAGCATTATCAAAAAAACAAAAAAGCCTTTCTATGCAGGAACTTATCTCGGCAGGGCAAGGGGGAA
>JAFGCE010000001.1 GCA_016932755.1 Candidatus Woesearchaeota archaeon
ATAATAATCCGTATATTGGTTAAATTATCAGAAAAAAATAAACTAATTCAGATATTTTATCTGAAAATCAGAAATAATAGGGCTTAAACAGTGGCAGTAAAGAAATATCCCAAGCTTGTCCAGTGCGACAAAAGAGGACAGATAGTAATACCTAAAGACATAAGGCGCGAGCTGAAGATAGATGAAGGCACGGGCTTTTGGATGTATACAGTGACTGATGAGGGCATTCTGCTGAAAAAAATTGACACACCTTCTTTCGGAGCGCATTCTGAAATTGTAAGAAACATTGAGGAAAAATCTGACAAGCTCAAAATCAAGAAATCAAGCGTAAAAAAAACTCTCCAAAAATACAAGAAGACAACGGAAGGAGGGCTTGATGTGATATGAACAGGAAGGCTAACACAGGATTTGCTGTAACCCTCTTCGCAGTAATCCTCCTCATAGGGAGTGTTATGTTCTTATCTGACATGAACCCCTCACTGACAGGAGCGAGTGTTTTTGACCCTGCGGGGTATGTGCCCTCTTACTGCTTCAATAACTCTCAATCATGCATAAACCTCAACGGGGATACTGTAATAGATGGTGAAGATGAATCAGTATTTGCCCAGATACTGGAGGGGGATATCACAGATCCGGCTATAAAAACAATGGCTGACTTTAACGGAGACGGGCTTGTGACAAACGCGCTTGATTTCCAGAAATGCTTTGTCCCATTAAGGGATTACTACAAAGACATAGAAGGAGGACAGGCTTTCTGCAATCTCCCGGAAACAGAGCTCAATTTTGAAAAATGCCAGCAGGGATGCCCTGACCTGGATGGGAATGGCATTGTTGAACAGGATGATTACATTTTGTTCCAAACCCTTCTTGGAAACAACACAGCAGACACTTATTACCCTGGCGCTGACATGAATGCAGATGGATACATAGGGACAAGGGACAAGGACTGCATGACAGCCTTTTTCGGGGACATTGTAACATGCAACATGCCAAGATATTTTCAGCACACAAATGGTTGCCCTGACCTTGCTGACAAAAACGGGGTTGGGAATGACGGATATGTAAATGAATATGACAGGCAGCTTTTTGAGCAGTACTGGGAAGATGATGACTTAACAATAGACTTTAACGGCGATGGAAGCATAACGTGGATTGATAGGGTTATATTCTTGAAATACTATGAGCACAATGAAGTAATAGACTGCAATATCTACCACGCGCCTTGGCATGTCGGGGGCATAAACAAGCAGAACATTAAGTTTGAAAACAACAAAGCATATTTCGGAGGGGCAAACAATCTTTCGCAGTCTTTTGTTCCGAGCTACACAGGCCAGCTTACAAAAATAAGGCTGCACCTGAGAAACACGACAGCAAATCTTAATGAGGTAGTTGTAGATGTCTATGAGGCAAATTCAACAGGAGGGCCAAACCAGACTTATCTTCTTGGCTCAACATCGCTTGTCCCTTCATTTGAGCTTAACAGAAGCAGCTGGATAACAATTCCTTTCAACAACCCCCCTGCATTATACGAGAATAAACTCTACCATCTTGTTGTAAGCTCTCCTGGCTCAGCAAATGATTCGTACGAGTGGTATTACAACAACGTAAGCTCATTAATGGTCAATACCTCCAATGCAAGCTGGTATGGTGAATCAGCAAGCGATGTTTCAGGATCTTCTCTGGTGACAGGGGACATCAATAATGACGGCTATGATGATATTATAATCGCTGCAAGAGGCAATGATGAAGGAGGGACAGTAGCAGGAAAAATTTACCTTATATACGGGCCAATTAGCAACAACAGCGGGGTTAACATAAGCAATGCAGATGCAAGCTGGTATGGGGAAACGGATAACGTGCTATTGGGGTTTTCTTTGGCAACCGGAGATTTTAATGGTGATAGTTATGACGACATTATAGTTTCAGCACCCCATAATAACAACGAGGTTTTTGTTATCTACGGAAAATCTGAAAAATATAACTCAAATATGAACATAAGCAATATCTCTTCATTTACCAGATGGAGAGGCCCGTCCCTCAGCGAGGCTGGCAAAGGTCTTGCTTCTGGGGATATTAACAATGATGGTTATGATGATCTTGTTATTGGAGCGCCTAATTACAATACAAATACTGGTGTTGTCTATATTGTCTACGGACCCCATTATGGAGACCATTATTTGACCGATGCTGATGTAAACATAACTGCTCTCAATACCGATACAGATTTCGGGAATTCTGTTGCAGTTGGAGACATAAATTATGACGGCTATGATGACATCATCATCGGTGCTAATATGTATGATTCCAGCGGCCAGACTAACAGGGGTGCGGTTTATGTATTTTACGGACCTTTGCCTAATGATGATGAGATGAGCATATTAGATAATAATGCGATGTTCTATGGCGAGGATGCAAATGACTTCGCAGGATATTCAGTCGCTTCAGGCGACACTAATAATGATGGATATAGTGATATAATAATCGGCGCTCCTGGGGCTTACAGTGATGATGGTGCAGTTTATGTATTATTAGGTCCTGTTGAAGGGCAAACAAGCCTTAGCAATGCAGATGTGATAATAAGGGATTTAACAAACAATGATGTGGAGCTAGGCTCCTCAGTTACTTCAGGGGATATAGACAATGATGGTTATGATGATATCCTGACCAGTGCGCCCAATAGCAGTGCAGCTACAAAAAGGGGAAACATTTATGCTATTTATGGTCCTTTGAAAGATAATTCTACATTTGATGTTTCTTCCATGTCAGGCACTATCTGGTATGGTAGAGCAAATAATGCCCTGCTTGGGGACTACCCCCAATCTATTTCCTTGGGGCATGTTAATTCTGATGAATACATGGATATTCTTGTTTCAGCTCCACTCTACGACTCCTTGTTAACAGATAACGGAGAGTCGTATTTATTGTACAGCCCTTTTGCGATAAATGTAAACGGAAGCTACTGGAACCAAACCTCTTCATCGGGGTGGCAGGGTGACACATCAAAAGAGTTCCTTTTCCAGGCATGGCTGAGCGCTGCATGCGCTGACCTTGACGTTGACGGTGATTGCGACACTTCTGATGAGGACATCATAAAAGAAATACCGGATAATCTAAGATACAGCGGAACTCCCGGCTGGAATGAGAGATATGACATAAACGGAGACGGAAAAATAGACTCTGATGACAGTGATTACTATTCTTTTTACGCATCAAACCCCCAGACGCAGA
Organism: Candidatus Woesearchaeota archaeon; assembly: GCA_016932755.1. Classification (GTDB taxonomy): domain Archaea; phylum Nanobdellota; class Nanobdellia; order Woesearchaeales; family JAGWAF01; genus JAFGCE01. The sequence goes on from JAFGCE010000001.1 coordinate 3,229, forward strand.
TAAAGAAAATAGCTTCCTGTGAGTCAAGTCTTACAACCTCAAAATATTTCGGATATAACCGCTCTTTTGCGCAGCCTTTTAGGGCAGATGTTGAAGAGCTGAATTATGTGGGTCTTTACTTGAAGCTGTACAACGGTTCTGGGACAAAAGACATTAAAGTAGAGATACGCGAGCCTGGGGTATCAGGACCTAATATGAACACTACTGCAAAAGCAACTGGAACTCTGGAGCCAATAACAGAATCCACATTCCAGCTTTATAATGTAAGCTTTGAGGGAGGGTTTGCAAGCCTGACTGCTAATGGGCTGTATTATATTGTTGTTTCAAGCCCAGAATCTCCTCTGGAAGCAGAATATGAATGGAAGATATGTGCTAGTCCTGCTTCTCTCCCAGAAAGAAGGTCTGTCTTAATCTTGACAGGACCAAACACTACAACTTTCCAGACACAGACAGAAGAACTCTCATTTGTAATATATGAAGGAAACAATGATTCAATAAACCAAACTCTTGATGTCAATAATGACGGAAGCGTCGATTTGACAGACAAAAATTTGATAGTGGCTTCGTATGATAACTGGAGCGGAAGCCAGTGGTCGTCAAAAGTTGACTTCAACGCAGAGTTTGGGGTGTATGAGAAACTGAAGGATTACATACTTGGCTTCAAGGCTTATTTAGGCAAGGTGGCTACGTGCAGCCTTCCAAACTGGCCTGAAGGAAGAGGCAACGGAAGATGCGATTCTGCAGCGCCTTATTATGAAACTTATCTGACTGCGCCGGAAGACTGCCCTGCATGCAACTATGATTACTTCTGCGCATCAAGCGAAGACTTTACTTACTGCCCAGACTGCAGCTGGCCTGCTGAAATCCCCCACTATGACAGCTTTGGCTGCAACACAACAGAATTTTTCAACATAACCGAGATAAGCAACGTATCAAATGCTGTTATCGAGGATTGCGATTATGGAAAGATTGAATTAATCGGGGCAGCAAATTTCACAGGCTTAAGCCTTGACAATGACATCAACTTCAGCCAGGCATATTTGAGCATAATCTCGCCTACATTAAATGCATTAAACAAATCAGCAAACATCTACTTGTATGATTTAGGTTATGTATATCCCTGGATTCTGCATGACGGAGAAACCTGCCCTGCAAGCAGGTGCAAGTTCCAAAGCTATACAGACGGCGACCTTAAATTTAATGTTACAACATTAGGGACGTATAAAGAATGGGAGACGCAGACTGTTGACGGAAATGCAACTTATAATGTTGGCCAATATTCTACTTCCTTAGATATTGACGAGTATGACATGCCCCACATTAGCTATTATGATGAAACTTATGATAATCTGAGATATGCAAAATGGGATGGAGTCCAATGGCTAATAAGTGATATTGATGAACCAGATAATGTCGGTCTTTTTAATTCAATAAAATTAGACAATAAGAAACAACCGCACATAAGTTATCATAATTCGTCAGGAGAAGATTTAAAATATGCCTATTTTAATGGTTTGAGATGGAATACTGAAACCATTGAAACTTCAGGAAGCACTGGAAAATATACTTCAATTGCTCTTGATGAAGAAAATTATCCTCACATTAGCTATTATGATGATACAAATGATGACCTTAAATACACTTACTTTAATGGTTCTTCCTGGAGCACTACTGTTGTTGAATCCGCAGACAATGTAGGGCTTTTTACATCATTAGATTTGAATAGTACAGGACACCCACACATAATTTATTATGATGTAACTAATGATAGATTGAAGTATGCTTACTACGATGGTGTTTCATGGCAGAAACTTACAATAGATAACCCTGCAGCTACAGGTGTAGGGCAATACACTTCATTAGCTATAGATGAAAATGATAAGCTACACGTAAGCTATTATGATATAACTAATACAAGCTTGAAATATGCTTCCTGCTCGTCTGGATGCAATAATTCAGGCAACTGGAACATTGAAACCGTTGACAATTCAGCTTCTGTCGGAAAACATACGTCAATTGCTGTTGACAGCAACAATAATCCTCACATTAGCTATTATGATGAAACAAATACAAGCCTAAAGCAGGCTTACTACAATGGTTCAAGCTGGATAACAGAAACTGTAGATACCGGAAATGTCGGGGAATACACTTCAATTGCTGTTGACAAATATAATAACATCTACATAAGCTATTATGATAATGCAAACGACAATCTCAAACTTGCTTCATATATTTCAAAGACAGAATACGAGTCAATTGAAGCATCACCGGATATAATTGGATATAACGGCAGCGCAACAACAAACCTCAGCATCAACACAGGCATAAACCTTCAGAACGTAAGCAACTTTACTATTGAGAACCAATACGGAAAAATAGAGTTCCTTGTCCCAGTAAACCTGTCTCCTGTTAACCTGCAAAGGCTTAACCTGACCCAGGATATCAACATCAGCCAGAACAATATATCAGTTGACACAGCACAGATTCCAATGCTTAATGTTCCTGCACAGATTTCAATCTACAATCTTAATATGACTTATCCGAATGTTCTTGTTAATTACACTGATTGTGCAGAAGAACAGTGCGAATTTGTGAGCTTTGACGGAGGCACATTAATCTTTAATGTACAGAACTTCAGCGTTTATAGTGCTGAGGAGCTTGCTCCTGATGTATCTGCATTTGAGCCTGTGCTTCCTGTGGGTCTGACAACCAACTTCAGCATAAACCTCATACCAGACATAGAAAACTATTCAAATGCAATACTGAAAAACCAGTACGGAAAAGTTGAATTCACAGAACCGGCAAATTACACAAAGCTTAATCTTTCAAGAAATATTAACCTATCAAGCAATAATTTCAGCATAAACATCTCAGCTTTGCCAGAGCTTAATGTCTCTTCAAATATCGAGCTGTTTAACCTTACATTTGTTTATCCTGCAGTTTATCAGAACAGCACAGCATGCAGCAGCTGCAGCGCCATGAGCTATACATCAGGGCTGCTTTATTTTGAAATTGACGGGTTCAGCACAATACCAATAACCGCATTATACGGCATAGAACTTGCTCCTGATGTCTCTATTTTTAACTCTGCAACTGACTTTAGATGGACTCCTTCACTGAACATAGAAAATGTTTCAAATGTTTATGTCCAGAACAGCTCAGGTGCAAGAATAGACTTCCTTCAGCCAATAAATGCAACACAGCTTAACTTAAGCAGGGACATCATTCTGCAGTACAGGAACGCAACAATAAACACCTCAAATTCAACTATAGCCTCACGATTAAACAAGCCTGCACAGATTTTGTTCTATAATGAAAGCCTGACTTATCCGGTTATCATGAAAAATGGAGTCAGGTGCAGGAGCAGCTGCACATATCTTTCGAGAACATCGTTAGCGTTCCTTATTAATGTAACAGACTTTAATTTAACAAACGAAACAAGCTACTCATTACAGGAAGGAGCGCCTACAGCAACACTTTTCAACGGAACATTAACAACAAACTTTACAAGACCAATATCAAGGGAGTTTGATTTTGACATAGACAATGTAAGCAATGTTGTACTTGAAAAGCAGAATCTCGGCAAAATAGCCTTTAACAGCCCTGTTAATGTTTCTGCAGGAACCCTTGACTGGAATAATAACCTAGATATTGTAAATAACGGTCCTGGTTATGGAAAATATGTTTTCATCAACACAACAATGCTGCCAAATCTGAACAAGTCAGCCAATATCACGCTGTACAACCTTAGCTTGGTTTTCCCTTCAGTATGGTACCTCAACAGCACAGGCGATATGCAGCTATGCCCTGAAAGCATCTGCAAAATAATCTCTTATCCATCCTCCCCTCAAAACTGCAAGACAAACGGCAGCTGCACCTTAGTCTTTAATGTGACTGATTTCAGAAGCATAAAATACTGGGCAATGGAAAATGACACAGGTCCAAAGTTTGTGTACTCTTTAGGGAACCAGGTTTGGTATGAGAACAGGAACCAAACAATAACAAATCTTGAGGGCTATGTGTTTGACCCTGACAATGAAACACTGCTTTACAATGTAAATGTAAACTGCGTCAATATAACCGCATCAATAAACTCAACTACAGATGTGCTTTTTGTGCCTGCCGCAAACTGGACAGGCTCATGCACAGCTTCATTCAATGTAAGCGACGGAGCAAAAGATGCATTAAAGAACATAACACTTACAGTAATAGCAAACATCCCCCCTCAGTTCATTAATGGGCCTATATCCCTTGCTGCATGGAACGAAGATGAGAACAAAACAGTTAACCTGAGCTATTATTTCTGGGACCCTGACAACGATACTCTTGTTTATGGCTACCAGTTCCTTTCAACACCCTCAAATATTAATATCAGCATAAACCAGACTGCAGGAGTTGTTACTCTTATGCCTGACGCTAATTGGTATGGCCAGAATTTCATAAGGTTTTATGCTGAGGACGAAAAAGCAAGAACATATTCAGCTCCGTACACTACTTTGACTGTCAATTCAGTTAATGATATCCCTTCTCTTGACTTCAACATACCTGACAACACCAAGAGCTACATAACAATAGACGAAGACACAAACCACACAATTTACCTTCCAAATCATTTCACAGATGTTGAAGACAACGACTGGAGCCTTAATTACTCCCTGAACACAACTCCTCTGCACTTTAATGCCACATTTAACTCAACAGGCTATGTGACATTTGCCCCAGCCAGAAACTGGAACGGATATGAAAGCTTCATAATTTTCGCAAGAGACAGCCAGGGAGCTGTCGGTCAGAGCAATGAGTTTGTTATATATGTAACTCCTCAGCCTGATGACGTCCACCTAAAGAACGCCTCAAACACGACTGCATATTTCACATGGGCTGAAGGGACAAACAAGAGCTTTAACATCTCTCCATGGTTTGAGGATGATGATAATGACGCAATCTATTATTACGAGCAGTCCCCAAGCTCGCAGATAGCAGTTAACCTCAACTCTGTAACAGGTGCAGGGATATTTGCACCATCAACCAACTTTGTTGGCGTTGAAACAATTAACTTCACAGCAACAGACGGCTCTGGCTCGGCAACTGTCTATGCAACATGCAATGTGACAAATGCTGATGACGACCCTCCTGTGCTTAACGAAGAGATACTCCAGCAGACATGGAACGAGGACCAGAACCACACAATCAATCTATCATACTACTTCAGCGACCCAGACTTGACAGCTTTAACATATAGTGTAACCTCATCCCCTTCAAATATTGCTGTTTTAATAAACAATACGCTGGGGACAGCCACACTTGTTCCAAATCCAAACTGGTACGGTGTTTCATATGTTAAGTTTAGGGCAAAAGATGCAGGAAACCATACCGTTGACAGCAACAATATTACACTAGTTGTTTTGAGCGTAAGCGATTTCCCAGTCCTGTCGCAAACCATACCAAATCAAAACTGGGCTAAGAATACAAACCTTACATTAACGTTAACAAATTACTTTACAGATCCTGAATCAGACCCCCTTAACTTCACGTCAACAACGCCGGGTAATATCACAGTCTATATAGAGAATACCACAGGCATAACCACATTTGAGCCTGATGTTAACTTTGTTGGAACAAACAACGTAACTTTCACAGCTTATGACCCCGAAGGAAACAACGCAACAAGCAACATGGTGATGCTGACTGTTGTTGAGGGACCAAGCTATCTTGTAAACTCATATGTTGATAGCGTTTTCTACAATGGAAATTTCACAAACATAACAGGAATAGTGATAAGCAACCTTACAAACTCGAACATAACAGCCAGCAACCTATACAACTGCCTTGTAAATGTTTCAACAATCGCCAACTCAAACGGAACAAACTGCACCGTAAACAATGCATTTGTCAGGAAGTCAGAGTTTGACGGAGTATTATGCAACATAAATGGATGGGAGATAACAAGCGGATACATTACGTTTAACGGAACAACGTATGATGCGTCCTTCTCAGGAACTGAAAACCTGACAGATTTAATCAACTATCCTCCATCTGCAGAATTCACAGGACCGAGCTCAGCCCAGCCGAATACAGAAGTCACATTCACAGACACTTCAGCAGACTACAACATTCCTTCAACAAGCCCAGGAGTCCCAGGAGAAGGATTGCTTAATGACAATTTAACATACTTCTGGGACTTTGGAGATGGAGCAAACTCAACAGCGCAAAACGCAAACCATACTTACACTTCGCAGGCGACATACACTGTCACATTGACAGTAACAGACAACTTCGGCGAGTCTGACAGCTATTCAGACACAATCCAGATAAAAACCACACCTTCAGGAGGCGGAGGCGGTGGCGGAGGAGCTGCCAGGTGCACTGAGAACTGGAACTGCACAGAATGGGATGACTGCACTCCTTACAGCATACAATACAGGACTTGTATTGATATTAATGGATGCGGAACATTTTACTTCAGGCCTGCAGACACCCAGGTATGTGATTACACTCCAACCTGTACAGACTATGTAATCAATCAGGATGAAAGCGATGTTGACTGCGGAGGAAGCTGCGCTCCATGTGTTGACGGCAGGATATGCCTGAGCGATGCAGACTGCAGAAACAGCTGCGTGAATGGATTGTGCACAACAGTGCTTGCGCCAGAGCCTGAAGAACAGGTTCCAGCAAGGACAACACCCCCTCCACTACCCCCAATTGAACAGCCTGCACAAGTAAGCATTTTCAAGAAAGAAATACTGGGCGTCGGGCTGTGGGTCTACCTGCTTGCAATTGTTGCGTCAGGATTGCTCATTGCAGGAGGGCTGTTTGTAGGAAAACAAAGAGCAAAGAAAATCAAAGAAATGCCAGCTTACTCATACATGGATTCGCTTAAAGCAGCAATAAAGAGGGATATAATCAGGGGAGTTCCTGAAGACAGCATAAGGGAAGCGCTGCTTGAGATAGGATGGCCAAAATATCTTGTTGACCAGGCGATAAAGGAAATAAACAAGGCAATGCTTGAGGAGCCTGTAAAAAGCGACATAACCAAAGGATATGACGAGCTCAAGCTAAAGCAGGCGCTTGTGAGCAAGGGATGGCCCAAAACAACAGTAGACGACGTTATTGAGGATGTTAACATATCAATATTAAGAAACGCAATGAAATCAAACATGAACAGAGGGTTCACTGCAGACAAAGTCGGAGAAGGCATGATAAACAGGGGATGGCCTGAAGACATTGTCAATAAGGTTATTGATGAATTCAAGACTGCCAAATGAAGCAAGCTCTTTTCTGGATAAAGAAAAAGGATAAAACAGTCCAGTGCCACCTATGCCCAAGGAACTGCATTATAAAAGACAAAGAAAGAGGCAACTGCAGGGTAAGGGAGAACAAAGGCGGGAAGCTCTATTCCCTTGTTTATGGAGAAGCGTGTGCAGTTGCAATTGACCCAATTGAAAAAAAGCCGCTGTTCCATTTTCTGCCAGGCAGCACAGCTTATTCAATAGGGACAGCTGGTTGCAACCTGCACTGCAAGTTCTGCCAGAACTGGACAACATCGCAGGCTAACCCGGAAGATGTTTACACAGACAAGCTTCCGCCTTCTGAGATTGTAAAGAATGCAGTAGAGTCCGGATGCAAAAGCATAGCATATACCTATAATGAGCCGATTGTCTATTACGAATATGTTCTCGATACTGCAAAGCTTGCAAAGAAGAAAGGGGTGAAAAACGTTATTGTGTGCAACGGCTTCATAAACCAGGAGCCGCTTCTTGAATTATGCAAATACATTGACGCTGCAAACATTGATTTGAAAGGATTCACTGACAAGTATTACAAAGAAATCACAGGAGCCTGGCTCCAGCCTGTTCTTGACACAATAAAGACTTTGTATGAGAAAGGAGTCTGGGTTGAGCTGACAACACTTTTGATTCCAACCCTGAATGATGATCCAGAAACAATCAAAAAAATGTGCAGATGGATAAAAGACAATATTGGCCCGGATGTTCCTTTGCACTTTTCTGCTTTTTATCCATGCTATCTGATGAAAAACCTTCCTGCAACACCTCCTGAAACAGTTCTCAGGGCACGGGAAATCGCGCTGGAAGAGGGGATTAACTATGTCTATGCAGGAAACATAAAAGTGGAAAATGAAGGGAATACTGCCTGCCCGAAATGCGGGGAGGTTTTAATAACAAGGAACTGGTTCAGCGTAGATGAGAATAAGGTAAAAAACAGCAAATGCAGCTGTGGTCATAAAATCCCAGGAGTCTGGGAATAGCGCAATCGCAATCCTTCCGATTTTTTTCTCTTAGTTTTTATTAAGTCAATTATAGCCCTTATTTGCATGAAAAGCATAGTAATACCGCTCCTATTTTTGTTGGCAGCGCCTTTTGCGAGCGCAGCTGAATGCAACATCTCGATTTTTCTCGAAACAGATAACAATGAATTTGACAATGGAGACAAAATAGAATTTTCCCCTAAACTGAGCAGCAGCGACTTTGATTATGTTATTGAATACTGGATTGAAGATTCGGACGGCAGCATTGTAAAGCAAAAAATAAACACGACAAACCAGAATAAAAAATCGTTCACTGCAAAAAATATCGGGAAAAACATTGTCTTGAAGGCAAGGATTGCTGATTTGGGTTGCGAGGATATATCTCCTGATGACAATCTCGCTGAAAAAACCATTTTTCTCAAAGGAAAATCAGCGGATTTGGCTAATAAATCAGTAACAGTCTCTTTTTCTGTTGACAAAAACACGCAAAAACTGGCAGATTTTTCTTCGGGAATGAACAAAACAGAGAGCAATACACCAGAAACAGGATCAAATGACAAACTAAGAAAGGCAGCGCCGTATTTTCTGCTGGCTTTGACAACACTTATTTCTATTGCCCTGATATGGAAAAGGTAAAGAAACCTTTTTATACTAAGTCTTATTATTTTTTAATGTCAAAATGTCCGAAGAAAGCAAAAAGCAAAAGATTCTTGCGAGGGTTATTATTGAAATGCTTGGCGCACCCAAGGAACATATAGAGAAAACCCTCAAGGGATATGTTGAAGGCCTGAAAAGGGACAAAGAACTGGAGATAATCAAAGAAGAGCTTGCTCCTGCAAAAGAGCAGAACAAGCTATTCAGCACGTTTGCCGAGCTTGACATAAATTTCAAGAACGCGCAGAAGCTTATCGATTTCTGCTTTGACTCAATGCCTTCTTCAATCGAAATATTGCAGCCTGAAGAGCTTGTGCTTGATTCAGGAGGCCTTACGGACACTCTTAACGATATGCAGGCAAAACTGCACAACAGCGACATGATCATAAAAACCCTTAGGGCAAAAAACACAATTCTTGACAAAAATGCAAAAAAAATTCTAAGAAATTTTGTTGATTATATGATAGGGAATGAAGGAAGGACAATTGAGACTCTTTCAGCCAAAATAGGGGTGCCAAAGCAGCAGCTTAAGCCTTTCTTAGATGAGCTTGTCAAGGAAGGAAAGCTGCGGGAAAAAGAGGGGAATTATGCAAGAACTGACCGATGAATTGAAAAAGAAAGTTGAGTCAATATTATTTGCAGCAGGAAAAAAAGTCGACATAACCGAGATAGCGAAGCTTTGCAGGCTAATCCACAACCCCAGCCTCGTTGAAAAAGTTCTGAAAGAGCTGAAGGAAAAATTTGATTCTGAAAACAGTTCGCTTATGCTTGTTCAGGAAGGAACAGCATGGAAGCTGACAGTAAGGGAGAAATACGCCTCTCTGGTCCAGAACCTTGTTACACAGTCTGAGCTTAGCAAGACCATCATGGAGACTCTTGCGGTAATAGCATATAAATCCCCTGTTTTGCAGTCAGAAATAATCAGGATAAGGACAAACAAGGCTTACGACCATTTGAGAGAGCTTGAGGAGTCAGGATACATAACAAGGGAAAAGAAGGGAAGGACAAAGCTCATCAAGCTAAGCCCTAAATTTTTTGAATATTTTGACGTTCCTCCGGAAAAACTCAAGGAAAGGTTCAAAACAGTTGAAGAGCTTGAAAAGGCAGTGGAGCTTAAAGAGGAAGAGGCATCTGAACTCAAGCAGGAATCAAAAGCAAAAAAAACAGAATCAAAAAGAGCAGAGGAGGAAATAAGGAAATCAGAGGAAAAGGAAATGGAAGAGCTTGAAAAAAATATAAAAGAAAAGGAAGAAAAAATTCCGGAAGTTGATTTAGTGGACAAAAAAGGGCGCAAGAAAAAGCTTGAGACATATGATTCTGAGATTGCCGAAGGCACAGAGCTTGAAAAGCCAAAATCAAACCTTGAAATGGTTGAAGAGAAGCTTGGAAAGCTGGATGTTGTTGAAGTGGGGCTTCCTGGCGAAGAGAAAAAACACCTTATTGAGGAGGCAGAAGAGCTGAAAAAAGAAGATATGATTGAAGAAGCCAAAAAAAAGGGCAGGGCAAAAGAAGAAGCAGAATCAAAGAAAAAGGAAAAAGAATTTGAGGAAAAATTCAAGTTATATAAAGAAGGAGAAGAAAAAGAAGCACCGGAAGAAGAAAAGGAAGAGCCGGAAGAAGAAACTGCGCCTGAAGAGGGACCCAAAGAGGAAGAGCAGCCGGAATTAGAAGAGAAAGAAGAAGAGCCTGAGGAGGAGAAGGAAGAAAAAGAAGAAAAGGAAGAGCCTGAAGAGGAAAGAATAACCACATCCAAACTGGCTGAGGAGGCTGCAGAGCAAAGAACAAAAACACCCGTGAAAAAAAGAGAGGGAAAAATGCTTTTTGAAAAAGGTGTTCCGAAAGATGTGCAGGAAAAGATTGACAGAAGGGTTGACGAAATAGTTTTTGGCAAAGAGGAAGAAAAGCCTGAGCCTGAAGAAAAAACAGAAGAAGGGGAAGAAACGGAAAAAACGCCCGAGGGATACTAAAATGTTCCTTTTGCAGTGCCCGAAATGCGGAAACAGGATGAAGTATAGCTCAAAAGACAAAATCATTTCAAGCAAAAAAAAAGCATGCGTTTACTGCGGCCACAGCTTTAGTGTTTCAAGCCACATAATCAAACAGTTAAAAGCCTGAAAAATCCATTTAAATACCCCCCGAATTCTTCATTTATAAGCCTTGAGAAGCCAGAATTCAACCAAAACCTTTATAAAGGCACAAGCTTTTTTTAATACAGAGGAAGACAGTTTTCTTGATAAAAATAAGCAAAAATGGAAGACAAAAAACAGCCAGAGGAGCAGAAGAAAGAGAAGATAGTTCCTGCTGTAATTGAAGATGAGATGAAATCATCTTACCTTGACTATTCTATGTCTGTCATTGTAGGCAGGGCGCTGCCTGACATAAGGGACGGGCTGAAGCCGGTCCACAGGAGAATCCTTTATGCCATGTACAAGATGGGCATGCTCCACAACAAGCCTTTCAAAAAATCAGCAAGAATTGTCGGAGAGGTTCTGGGCAAGTACCACCCGCACGGCGACGCAGCTGTTTATGATGCAATGGTCAGGATGACACAGGATTTTGCCATGCGATACCCCCTTGTCCAGGGGCAGGGAAACTTTGGAAGCGTTGACGGAGATAATGCAGCTGCTATGAGGTATACTGAGGCAAGGCTTATGCAGATTTCTGAGGAAATTCTCCAGGACATAGACAAGAATACAGTCAAATTCATACCTAATTTTGACGGAAGCCTGAAGGAGCCTGTGCTTCTTCCTTCAAAAGTGCCGAATCTCCTGATTAACGGAAGCAGTGGCATAGCTGTCGGAATGGCAACAAATATCCCGCCGCATAATGTAACAGAAATCTGCAACGGAATAATCAGCCTTATTGAAAATCCAGAGATAAGTGTTGAACAGATAATGCAGAAAGTAACAGCCCCGGATTTCCCGACAGGAGCAACAATCTGCGGAACAGACGGCATAAGGCAGGCATATAAGACAGGAAAAGGAAAGATAAGGGTAAGGGCAAATGCCTCGGTTGAAGAAACAAAAACCAGGACAAGAATAATTGTTACAGAAATACCCTACCAGGTAAACAAGTCCGCGCTTATAGAAGAGATTGCCTCTCTTGTAAGGGACAAGAAAATTCAGGGAATTGTGGACTTAAGGGACGAGTCAGACAGAACAGGCATGAGGATTGTCATTGACTTAAAGCAGGGAGCAAACCCTGATGTTGTGCTTAACCAGCTTTACAAGCACACAAACATGCAGACAACATTCGGGGTCATAATGCTCGGTCTTGTCAACAACGAGCCAAAAATACTCAATCTTAAGCAGATGATGGCATATTTTGTTGACCATAGAAAGAATGTTGTCAAAAAAAGGACCAAGTTTGAGCTTGACAAAGCAGATGAAAAGGCGCATATTCTTGAGGGGATTATAGTTGCTTTGAACAATGTTGATGATGTTGTGGCGCTTATTAAGTCAAGCAAAACTGTTGAATCAGCAAAAGCAGCTCTTGAATCAAAATACAAGCTTTCAGACAAGCAGGCTCAGGCAATACTTGAAATGAGGCTGCAGAGGCTGACATCTTTAGAGCAGGAAAAGCTGAAGAAAGACCACCAGGACACAATCAAGCTGATATCCGATCTCAAGGAGATTCTTGGGTCAGAGCACAAGGTATTTGAAATAATCAAGAAAGAGCTTTCAGAAATAAAGGAAAAATACGGCGACAAGAGGAGAACACAGGTAATCTTAGGAGGGGATTCTGAAATAGAGGTTGAGGACCTGATCAAGCCAGAGAATGTTGTTGTCACAATCAGTCATGCAGGATACATAAAAAGAATTCCTGTTTCAACATACAAGGAGCAGAAAAGGGGAGGAAAGGGGGTAATAGCCGCAGGAAAGAAAGAAGAGGACTTTATTGAGGATTTATTTGTGGCAAACACGCATTCTTCTCTTTTGTTCTTTACAAACAAGGGAAAGGTTCACTGGCTGAAGGTCTACCAAATACCTGAAGCCACAAGGCAGGCCAAGGGAACAGCGATTGTCAACCTAATCCAGCTTGAAAAGGATGAAAAAATCGCAACATATGTTCCTGTAGATGAATTCAAGAGCGATTTGTTCATAACAATCGCGACAAAGCACGGAACAGTCAAGAGGACATCGCTTGACAATTTCTCAAACCCAAGAAGGGGGGGGATTGTTGCTATAGCGGTAAACAAGGGAGACGAGCTTATTGATGCAAGGTTAACAGACGGAAAGAAAGAGCTGGTTATAGCGACTTCAGAAGGAATGGCTGTAAGGTTCAATGAAACAGACATAAGGCCTATGGGAAGAACAGCTGCAGGAGTAAGAGGAATAAAAATAAAAGGCGCAGACAGGGTTGTAGGGATGGTTGTGGCAGAGGAAAGCAAAACACTCCTCACAGTGACTGAAAATGGTTTTGGAAAAAGAACAGAGGTATCAGACTACAGGCTGATTAACAGGGGAGGGGTTGGAGTAATAAACCTCAAGATAACAGAAAAAAACGGAAAGGTTTCCTCAATAATGTCTGTCAGCGATGAAGACGGAATAATGTTTATAACAAAGAATGGGATAATCATAAGGATTGCTGCAAAGGATATTTCTGTTATAGGGAGGAACACGCAGGGAGTAAGGGTAATGAAACTCGGAGAAGGAGACAGTCTTGCCGCAGCAGCAAAGATTCCGAATGAAGAATGAAAGGCCTTGCTGTAACCAATCCGGGAATTGAAGACATATCAGCTTCTGAAATAAGGGAATTGACAAAAGCAAAAACAAAAACTTATGAAGGGTATGTTATTTTTGAGGCAGAAAACTTTGAGGATTTCTTCAGGATATGCTACAGGGCGCAGTCAGTACTGAAAGTCCTTTTTTTGCTGGACAGCTTTAAAATCAAAAAAACAGGGGATATAAAAGAAAAAATAAAACAGATTAAGATTGATGAATGGATAAACCGCAAAATAACATTTGCAGTAAGAAGCTGGATTAATAACAAGGAGTTCGGGGCTCAGGAGCTTGAGCCAGAGGTTGGCGAATTTATCATTGACAAGACCAATGCAAAAGTCAGCCTTGAAAGCCCGGACACAACTTTCTTTGTTTTTATTAATAACAGCGAATGCCACCTCGGCATTGATTTCTCAGGAGGAGATTTGGGGATAAGGGATTACAGAATATTCAAGGGAGCTGAAAAAATAAAGCCAACAGTTGCTTTTTCGCTCCTGAAGATTGCCGGATTCAAGCCGGAAGACGCTTTGCTTGACCCTTTCTGCAAATCAGGCACTATCCCTATTGAAGCTGCTTTGTCTGCTGCAAATTTTCCTGTGAACTATTTCAGCAAGGACAGGTTTTTATTTCTAAGGCTCAAAAAGTTTGAGGGAATGGATTTTGGTAAATTTTTTGAAGCGGAGGACAAGAAAATAAACTTGAAAATAAAGGCAGACATAACCGCAGCAGACCCCTCTTTTCAGGCAATAAATTCTGCGAAGAAAAACGCCAACATTGCAGGCATAATAAAGAAAATAAGCTTCAGCAGAAAGGAGCCGAAATGGCTTGATATAAAATTCAGGGAGAAGAGCGTTGATAAAATTGTTTCTTTCCCGCCGCAGAAAAGCAGGCACACCCCTCCAAAAGCGCTTGAGAAGGCGTATGATGAGCTGTTTTACCAGGCAGAGTACATACTCAGAGATAAAGGGGTTGTTGCGCTCCTGATGGAAGAGCAAGGGGAGATTGAAAAATCAGCTGAAAAATACAAATTCAGGCTTAAGGAAAAAAGGAATGTAATGCAGGGAAAGGAAGAACTTACAATTCTTGTTTTTGTGAAAAACAAATAATCAAAACCTTTATAAATCCTCCACGATTCTTTAATACCGGTTGGGTAAGTACTTAGCATAGGCTGCATCTGCAGCTTAGGAAAGTCCACCCACTGTTTAAGGCCACTTGGCGCAAGCCAAGATTCAGAAATGGATGGCAACGTCTCAGAAACGAAACCGCTCTTCAGGAGGATGATGCCTTGAAGCTTTTGGCGACAAAAGTGAGTTAACAGGCAGACGTTCTAAAGAGAAAGGATGAAACGGACAGCCCTGGTCAGTGCAAGCCATTACGGCGCTTAGTTAAATGCTAAGGCAGACCATCGCAGCACCATGCTGCAAAAAGGGTCTGACAAAAGGTGGCTTACTCTTACCCAACCTCTTTATTTAATGAAAAATGGCAAGAGACAAAATATCAATGCCCAGCAGCGGAGCTGGAATCACAAGATACTTTGACGAGTACAAGTCAAAGTTAAGGTTCAAGCCCGGGCACGTAATAGTTCTTTGCATAATTGTAATAATAATCACAATACTGCTACATGCATACGGCAGTGCTTTGCTTGGTTAAAATGTTTCCAGGAATGAATCCGAGGAAAATGCAGCAGATGATGAAAAGGATGGGCATCCAGCAGGTTGACATCCCTGCAACAGAGGTCATAATAAAAACAGATGACAAGGAAATAGTGATTACCGAGCCAAGCGTTGCAAAGGTCAATATGATGGGCCAGGAGACATTCCAGATAAGCGGGAATATCCAGGAGAGGGAAGCATCATCAGAGCCTGAGATAGGTGAAGAAGACATCCAGACTGTTGTTGAGCAGACAGGCGCAAGCGCTGAAGATGCTAAAAAAGCGCTTGAGGAGAACCAAGGGGATATAGCAGCAGCAATTCTATCTCTAAAAGCTTAGCTACCGGGAAAAATTTTTATAGTCATCCGCTATTATATACTACTATGGAGGAATTTCAACTGGCCAGAACCAAAGCCCAAGAAAAATTAAAGCTTGCTGACCATATGCTGACCCAGACATATCCACTTGTCAAAGACCCCAAACTGCTTGTGGCAGTTATGGAAAACTTATTTTTGGCTTTGACAAATGCAATGGGCTCAGTCCTTTATTATGAGAGGACATTTAAGAAGATACCTCCGTTTGTTGACAACTTTGAAAACAAGTTTGAAATGTTCAAGCAGAAATGCACTCCAAAATACAAGCTCAGCAGGGACTATGTCAGTCTTATCTCAGAAATCAAGGAGGCTGTCCTTGCGCACAGGACATCACCGGTTGAATTTGCAAGGGAAGGCAATTTTGTCATATGCTCTGACAACTATAAGCTTAAGACGCTTTCAGTAGACCAGATTAAGAAATATGCGGAAAAGACAAAAACCTTTTTAAAGGAAACAAACGCAATTGTAATGAAAAATGAGGGAATCTTTAGATAACTCAAGAAAAGAGCTTAAAAGGGCAGAGCATCTTATCTTTGTAAGCCTGAAATATACAAGGACAGTTGATGTAATCAAAAACATAATAGAGCGGCTGGTAAATGCCTATGACTTCGGCATGGACTCTTTGTTCAAGCTGGCAAAGTCAAAAAAACAGCTTGTGAATTTCCCAACAGCCCCTTTAGTAAAGGCGCAGACACTTAAAACAATTTACTCCAATGACCCCCACATGGCCAACTTTGTGAACCTTTACCTCCTGTTCAGGAAAATAAAAAACGCAAAATTCAGCAGGGCAAGAGAGTACAGAAGGCATGTTACAATGACAGCATTCCTGGATGACGGGGAAGTTGAGATAAATATTGACATAATCACAGAGTATTATGAAAAAACCAATGAGTTTATAGATTATTGCAGCTCTCTAATAGAAGGAAAAAATGACTAAAATAATAGCAGTTGCGTCCGCAAAAGGAGGGGTGGGCAAGACAACAACAGCAATAAATCTCGGCACTGCCCTCGCAAAATTCGGCAGACATGTAATTGTTGTTGACGGAAACCTTGCAACACCAAACATAGGAATCCATCTGGGCGCGCCTGTTGTTCCTTTTTCTGTGCATGATGCAGTCAGGGGGAAAAAAGACATAAAGGAATGCGTTTATTCCCATGAATCAGGAGTCAGGATAGCCCCCGCTTCAATCTCAATCAATGACTTGAAGGGAATTGACCACAAAAAAATAAGCAAGGTTTTGAAAGGGCTTGAGGGAACAGCAGAGCTTGTTATAGTTGACTCATGCGCAGGCCTGGGGGAAGAGATGTTTTCCTGCATTGATGCTGCAGACGAGATTCTTGTTGTGACAACAGCAGACCTTCCTTCAGTTACAGACTCCATAAAAACAATAGAGCTTGCCGAGGGAAAAGGCAAGACAGTAATAGGTGTTGTCCTGAACAGGGTTAGAAACGATAATTCTGAAATGAAGGCTGGGGAAATAGAGGCTTTGGTTGAGAAGCCGGTTATTGCATCTATTCCTGAAGACGAAAGCATAAGGAAGTCTTTGAAGAAAAACCATCCTGTTGTTTATTCCCACCCTGATGCTCCTTCATCAACAGCGTACAAACAGCTTGCGGCGCTGCTTGTTGGACAAAAATATGAGGTTTTGACTAAGAAGAATGCCTGAAGTAATAGACAGATTAAAAGGTAAGGGATGGGCTGAGGAGGAAATCAGGAGGACTGCAAGAATTCTTGAGGAATCCCCGGAAAAAAAATCCCCGAAATTAATAATGCTTGACAAGATAGCTTACTGGACAGGGCTTTTTCTTGCGATACTTGCAAACTTTGTTATCTCAGTCATGCTTATCCCTTTTCTTATAGTAATGAAAAGCTTTTACCTTTACCTGGCTCTTATATTCATAGGAGTTGCTTTCGGCTGGGTTTTCAGCCTTCTCATAGCTGATATTGAATCAATAAAAACAGGCCAGCATATTGTAGCTTGGATTTTCATCCCCGCAATAGCCTTAATCAATGTTTATCTCATGACAGACCTTTCAAACTTTATTGCGGTTCTTATGGAAATGCCATCAAGCACACACCATTCAACTTTGGTGAGTGTTGTTTATGTTGCCTCATTTATGCTGCCTTATTCTATCTCAAAGCTAATTAAAAAGCAATCTTTATAAATATTGTATAGCTCCTTTGTTCTGGCAGATGGCGGTAGTAGTTTAATGGTAGAATAAGGGACTGTGGCGCGTTTCGCGGAAATCCCTGGACGCGAGTTCGATTCTCGCCTACCGCCCTAATCCTTTACTTTTTCTAAAAATCCACAAGCTTTATAAATGAAACCGGATTCACACAGAATATTAGCCCGAGTGCAAGCGATTTTAGGGTTGAACTTTTAGTTTAATTCTATGCTTGTGCAGGCTGTAAATTGAAAAATGGCTGAAGAAAAACCAAGACAAAAGAAAGAAGCGGTCCCAGAAGAGAAGGAAGGCTTTTCTTATATTGTCAGAATTGCAAATACCGACCTTGACGGAAACAAGCCTATAGGTTTTGCCCTTAAAAAAATAAGAGGGGTGGGATACAGCATTGCAAACGCAGTGTGCAAAACTGCAGGAGTTGACATGTCAAAAAGAGTAGGCTACTTAGACCAGAAAGAAATTGAGAAAATAAACACAGTAATAGAAAATCCTGCCAAATTTAACTTCCCTGCCTGGGCATTCAACAGGAGAAAGGACCCGGAAACAGGGGAAGACCAACACCTTTTATTGGGAGACCTTCAGTTTGCAAAAGAAAATGATATCAAGATGCTTAAGAAAATGAAGTCCTACAGGGGCTCAAGGCATATGGCAGGCCTTCCTGTGAGAGGGCAAAGGACAAAATCAAATTTCAGAAAAAGCAAATCAAGAGGAAAAGGCGGAATCGGAGTCCAGAAGAAAAAAGCAGGCAAGAAGTGATAATATAAAATGGGAGACCCAAAACAAACACGAAAAAGCTTTGAAAAACCGCCTCATCCATGGCAAAGAACAAGGATTGAGGAAGAAAAGCAGATTGTAAAAGAGTACGGCCTGAAGAACAAGAAAGAAGTATGGAAAATGAAATCAGTTGCCAAGGGATTTGCTGACCAGGCAAAAAGGCTTACAGCAAGCGATGACAAGCAGGCAAAAAAAGAAGAAGTGCAGATGCTTGAAAGGGTTTTCAAGTTGGGGCTTCTGCCAAGGGGCTCAACAATAGATGATGTTCTTGGGGTGGCAGTAAAAGACATTCTTGAAAGAAGACTTCAGACAGTTGTTTTCAAAAAAGGGCTTGCAAGGTCCATAAAACAGGCAAGGCAGTTTATAATCCACAGGCATATTATGGTAAACAACAGGCTGATAACCTCTCCATCTTACCTTGTGCCAGCTGGTGACGAGGCAGGAGTATCATTTTTGCAGAAATCTGCACTGGCAGACGAAGAGCATCCTGAAAGGGCAATTGAAGAAAAAAAGCCCAAGAGAAAAGCGCCAAAGGCTGAAGAAAAGAAAGCAGGAGCAAAAGAAGAAAAGCCTGTAAAGAAAAAGGCAGAGAAAAAGGAAAAGCCAAAAGAAGAAAAATCTAAAGAGGAAAAGAAGGAATAAAAATGGTAAGACCAAGAGAAGAAAGATGGGGAATCGTGCACATATATTCTTCCTATAATAATACTATTATTCATATAACAGATATAACGGGAACTCAAACTATAGTAAAGGCATCAGGCGGAATGATGGTAAAGACAGACAGGCTTGAAAGCTCGCCTACAGCTGCAATGATGGCTGCAAAAAAAGCAGCTGAATCAGCGCTTGAAAAAGGAATAACAGGGGTTCATGTCAAAATAAAGGCGCCTGGCGGGCACAACGGGCCAAATAATCCAGGACCCGGGGCACAGGCTGCGATAAGAGCGCTTTCAAGAATGGGATTAAGGGTAGGCCTAATAGAGGATGTAACTCCAGCTCCCCACGGAGGCTGCAGAAAGAAAGGCGGAAGAAGGGGCAGAAGAGTTTGAGGTGGTTAATCATGGAAATCAAAATGCTCGACAAAGACAAAAAATCTGGAAGGGTTTCTTTTTTGCTTCTTAACTCCAATCCAAGCTTTGCAAACGCTTTGAGAAGGAACATGA
>JAFGCE010000010.1 GCA_016932755.1 Candidatus Woesearchaeota archaeon
CTGAATTGGAATCCTTCTCATTTGAATAATCCAGGTCATGCTCAGCACCATTATAAGTCAGGTAAAGATAGTTTGTTTTTGCAGGATATTCAGCACCCAGAGTATCAATCTGCTTTACTACAGGAAGCACTCCCATCCCTTTTCTTATGCTCCTTATTTCAATTTCTTTTTTGCCTGTTATCTTCCCAATCTGGTGGTCAGAAAAGCCAAGCTTTTTTGCCTCGCTCATTATTTCCTTGTTTATTTGGCTGGAGGATGCAATCTTTTTCTCCATGTCAACAATATTTTTTACCTTGTACAAAAACCATGGGTCAATGCCTGATAATGAGTAAATTTGGCTTATGGGGGTTTCATTTTTCAGCGCCTCTGCTATTGCAA
Organism: Candidatus Woesearchaeota archaeon; assembly: GCA_016932755.1. Lineage (GTDB taxonomy): Archaea > Nanobdellota > Nanobdellia > Woesearchaeales > JAGWAF01 > JAFGCE01. The sequence continues at coordinate 379 of JAFGCE010000010.1, forward strand.
ATATTCTCTTGTCTGTAGGGTTTTTTATTGCTTTAACAACATCCCTGAATTTCATGTTGTTGCAGACAACACCATACACCCCAACTTGAAGCATCCTGAGGGCTTTTTGCAGAACCTCCTCAAATGTCCTTCCGATTGACATCACTTCACCGACGCTTTTCATCTCGCTCCCTATTTTCTGTGAAACCGCCTTAAACTTGCTCAAATCCCATCTTGGTATTTTCAAGACAACATAGTCCAAAGCAGGCTCAAAGCACGCTGTCGTTGACTTTGTTATGCTGTTTCTTATCTCAACCAGGCTGTAGCCAAGAGCAAGCTTTGCGGCAACAAACGCAAGAGGGTATCCTGTTGCCTTTGAAGCAAGCGCTGATGACCTTGAAAGCCTTGCGTTGACTTCTATAACACGGTACTCTTCATCTCTTGGGCTCAGCGCGAACTGTATATTGCACTCTCCAACAATCCCGAGATGTCTTATCACTTTAGTGGAGATTTCCCTGAGCATATGGTATTCCTTGTTTGTAAGCGTCTGTGAAGGAGCTATGACAATGCTTTCTCCTGTATGAATCCCCATCGGGTCAAAATTTTCCATGTTGCACACTGTGATACAGTTGTCAAAACTGTCTCTTACAACTTCGTATTCCACTTCTTTCCATTTTTCAAGGTATTCTTCAACAAGAACCTGAGGAGCATAGCTAAATGCCTGCTGAAGGAGTTTCAGAAGCTCTTCTTTGTTCTTCGCAACTCCGCTGCCCTGGCCTCCTAAAGTAAACGCAGACCTTGTCATAACAGGAAATCCTATTTCTTCTGCAAGCCTCAGCGCTTCTTCTATTGATTTTGCAGCCCTGCTTCGCGGAGTTTTGACATTAATCTCTTTCAGCTTGCTGACAAAAAGCTCCCTATCTTCAGTGTCTTCTATGGCCTCGACAGGAGTTCCTAAAACCTTCACATTATTTTTTTTCAAAACCCCTTTTTTCTCAAGCTCAAGCCCGCAGTTTAGGGCTGTCTGGCCGCCGAAAGAAAGCAGGATTCCGTCCGGCTTTTCTTTTTCGATAACTTTTGCAACAAAATAAGGAGTAACAGGAAGGAAATATATTTTCTCAGCCATTCCCTCGCTTGTCTGCACTGTCGCAATATTTGGGTTTATCAGAACAACAGTTATTCCCTCTTCTTTCAGCGCTTTGATTGCCTGGCTTCCGGAATAGTCAAATTCTCCTGCCTGCCCTATCTTCAGCGCTCCTGAACCGAGCAATAAAATTTTTTTAATCCCTTCCATCTTTCTTTACAATCTCCAAAAATTTGTCAAATAAAAATTCTGTATCAACAGGACCGCAGGCAGCTTCTGGATGGAACTGTACAGACATCCATGGTTTTTTCATGTGCCGTATCCCCTCGTTGGTATGGTCATTGGCGTTTGTAAACCACGGCAGCCATCCCTCCGGCAGGGTCTCTGCGTTGACAGCAAACCCGTGGTTTTGGGCGGTTATGTAGCATCTCCTTGTTCCTTCTTCAGCACATGGCTGGTTTTGGCTTCTGTGCCCGTATTTCAGCTTGTATGTGTCTGCCCCTGCAGCAAGAGCGAGAAGCTGGTTTCCCAGGCAGATGCCAAAGATAACGCAGTCTTTCTCCATTGCTGCTCTTATGTTCTCTATTGTGTGAGTGCACATCTTTGGGTCTCCTGGACCGTTCGAGATAAACAAGCCGTCGAATTTGTATTTTCCGTTGTGTATCGGATAGTCCCACGGAACCCGGATTACCTTTGCCCCCCTTTCAAGCAGACACCTTATTATGTTGTTTTTTATTCCGCAGTCAATAGCCATTATTGCTGGGCTTCCCCCTTCCCCATAAATAACCGGCTCCTTGATGCTGACTTCAGCAACAAGGTTTCTTTTGTTTGGGTCGTCAAAATCTATATCTTCATAGTAGACTATTTTGCCAAGCATTGTTCCTTTTTCCCTGAGCTTTTTTGTCAAGGCTCTTGTGTCAATTCCGTACAAAGCGGGCTTGTTATTTTCAATAAGCCAGTCTGCAAGGCTTTTCGCAGCATTCCAGTGATAGTATGTGTGCGAATAGTCAGAAACCACAAGCCCTTCAACCTGGATTTCGCCTGATTCAAAAAACTTTTTCATGCTGTTTTCAGCAACTTTTTCAGAAGGAACTCCGTAATTCCCGACAAGAGGGTATGTTAAAACAAGAATCTGCCCCTTGTAAGAAGGGTCTGTCAGCGATTCAGGATAGCCAACCATCCCTGTATTGAATACAACCTCACCTGCAGCCGATTTTTTTGCGCCGAAAGAGAATCCCTCAAAAACAGAGCCGTCTTCGAGAATAAGCCTGATTTTTGTTTCTTTTTCTGGGTTTTCTATAAGCATCTCAAAAAAAATAAGAGGTTAGCAATCACTTATAAAGATTATTGTAATTTAGTAAACATTTCGACGATAAACCAAAAGGGTTGCCCCTATCTTGCGCGAGAATTTCCACCAGACATGCTTTCAAAGCAGGCTGATGTCCTCTTTTTTCATGTGCCTCTCGCAATGATGGCACTGGATTTTTAGAGGAGATTTAGTTATGATGTGAAATTTTGTTTCTACAGACTCTATGTTTGTAATGCATTTAGGATTTTTGCATTTGACACTTCCCTCAATCACTTTGGGGAGCATCACTTCAAACTTTTTTTCTACATTAAAATTTTTTATTATGCTTATCGAAGCATGAGGGCTTATTAAAGTAATCTTGTTTATTTCATCCTGTGTAAGCTCTTTGTTTTCTATTTTGATTATGTCCTTGTAACCGAATTTTTTGCTTTCAAGGTGCATTCCTATTGTCACAATTCCTGTGTCATGCAGCCCCAAAACCTTCATAACCTCAAGTGCTGTTCCTGGGTTAAGGTGGTCTATGGATGTTCCGTTCTTAATCGGGTCTATCCTTATTTTCTTGTCAATCATTTATTTCACCTTTCCAAGCACTAATGCAAGCAAAGCTTTTCTTACCATTACCCCGTTGTGCGCCTGTTTGAAATAAACTGCCTGCCTGCACTTATCAAGATTTGGGCTTATTTCGTTTACTCTTGGCAACGGGTGCATTATTATGATATCTTTTTTCGTTTTTCTTAGCAGGCTTGGCCCAATCACATAAGAATGTTTTACCCTTTCATACTCAATTGGGTCTGCGAACCTTTCTTTTTGTATTCTTGTTGCATAAAGAACATCAAGATATCTGCTTACCTTGTTCAGGTCATCTGTTTCTGTGTATTTTGTGCCCCTCTCTCCAAGCTCTTCAAGCAGGTCTGAGGGCATCTTCAAAGAATCCGGGGAAATAAAAAACAGGTTGCAGTTGAATTTTGAAAGAGCATCTGCAAGAGAATGCACTGTTCTTCCGTATTTTAGGTCTCCGATAAACCCTACATTAAGCCCGGTTATCTTTCCTTTTTCTTTTTTTATGGTATAAAGGTCAAGAAGGGTCTGTGTTGGGTGCTGGTTTGCGCCATCACCCCCGTTAATAACAGGTATGCCTGCAGATTCTGCAGCCACTCTTGCTGCACCTTCCACAGGATGCCTAAGGACAATAACATCACAATAGCCCTCAATTACTTTTATTGTGTCATGAAGAGATTCACCTTTTGCTGCTGAGCTCACTGCTGCGTCTGCAAAGCCAATCACCTTCCCTCCTAATCTGTTCATTGCGCTTTCAAAGCTCAGCCTTGTTCGTGTTGAAGGCTCAAAGAAGAGTGTTGAGAGTATTTTCCCCTTAAGAACAGGCTTGTTTTGCTTTTCAAATTTCTGGGCAACTTTTAATATGTAGATTAATTCTTCACGCGAAAAATCCCTTATAGAAATTATGTCTCTTCCTTTGAATGGTTTCATACTAAAAAAAGAAGTAAGCAGCGCGTCTTATATAAAGATTATGGTAGTTTGATTGTTATAACAGAGAAGGGTTTTTGTCACTATTATGGAATACTCCATAAACTTTATAAGTGTTTTTCTGCTGATTTTTCGCATAGATTTAAAGGGGGGATAAAATGGGCTGGCTTTTCAAGAAAAAAGAACAAAAAATGGAAATTCCGCCTCCGCCTCCACCAGAAGGAGGGGACAAGGAGTTAAAGGAGCTGAAACCTGCAAAGCTTTCTGACATGCCTGGCCATCCCAAAAGCGAGCTTGCAGAGGTAATTCCCTCAGAAAACGAGGAAATGTATTCTATGCCTGAATTCCCCGAGATTCCAAAAGAAGAGAAATTTGCAAGGCCGGTTACACGCGCTGAGACAGAAGGCCCCAGATTTGTGGATGTCGCCAGCTTCCAGACAGTAATGCAGAAAGCAGATGAGATACGGGGCAGCCTGAAGAAAGCTGAGAATGTCATAATGAAACTTGGCGAGCTCAAAAGCGAAGAAGAAAAAGAATTTGAAAAATGGAGAAGCCAGCTTGAAGATACTGAAAAAAAGCTAAGTTATATTGACAAGGTAATCTTTAAGGGAGAGTGAGAAAAGTGAACAAAAAAGAAATGACTGTTTATGTAAAACTGGATGAATACAAAGATGTAATAGAGATAATCACTCTAATAAAATCAAGGGTAAAGCAGGCAAGGTATGTTCTTGGCAGGATTTCTGAGCTTAAAAAGCAGGAAGATGCTGAAATTGAAACATGGGTTGCTGAACTTGACAGTGTTGAGGACAGGGTTGACGCAATAGACAGAACACTGACAGAGCCAGAGATATAAAATGAAAGACGAAGAGCCACTATTTGTCGGAGTGCCTGACCCTTTTGACTTAAGGAAAGGCATACTTACTTCTTCAAAAGATATTCTGAATTCTTTAAGAAGGTATGAAAATTTCATAGCAATAAAAAAAGAAAAGATGAAGCACACGGTGGAGATTGTGAAAATAATGAAAGAGATAAGCAGCCTTACAAAAAAGCTAAAGCTGGAAATGCCGAAGACAAGCGCCATGCTCAAGGCAAAGCCTAGAATTGAGTTTCCTGAAAAGATTATAGAAGAGAAAACAAAGCTTGCTGAGCTTGAAAGCGAGCTTGCCAATGTTGAGGAAAAACTCAACAGGATGGAAAGGAGATAATTCTTTAGTAAGTTTTTTAAAACAGCAGAGATATCCCTCTTTGTTCTGTGCGGAGGTGCCGGAGCGGCCAAACGGGACAGACTCAAGGCATTTGGGTGCTGAGTGCTCGAATGAGTGCTATGAAGAACCAGTGTAAGTCATCTGTTGGCTTAGTGCCTACCGGGGTTCAAATCCTCGCCTCCGCATCTAATCCTTTAGCAAACTTTTTATAGTCCATCACTAAAAAAAGAACCTATGGGAGTAGAAATATACGCAGTCGGCGGTTATAATGAAGTTGGAAAGAACATGACTGCTGTTAAAGTTGACGATGAGGTTATTATTTTTGACATGGGGCTCCACCTTCCTAACTATATCAGGCTGACTGAAGAGGAAGGTGAAGACGTTCTTTTTGTAAGCGCTGATGACCTAAAACACGCAAATGCAATACCTAATGATGACTTGATTGCAGATTTAAGGAAAAGGGTAAAGGCAATAATCCCAACTCACGCGCACCTTGACCATATTGGGGCTGTGCCTTATCTGGCTGACAAATACAATGCGCCGATACTTGCAACCCCCTACACATGCGCTGTGCTGAAAGCAATACTGAAAGACGAGAAGATAAAGATAAAAAACCAGATAAAAACCCTAAGCCCAAACTCAGTACACAAGATTTCTGAAAACATAACTGTTGAATTTGTCAATGTCACGCATTCGACCCCCCAGGTTGTGATGGTAGCCCTGCACACCAAATACGGGGTTGTCCTTTATGCTAATGATTTCAAGTTTGACAACCATCCGGTTCTCGGAAAAAAGCCAAATTACGATGCCTTAAAACGGCTCGGAAAAAAAGGAATCCTTGTGATGATTGTTGATTCTTTGTACGGATACAGTGCAAGCAAAACACCTTCTGAAAATGTTGCCAGGGAGATGCTAAGAGATGTCATGCTTGGCGTTGACTCAAAAGGAAAGGCTGTGATTGTAACAACTTTTTCATCCCACCTTGCAAGGCTGAAGTCCATAATTGAGTTCGGAAAACAAATGAACAGGAAAGTTATCCTTCTTGGAAGGTCCTTAAGAAAGTATGTGGGCGCAGGAGAGGAGATTAATCTTGTAAACTTCTCAAAAGACGCGGAAATTGCAGGATACAGCAAGCAGATAAAGAAAAAGTTAAAGCAGATACAGGCAAAAGGAGTCCATAAGTACCTCCTCGTTGTTACAGGCCATCAGGGAGAGCCTAAATCAACGCTGTCAAAAATGGTCAAAGGAGCATTTGACTTCAAATTCAAGCCTGAAGACCATGTTATTTTTTCATGCGCAATAATCCCAAACGAAATAAACAAGGCAAACAGGGCAGAGCTTGAGAGCAAGCTTAAGCATCTGGGAGTCAGAATTTTCTCTGATATACACGTAAGCGGGCATGCTGCAAGGGAGGATTTAAGGGATTTTGTTAATTTGACAAAGCCAAAAAACATAATCCCCGCACATGCTGAAAAGCCTGGTGTTGACGGGATGATAGAGCTCTGCCAGGAGATGGGCTATAAAAAGGAGAAGAATGTTTTCTTTGTAAAGAACGGGCAGAGAATAAAAATAAAATGATAAAATATATAAAGGAATGAAAATTCTTGTTATATACTAGGGGGTAAATAAAATGAAGCTAACACTTGCTGATCCAAGCTATCTAAAAGACAGTATCTCAATCATTTCAGAACTTGTTAATGAGGCAAGGTTTAAGATAACACCTGATGCCATCGAGCTTGTTGCAATGGACCCTGCAAATGTTGCAATGGTCATATACAAACTTCTTTCAAGCTGCTTCACGGAATACGATGTCAAGGATGAAACAGAGCTTGCAATCAATCTCAACAACCTAAAGCAGATTCTTAAGAGGGCAAAGCCAAGCGACATGCTTAGCCTGGAAATGACCCCTGAAAACAAACTGCAGATTAAACTTAAGTCAAACACCACAAGGACATTCAGCATCCCAATAATTGAGCTGGATGAAAGAGAGCAGAAGGTGCCTGAGCTTAAGTTCCCGATATCAATCCAGACACAATCGTCAATACTGAATGATGCTATTGAAGACGCAGACATAGTTGCTGAAAGCGTGACTTTTATAGCGGAAAAAAACAAGCTTATGATAGCGGCTGAAAGTGACTTGTCAAAAGCTAATATAGAGATTAATGCTAATGAAGAAACAAAGATAAACACAGAAAGCACAGATAAGGTAAAGGCTAAGTACAGCATCGAATACCTGAAAAAGATGATTGCTGGAAGCAAGCTTGCTGATGAAGTGTCTATCAATTTTAACAGGGACTACCCTTTAAAGATGGAATACAAGGTTGTTGACAAGCTTCTGCTTGCATTTATACTGGCGCCGAGAGTAGAAAACGATTAGGATTTATTTCTGGTTTTTGCTTTGCTGGAAAGGGCATTCTTCATAAACAACTTTTCTGGCTGTTGCATTGAGTGTGACATCAACCCCGAAAGGGAGCATTATCTTGCCAAAGCCGTGGCCTGACTTAAATCCGTATAACACAGGAATATTCTTCCCTTTTAGATGGTGCATGAGATGTTTTTTGACATTCTCAAGGTGCTCTTTTTCAAGCCCGATAAACCTGCCAAGCAGAATGCCTTTGACTTTATTGAAAACTCCTGCTTTCTTAAGGCGGTAAACCAAATGGTTTATTTTATCTGCAGACAGGTTATAGTCCTCAATAAAAAGTATCTTGCCTCTGAAATTAGTTTCAGGAAACAAGTCAAGATAATCAAGAAGAACAGTAAGATTGCCACCTATTACTTTTCCAGTCGCTTTTCCTTTTTTCCAGGTATCAAAAGTGCCAAGCCTTACCTCAAGAGGGTACTCTTCTCTGGTCAATATTTTAAGGAGATACCTCTTTGTAAGCGGGTTTAAATCCGAGATGCCAGAGGCTATTGAAGGCCCGTGGAAAACCACAATCTTGAGCTTGTCATTCAGATAAAGCAAAAGAGAGGTAGAATCACTATAGCCGCAGAAAAGCTTGGGGTTATTTTTAATGCTCTTTTTATCCAAGAATTCTATTATGTGCTCTGCCCCGCTTCCTCCAGCCTCACATATAAGCCCCTTTATTCTTTTGGCAGAAAAAAAGGCATTTATCATAAGTGCCCTTCTTCTGTACCCCCTCTCAGTATAAGGGTAATCCCTGAACAGGTAAGGACCGTCTATAACATTAAACCCCAACTTTTTCAAATGCCTTACCCCCAGCTTTATCTGTTTGTCAAATTCAGGATGGTCAAAAAAAGAAGGAGCCACAATAGCAATAAGCCCGTTCTTTATAAATGGGGGTTTTAAATACCCTCGTTTGTTTCTGTTTTTGGGCATTTTGCACGTAATGGAAAGAAGAATATTTAAATATTGCCTACCAAAAACCCTAATAAGATACTTTTATGGCAAAGAAAAAGAAAGTAGGAGTTCTGGAATATAGGGATGAAAAATACATAAAAGAAGTCATGAAGATTGTTAAAAAGAACACAGACGCAAATGTGGATTTTTTCGGTCTTGGCCAGCACGAATTCAGGAAACCCGGAGAGTTTGATGTTATATTTGACATGATAAGCCCTTTTAACAAGTATATTTCAGAGATTATGAAAGTATATTACCTAAACGGGGCATATATAATCAACAACCCTTTTGTTGTAACAACATACAATAAAATAATCCAAACCTATAAACTTATGGAGATGAATATGCCTTTCCCAAGAACTGTTGTGCTCCCAAATGAGTCTGACGAGACAGAAACAGGTTTTGTTGACAAGCCTTATTTTAAGAGCATACTAA
>JAFGCE010000011.1 GCA_016932755.1 Candidatus Woesearchaeota archaeon
CCCCGTCTAAGTTATAGTCATCGAAATTTGCAAGAACCTTTGATGCTTTTCTTACATCAAGATCTGAATAACCTGTGACAATAACCTGATAGTTATCATAGAATCTTTTGAGTCTTATCTGACCTACTCCATCTTTTAGTCCTTTTGTACAAGGCTCAGGTCTTCCCATCAGCTTGTCTGAAACATCATTATTACAAGGATTGCCAACTGCAATATTATTGTCATAATAATTTTTAACCTCAAAGTCAAGCATTGCAGGCCCAACCTCAATTCCAGCTGCCTTAAGTCCTGTTGCTATGTCAACAGCTCCGACAACATCTGATGCAGGTGCCTTGTCTCCAACAGAAATATATCTTGAATTATCTGGAAGGCTTGCAAACATTTTAGGATAAGCTCCCAAGTCATAATCTGTTTCCTCATCTTCTTCCTCTTCTTCAACAGGGGCAAATATCTCCCTTAAGTCATCGCTTGGGACTTCTGAAACAAGAATAACATCAGCTTCAATTCCCTTCATCTGCTTGATCATGGCAGCCATATCCTGCGCAATCATTACATGAATAGCAGGAGCATTGTCATCAACTATGACTACAGCTTTGCTGTAATAGACAAACATGGTCACCTTATCTTTCAAATAGGATTTTGTGACTTCGCTGTTAAGCTTTCCAGTTGAGTCAAGATTATGGTCTGACTCCAGCTCAGTTGCAATATCTACTATTGTTACAACATCGCTTGCAGGCGCCTTGTCATCAACCACTAATATAATAGGAATGTCTCCCCAGATGGAATCCCCGAAAAATGTGACTGTGCAACGGCTTGGTCCGTCTGCAACTTCTTCAGCAGAGTCTATGCTTAATGCCAGACCGTTTACTGTTGCTTTGGCTCCCTCATTAACCCACGCAAGCTTGCCGTTGATTATTATGCCGCAACTAGTGTTTGTTGCGTCGCCAACAGTGGCTTCATATTTAATTCCTTCAACATAAAATCCAGTTGTTGATTCTTCATTAACTGTCAGTGTGTAAAGCGCTTCCTCAGCAAATACCGGCATTGCGCTCAAACACAAAACCAAAACTGCAAACAAACTAAACATAATTTTTTTCATTTTGTTTTATCCTCCGATAATTATTTTTTGAAATATTAAATTAAACTAATAACTATAAAGCAAGGCAAATATATATAGGTTGGGTGGAACAAAAACACAAAATAAGGCTGAATAGGTGCCCGTTTAAGCAAAAAAAGCCTTTTTAATGCCCATTTAATCTTTTCCCAAGAACCAGTCTGTTAATTTTACTTTAACTAATTTTCCTACCTTCTTAATATGAATTACTTTTTTATGCTCCAAAGAAACAAGAATTCTTGATAATGAAGTCCTTGGAATGCCTGTGTTGTGCCTTATTTTTGACTGGTTTACTTCCCCTTTACCCATCAAATATTCAACAATACCCTTCTCTTTCCTGTTCAAAGTGGATAATATATCTTTTGCCCGGTCATGTTTTGTCTCATGTTTGTGGACTATGATTTTATGTATTTCCTTTTTTGGTTTTTTCTTTTTCCTGTATCTGACAGCAAGCAGTATAACAACTATCAAAAACAAAAGCACAACAGCTCCCTGAATGCCGTAATCACTTTTTGAAATCTTGAGTATAGTCCTGTCAAGCAAAATCTCAATATCTGTAATGTTTCCCTGGACAACATTAACCTCTGTAAATCCTACAGCATCGCCATAGTTTGCGAATATCTTGCATGAGCCTGAAGGCATGTAATCAACACTGAAAGAGCCGTACTTGTTTGTTTTCTCAGGCATGTCCGCCCCAATCTCATTTGTGCATTCAAACCTTAAGTCAGCGCTTCCAACAACATTATCGAAAACATCTTTTACCATGCCTCTTAAAGAGCCAACAGGAAAAAGGAAAACTTCATCCTTCAGTGCCCCCTCAACATCGATTGACTGCTTCTTAAAAAAATCTTTTCCAGAAGTTGAGGGTGTGTCTATTTTTAATGTAATAGTGTGTATTCCTTCATCCATTTCAAGATTAAGCGATTCATTCAGCCCTACATGCTGGCTTAAAGTTTCCTTTCCAGACTCTACATAAACAACAACATTGTCAATAACCTCATTTGTGTTTATGTTCTTAAGAAAAAGGGCTACATTTCCTTCTTCAGCACAAGCTACTGAAACCACAATCAAAGAACAAATTAATAACAAAAAAAACCGTTTGGGCATCTTACCTTTTCTTCTTTCTTATGCTTTTTACCTTTACTCTCGCCTTTGCAACTCTTTTCCTGACTGCTTTTCCTGCTTTGCTCCTTGCCTTGCTCATTGCTTTAGAAGTTACTCTCCTTATCTTGGGAGCTGCTCTCTTGGCAACAAGCTTGCTTCTCCTTGCAACTTCCTTAGCCAAAGGCTTTGCTTTCTTAATCTCCCTTTTGGCTTCTGATGCAACAAATCTCTGGAACCTCTTCCTTTCTGCATTGGCTTCAGCCATAATCTTCCTCAGGAAGTCCCTTCCCTCGTTCTTGTTGATTATCCCTGCCTTAACCATTGCATTGATTTCCTTTTCAGCCTCTTTTTTTGTTATCTTTGCAGCCTTAACACCAAGCGCAAATGCCTTTTTTAATTTGCCTAGCATATAATCACCTCCAAAGTGCTCCTTCTTTTAATATTGAAACTAAAAGCGTTAATCCCATAAATGCAGCTATTATATATAAAACCAGCGCAGGAAATGAAAGCCCCCTGTAGTAAGGCCCTACATTGGCATGCATCATCAGAGCCCCTCCCACTATCAGCGCAGCAACAATGAGTGAATACGAAAGCCTGTTGCTGCTTTTGTCAATGTCCAGAGCAAGCCTTTTCAGGTCAGTGTCCTCAATGTCAATCTTGATTACTCCTGTCCTTATTTTCTCAAGCACAGCCAATGCTTCTGAAGGAATCATCTCAAGAACTTCTGCTATTTCCTTTGATTTTGCAAGGAAAAGCTTGAAGCTTTCTGCTGTCAGCGCCTTTTCTTTTGTGTATTTCTCAACATATTTCTGCGAATGCATTACAAAATTAAACTGCGGATTAAGCATAAGGCATGTGCCTTCAACTGTGACAAACGCCTTTGCAAGCAGAATCATATCAACAGGCATCTTGATGTCCTGGTTAATTGAGCTTTCAAAAAGCCTTCTCAGCATGTGCGTAACCCTCACATGCCTCAGCTCAGCACCGTACCATCCGCTTACAATATCATCAACGTCCCTTCTGAAGCTTTCCATGTCTGTTTCCGGCGAAGGCTTTCCAAGCCTGAGAAGCTGCCTTACAACACAGTCAATATCCTTGTTTATCAGCGCAACATAAAGCCTCATGCCTTCCTTTCTCATGTAAGGTGTCAGGCTTCCTACAATCCCAAAATCAAGAAGAGCTATCCTGCTGCTGTCCATTACAAGAATATTTCCTGGATGCAGGTCTCCGTGGAAAACGCTTTGCTCAAAAACCTGCTTAAGGCTGGAATTTATTATTGCATTCATTACTGCATGCTTGTTGAATTTCTTTCTTGACCTCAGCAAATCGCTGAGCTTTTCCCCTTTTATGAATTCAAGTGTAAGCACCTTGTCTGTTGTGTATTCCCTGTAAAGCTTCGGCACTTTGACATATTTTTCATTTTTCAGGTTTCTGTAGAATTTTTCAACATTTTCAGCCTCAACAAGGTAGTTAAGCTCGTTTTTTGTGTACCTTTCAAATTCCTTCACAATTTCAAGGAAAGAGTATCTTCCGAGGCTTTTTGCTCCCTCAAGCTTTTTTGCAAAATAATACATTATGTCAATATCTGCCCTAAACATTTCTTTTATTCCAGGCCTTAGCACTTTCACAACAACCTTCTGTCCGTTCTTCAGCTTTGCAGCGTGAACCTGCCCAACAGAAGCAGAACCCAAAGGCTTTCTTTCAAATTCCTTGAACAGCTTTCCCAAAGGCTTTCCAAGCTCTGCCTCAACTATCTGTTTTGCCTTTTCAAATGAGAACTGAGGCACATTGTCCTGAAGCTTGCTGAACTCATCGCATAATTCCTTTGGAACAAGGTCAGGCCTCAGGCTAAGCATCTGCCCCAGCTTTATGTATGTCGCGCCAAGCTCCTCAAACGCCTTTCTCAGCCTGACTTCAGGAAGCTCCGGCTTTTTGTATTTGTGGACAGCAAGCCTTTTAGAAAAAGGAAGGTGAAGCTTAAGCCCGAAATTTTCAATAAAATAACCAAGCCCGTGCTTGAAAAGAACATTAAATGAATGTGTAGCCCTGCCTATATCCTTCAGCCCTTCACCGAATGTCATTTTCACCTCTTTTATTCTCTTATTTGGCACGGGCATTTATAAACTTTTTCAAATTCAAAATTACAGATTAAATTTTTGGCTAAAAAAAAGTTTTCATTTTCAAATCCCAAAGGTTTTTAAATAGCTTAGGACTTTCTAAAAAATATGTACGAGCTTATCATAACAGAAAAACCCAATGCTGCAAAAAAAATTGCAGACGCTTTGGCAGATGGGAAGCCTGCAAAAAAGAATGTTAACAAGGTCCCTTACTATGAGCTGAAGCACAATGGAAAGGAAATTGTTGTAGGCTGTGCTGTAGGGCATTTGTACGGATTGAAGCAGGTTGAGAAAAAAGCAAAACTGCCTATATTTGACATTGAATGGGTGCCTACTTCAGAGATAAGCAAATCATCCGCTTTCAGCAAAAAATACCTTGCTGTCCTTAAAAAGCTTGCAAAAGATGCCGGCTCATTTACTGTTGCAACAGACTATGATGTTGAAGGCGAAGTCATAGGGCTTAATGTCGTAAGGTTTGCATGCAAAAAAAAGGACGCCAAAAGAATGAAATTCTCAACATTAACAAAAGACGAGCTGGTTGAGTCATACGAGCACGCAAGCCCTTCATTGGACTGGGGGCAGGCAAACGCAGGCGAAGCCAGGCACATACTTGACTGGTATTACGGAATTAATGTTTCAAGGGCTCTTACAAAAGCAATAAGCACAACAGGGAGGTTCAAGCTGATGTCAACTGGCCGTGTCCAGGGTCCTGCCCTGAAGCTGATAGTGGACAAAGAGAAAGAAATCAGGGCTTTCAAGCCTGAGCCTTACTGGATGATATCCCTCAACGGCAGAGTGAACGAAGGGGATATCCAGGCATGGCATGAAAAAGATAAATTCTTTGAAAAAAAAGAAGCTGAAAAAATATTTGAAAAAATAAAGAATGAGAAAAAAGCAAAAGTGAGGGAGGTTGAGACAAAAAAATTCAACCAGTCTCCGCCAAACCCGTTTGATTTGACTTCTCTTCAGATTGAGGCGTACAAATGCCTGAAGATTTCACCAAAAATAACACTTGAGATTGCACAGGACCTTTACACAGGAGGGTACATCTCATACCCGAGAACATCTTCACAGCAGCTGCCTCCTTCAATAGGATATGAAAAAATCCTGAAAAGCCTTGCAAAATCTGCTAATTACAAGGCAGAAGCCGGCTTCCTGCTTAAGAAAACAAATCTTGCGCCGAACAACGGCAAAAAAACAGACCCTGCGCATCCTGCTATTTATCCTACAGGAATTATTCCAAAGCTTGAGCAGGAAAAAATGAGGCTTTACGACCTTATTGCCAGAAGATTCCTTGCGACATTCGGCGAGCCTGCAGTAAGGCAGACAGTCCAGGCAAAGATTGAGGTCAAGGAAGAACTCTTCATTGCAAAGGGAACAACAACAGTTGAGCCTGGATGGCACAAGCTATATGGAAAATATGTCGCTCTCAAGGAAGAGGAGCTTCCTTCCATGAAAAATGATGACCCTGTTGATGTCAGGAAAATTGAGAAGCATGACAAGCAGACAACTCCTCCTAACAGGTATACAGAAAGCTCAATAATAAAAGAGCTTGAGAAAAGGAATCTCGGAACAAAAGCCACAAGAGCACAGATAATTGACACATTATTCCAGAGGGGATATATTGACGGAAAAGCGATAGAGGCTACTGAGATTGGGATACGGGCTTCTGAAACTCTCACAAAACACTGCCCAACTCTTGTTGACGAGCAGCTAACAAGGCATTTTGAAGAAGATATGGATATGATAAGGGAGAAAAAAACAACAAAAGAGCATGTTATAGACGAAGCTAAAAAAGTTGTAGCAGATATTGTTTCTGAGTTCAAAAAAGATGAAAAAGAGATTGGAAAAGAGCTTCTTGAAGCACACGAAGAAACAGTCAATGTAATGACCCATGTCGGCAAATGCCCTAACTGCAAAGAAGGCCAGCTTTCCATAAGAAAAGGAAGGTTCGGCAGTTTTATTGCGTGCGACAAATATCCTGACTGCAAAACAATTTTCTCGCTTCCTTCTGCACTGGTCAAGCCGACAAAGAATATTTGCGAAAGATGCGGGCATCCAAAAGTCCTGATTATCAAAAAGAGAAAAAGGCCGCAGGAAGTCTGCATAAACCCCAAATGCCCGTTAAAAATGGAGGGATATCCTGATGAAAAAATAAGGGAGATGGAGGATATAGACAGCGGAAAGCTGGAGAAATCCTGCCCAAAATGCAAGGAAGGAAAGCTTGTCCTGAGAAAATCCATCTACGGCTCGTTCTTGGGATGCAACAGGTATCCAAAATGCAGGTATACTGAAAAGTTTCAGAAAGAAGAAGGCTTTGAAAATTCGGAATAAAATCTAATAAAATCTTATTCTATCAAAAAAACAAAGAAAGAGAAAAAAAATAAAAAACCTAACTTAAAACTTACTGCACTTAAACTTTAGCAATAAGTTCGCCAGTCTTTGTGTGTGCAAGACCTGTCTGTCCGTTGATGTAATCAACAACAAGGTCTGCCTTGAATTTTCCAGATGATGTTCCTGTGCAGCCGACATTGACTGTTGTCTGCTCTCCGTCTGGAAGGCTTCCAACATCTACTGGTGTGCATGAACCTGATGTTCCACCTGCTGGTGTAAGGTCCACTGTCACGTTGTTCATGTCAAAGCCTCCGCTGTTCTGGAGTACAAGGTCAAACTGGCTGTTTCCTGAGTCCCATCTGAAATCCAGACATGCCATACCCGAAGGTAGTGTACATTTCTCTGGAAGGAACCTATCTGGACTTAAAACTCCGAAGTATGCTAGAGCGCCAATCGCTGCCAGCACAACCAGGATAGCCCAACCATAGGTCATCAGGAACTCCATAGCTGCCTGCCCTTTTTTGTACATAGTTTGTTCACCTCTTGTTTTTTTTTGGGAGTATCATATTAATACTCGGATTAAGTATACATTTTAATATACTGATATATAAATATTACTATTTTGTCCTTAAGGCACACGAGCGACAATTTCTCCTACATTCTCCTTTATAAGAGAGCTTCCAACAAATGAATATGAAACAACGATGTCCTTCTTTATCATGTCTTCAGGAAGCCCGTTGTCACAGTTGGTTAAATTAACAAGAAGTTTATCCATGTCGCCCAGCCGCTGGCTAAGCTCTGCAGTATCACAGCCATCCACAGTCACATTATAAATATCAATCCTTTGGCTGTACCCATTCTGGACAATAATCTGGATGCTGGAAGATTCAACCTTAAAGTCAGCGCATACAAGCCCCTGCTGGAAAACGCATGTCTGGGGAAGGTTCCTCTGGGGGCTAAGAATACCGAAATATGCAAGCACACCTATGGCAGCCATCACCCCAAGTATAGCCCAGCCGTAAGTCATAAGAAACTCCATAGCTGCTTGTGCTTTCTTCAAAGTATAACACCTCTTTGTTTAAGCGATATAATAAAATCTCTCATAAGTATTATATAAATTTTGTGATAATCAGATAAGAATGCCCCCAAGCATCTTGGTAAGGACCCAGTCAGCAAAATAATAAAGTATAATAGAGACTATTGTAAATGTTGGCAGGTACTTGAATCCTGCTTTCAGGCTTCCTTTTCTGATTATGGCAACAATAGTTGCTGAAAAGATGGATGTTATGATAATCATTGCCACAGCAAATATTGTAAAATCAGCAGGCTGTATTGAAGATGACGAGAATGCACTGGCAAATCCGCCTATCCCAATAGAAGGCCTGGAAATGGAATTTATCAGGTTGTCGATTATTGTCAAAAGCTGCTTTGAAAGCGCAAAAAGGATTGGGGCTGCTATAACTGTAGCAAAAGTGATGAATATGACATAAGTAGTGACATTTGATGACATCTCTTTTCTCATTATCCTTGACTCTGAAATGTTGGAGGAGATTCTGTTAAGAAGGTCTCCGACCTCTCCTCCAGCCCTGAGCCCTTCAATCAAAAGGCTGACTGACCTTTTAAGAAGAGGGGAATCGTATTTATGTGTAAAGTCTGTCAGTGCAACATCAAGGTCTTTTCCGCTCATTGTCTCCTTGGCTACTATCTCAATCTCGTTTGCAAGAACGCCAAACCTCGGCCTGACAGAAAACCAAAGTGCCTTGTCAATTGGCATGCCTGCCCTTATGTTTGCTGATGTAAGCTGGAGAAAATCTGCAAGAACATCCTCCATGCTCAGCTTTCTTTTGAAAATCCTGAAGTCAAGGGTGATGTAGAACATCAGCCAGACAATAAAGACAACCAGAACAAAAATAAGGACCCACAAAAAAGGGACAAGGATAAATGTCAGGAAAAAGTTAAGCTTGACTTTGAAAGCAAAGAAATAAACAAGGTAGATAAGGATAAACACGTTTATTACAATGCAAAACCTGAAAACAAAGTTGGTTACCTTTTCCTCCTCTACATTAATTCCTGCCTTGTCAAGGTACCTCCTCAGCATATGTTTTCTTCTTCTCTTTATCTTCTCCTTTCTTTTCTTCGCAAGCTCCCTGTGTTTCTCCCTTAGCGCCCTGTACTTCTCCAGCTCTTCCTTTCTTTTTGCAATAAACAGCCCTATCCTGGTCCTAGGCCCCTTCTTAGGATTATCTGAATCTTCTTTTCTGCTTTCGCTGACCTGTTTTCCATCCATTATATCTCAACCGCCGGCCTTGAGGATTTTATCAGCCCTATGAACATGAACTGGACAAGCCCTATAGCTGCTGCAATGATAAGCAGCACTGAAACTGAAAGCTCAAATGAGAGGAAGCTTGAAAGCACTATAAGCATAGTAACCCCAAGAGAAGGAACTATGACTGCAATCATCATATAGAACATTGCAAAAGGGTTTAGCTTCCTTCCATAATCCTTGACAGCAATTATCTGCTCCCTTGTTATCTGCTCAACAACAGAGTTCAGCGAAGATGAGATGTCTGCGCCTGTTTTCAGGGAGTTCATTATCTGCCACAGGAGCTTCCTGAAATTCTGGGAGGGTGTGATTTCGATTGTCTCTTCCAAAGCCTCCTCCATTGTCGCACCCAAGTCCACATTCTCTACGATTTCCTTTATTGCCTTTCCTATCTCCTGGTAGCTGTCAGACACGTTGATAAGCGCGTTATAAAGAGGGACTCCGCTCTGCAGTTCAATAACAAGAAACCTTCCTGCAAAAACAATTTCTTTTTCTATCTCCTTTTCTTTCTGGTATATCTTGAAGTCTGGCAGCTTCATGAAATAAAAGAACAGCCCGACAAAAAGAAGCGGGAATATGAAATACAAAATCCTGAGGAGTATATTAAGCTTCAGAAAAAGGGCGCCAAGAAGGAAAACGACAAATGTTGTAAGGTAAAAAGCAGTGAAAACTGCTTTCTTTACAAAGTTAACAGAAGTTATCTTCATTCCAGCTTGTCTTATCTTAAGCTCAAGAGCTGGAAACGACCTTGCAATTCTCTCAAAAATTGTTAACTCGATTACTACCACCCTTTAAATAATAATTTAAAACAGATTCTTGTTCTGTCTTACAATTTTCATAAATTTTTCAGGATTTGTATAATACTCAGCTACAGCCCTGCCGACACCGTCAACAGTTTCTATATCTTTTTTAACCAGCCACTGCACCACTTTTTCCTTGTCCAGCAGGTCTTTCCTGAATTCCTGAGGTGACATTCCTGTGTAAAGCTCAAGCTCTTTGACAACTACCTTGCTCTTGTTTATGCTTTTAAGGACGTCGGTCTTTGTGCTGTACTCCATCATTATGTTTGGGGATGAGTCCGGAAGTATCTCGGCAATCTGGAATGTTCTTCTTAGCCCTGTTCGCCTGTTCCTGTACTGGGTAATAATAAGCGGGACTGCCGGAAGCATGCTTTTTGGAATGTCAATAGGCGGGCTTGTAAGCCTTGTTATTGTTTCCTTTACATTATTGGCGTGGACAGTCGCGTAAACCGAATGGCCTGTATGGATTGCCTCAAACAGAACCTCTGCCTCCCTCTTTTTTCTTATTTCTCCTACGATAATCCTGTCAGGCCTCTGCCTGAGAGAGTTGACAAGCAGGTCAAGCATGCTGACTTCCCCTTTTCCCTCCGGGTTCGGAAGCCTTGTGGCCATCGGTATCCAGTGAAGGAATTTCGGAAGCCTTATTTCCCTTGTGTCTTCTATTGAGATTATCCTCTGGTTTGGAGGGAAGAAGTTTGCGACAACATTAAGCATGGATGTCTTTCCTGAAGCTGTTCCTCCTGAAATAAGGGTTGACATTTCGTACTGGACAGCTTCCCATATCATTGCTGCCGCCGAAGGAGATATTGCCCCGGATTTGATAAAACTGGTTATTGTCCATGGTTTCTCGGCAAACTTTCTGAGTGTTATTGTGTTCCCCTCATTAGAAATAGGCATAAGTGTTGCGTTAACCCTGTCACCGGTCTCCATATTGGCGTCCATCAGCGGGTTAAGAATGGTTATCTGCCTTCCGACTTTCCTTCCAATCATGGAAGCGTAATGCCTTGTCTTGTCCTCGCTTTCAACATGGACAGTGGTTTTCAGCCATCCGTGCTTTCTGTGGTAAACCCAGACAGGCTCCTCAGCAGAGTTGATTGCAACCTCTTCAAGGTTTTCATCGTCCATTAAAATCTCTATTTTCCCAAGCCCGAGGGATTTTTGGATAAGGTATGACGAGAGGAATTCGGCTGTCCTGTCGTCAATATCAGGAAAATATTTGCCAATAAGGTCTTTTATTGCCTCCCCAAACTTTTTTTCGACATATGCTGTCTTTTTCTCAGCGGTTATGTCAACCATGCCAAGATTTACCCTGTGGACAAGCTCTTTTCTTATCCTCTCAAGTATAATCTCAGTATTGCGGCTTATCGTGCTGATTTTCAGGTCATAAGTAGGGACAAAATCACCCGGGTTTATGTACACCACAACTGAAATTGGTATGTTAAGGGACTTAAACTTATATGAGTCGATTATGTTACTCTTTTTATGCAATTCCGATTCAGATGCCTCTTTTACAGGTGCATCTTTTTCCTCTGCATGCTTAGCACTAGAAAGAACTTTCTTGCCGCCTCTTTTTTTTGCCATTTTTATTTTTTAAGCAGATTAGCGAGCTTCCTGAGCTCCCCTTCAAACTTGGTTTTGCTCTTTTCAATATGCTCAAATTTCTTCTTTATGTCAGGTATGTGGGAATCCGCCTCTTTTGACCTGCTGGCAAGGTTGAATGCCTTTGCTTTCTGAATAAGCTGGATAAGCTCCTTCTCAAGATCATTTTTATGCTCTGAGATCTTCCTTATCATTAGCTCAACCTCCCCTTTCTTTTCAAAGAAATCCTTGAATTTCTTTGTGGCTCCCTTTCCCTCAGCTATTCTGCTTTCTATCTCCTCTTTTTTCTTTTTTACCTTCTGCAATATTGAATCCTGCAGTTCAAGTATCCTTATTTCCTGCTTCTTGCTCTCGTCAAAAAGCTCGTCAAGCTCCTCTTTCCTTCTCTCAACACCTTTCTTTATTTCGCTTGAAAGCGCTCTGAGCCTTGCTACGTGCTCTTCTGAATCTATAACCCTCTTGTCCTCGCTTTCAACAGTTTCCTCAAATTTCTCTATGGTGTCCTTTATATTATCGAGCCGTTTCATCAGCTCCCCTTCCTTTTCGTGTATCGAGAGAGCCTCTATTTTCTCATTGTCAAGCTTCTTTTCCTCATCATTTATGTCCTGGAGAAGGTCTGCATACTTTTTCTCCTCCCTGACTATCTGCGCTTCTATCTGCTCTATGTGCTCTTTAAACTCCTTCTGCTGTTTCTCTATTTTCTTGTCAATATTGTTTTTCAAATCCTCGTATTTTTCAATGTCCTCGAGATCTCCCTTTACTTTTTTTACCTCTGTCCCAAGGTCTTTCTTAAGCTCGTCAAACTGCTCTTTTATTTTCCTGAAGGTGTCTGACTCCTTGTCAAGCATTGCAAGCGCAACTTCGGCTTTCCTGACAAATGCCTCCTTCTTTCCGCCAAAATCCTTTTCTTTCCTTGCAAGCTCCTCTTTTGTGAAAAGCCTCTCAACAAGGTAGGGGGTTGTGAAGTTGTACTCTATGCTTATTATGCCTTCATCCTCAAGAAAATCAGCCCATTCCTCTACTATAACATTTGAAACTCCAAGCTGCCTGGCCGCATCAGGTATAGATATCTTTTTTCTTTTCCTTATAAGCTTGACAAGCTTGTCAACTCCTGTTTCAATTAAGCATGAATCAGCCATAGTTCCACCTAGATATACCCAAACAATAAACATATTCATTTAAAAGCTTTGCTCTAATTTTCATGTGAGCCCGTCCACCTCGTAAAGCTCCAGATGGTTTATTCCTTCTGAAGGGTTGTTTTCATTGTCCATCATAAACCAGCCAGGCATGTTGTCTATGCTGTATGAAGTTACTGGCTTGTTTGACCAGTAAATATGGTCCACAGCGCTCCTTGACTGGACAGTTTCGCCCTGGTCTATAAGCTTCTGAAGGTCTATAAGGCTCTCTATGCCGTATGGAGATGCGCTGAAATTTCCTTCAAGCCGCATAAGGAAGCTTGGGGCAGTGCTCCATGCAAGGTAATATGAGTTTTCTGTGTGAGCCTGAAGGTTGGTTGTGTCGTTTCCTGCCACAAAATCAGTATAAGGAGTTTTGTTAATCTTGTTGAGCAGCTTTCCGCCGGTTTTTACAGCGTAAACAGGGTCTTCAAAGCCTTCTACAGGCAATTTTACCAAAAGGCTTTTTGTGACATTCCATTCTGCTATTTCCGAGATGTCTGCTGCATAAAGACCGACATCAAGATTAATGTCCACATTCCAGGGGTCTGACTGGTTTATCAAAACACTGGTGATGCCAAAATCAAGCTCAAGATTTATTTCAGAGCCGAGAGCCTTCATTTTTTCAATCCAGTCTGTGAATGTTGTCTCCTCCATAAGAGCCTGAGGGTTTCCGTTTATTGTTCCGTTGATAAAAACCTCGGCAAAAGTCTCTTCAGCATCTGCGAGAAATTCTCCTTCTGATGAAATGTGCTCAACCATAGAAAGTATTGAACGATGGGATGAGATAAAAACCCCTCTTGATATGTCTTTGTCAATGTCTTTCATGAAGCTGTTCATTGTGCTAACTCTTGTTTCTGTCACAAGAGCTTTTCTGCTCAAGTCATACCTTGCAAATACTGAAAATGAAAGAGCAAGGGTTGCAAGCAGAAGAACAGCAACAAAAGTGAAGAATATGCCCTTCTTGCCAAGCGTTACCATATTCTCACCTCTACTATTGCAGGACCCCAGAGCGAGGGAACATCAGACACCGTAAGCGTGTCAAGGTCAATGTTATTTTCATCAAGGCTTACCTCCAGCTTTCCGTCGCCGTCAAAATCCAGATTTGAGAAAAGCCTGTATGTTGCATCATCAAGCGCGTCGTTTGTGCTGTAGGTTGCGTTTGCATAATAGCACTGCTCTGCCCCGCTGTAATCCGAAGGTATTTTTATCGTGTCATTTGTTTCATCCTCAAACTCAACATGCCATATGCATCCTTCTGACTCCAGGAAAACCCCTCCATAGTCAAGAAGGCTGTCAATCCTGACAGTGTAAATCAGCTTGTTGTATTCCGAACCGCCTGTCATGTTGCCTGGGTCTGTTGCAGTCTTTACAGTTATTGTGTTGTTATCTCCAATTACAATTTTTGACACAGGAACGTTAACTGTGAAAGCATCTCCTACATCCCTGTAATAGCTTCCATATTTGCTCAAATTAAATGCTGTGTAATTTCCCAGCACATTATACACGCTAACAAGATCTGTCCACTTGTCTGCAGAATAAGATGTTGCAGTGAGGTCAATAAGCGTGTTTCCGTCAGGTATGAACAGGTTTCCTTCGCTTACATTATTTCCGAATCTGTTGCCCTCTGCTGTTATAGGTATCTGGCCGTAAACAGGAGCAGGCACTTCAGGAGTGAAGTTAAACTCTATGTAAGAGTCAGGGTAAAGTATGGAAGTTAATATATCTGTTTGGTTTACTCTTTGTGTTTCTGTAAATTCTATAAGCTCATTTGCAATTATCAGGTATGTATCCCTTAACTCTTCATAATTTGCTGAACTGAAATATGAGCCGTCTGTGCAATTTGCCATGTATTGAAGTGTTGTTGCATCAGCTCCGATTCCAAAACCAACAGAATAAACAGTAATGCCATAATCTGCATATGCATCGCATGCAGCTTTTATTGCGTCATCCTTGGCTGTGTCATACTGGCCGTCGTTATTAAGATCGCCTGAATTTCCCTGCCTAGTGCATTCCTGATTAGCTTCTCCGTCACTCATTACAACCATTGCTTTTTTCTTTGCCTGCTCAATAAGCTCGCTGCTGCTTCCTGTAAATTCAAGGTCAAATGCAACATCTGTATCCCAGCACCAAATAAAAAAGCATGTTCTTCTGTTTCTCAGCTTTGCAGCAACAATATTCTCTCCCTCAACAAGGTCTGTGGTGTTGATATCAATCTCCCGGTTCCAGTAAGCTGCTGTATGGCTGCTGTCTACGTTGTTGTCAATAAGATTTCCGTTAACATAAACATCAGCTCCGTCATCAGAATAAACAAAAAGCTTTGCAGCCTGAACATCCGAAATGTTGGTTATATCAAACTTTTTTCTGAAATAATAATATCCTTCATACCTGGCGATTATTGTATTAAGCCCCGCATACCCGTTTCCAAGCCCTGCCTGTCCTTCGCCCCATCCTGAATCATCAAAACCTGCTGATGTCCAGCCAGAAGGGTCTGAGCTGAGGTCATTATCATCATATTTCCATCCTGTTGATTTCCGGGTAATGAACCCCATCTGCGTATCATTGATA
>JAFGCE010000012.1 GCA_016932755.1 Candidatus Woesearchaeota archaeon
GGCTGACAAAGGATATCTTTAACAAAATTGTCAATAAAGTCCAGTACATGCCGGGGGTTATTGAAACTTTTGAGGAGCTTAAGAAAAAGGGATACAGGACAGCAATGATTTCCGGCGGTTTCAAGAACCAGGCAAACAGGGCAATCAGGGATTTGGGGATTGACCACACCTTTGCAGCCTGCGAATATTTTTTTGATGACAATTCAGGCAGGCTCACGCACTGGAACATGATACCATGCGATTATGAGGGAAAGGTTGATTTTATGAGGCTTATGATGAGGGAATACGGGCTTCATCCTTCGGAATGCGCTTTTGTCGGAGACGGAGTAAACGACATTCCCCTTGCAAAAGAAGTCGGCTTGTCAATTGCTTTCAACGGAAGGAAAGAGCTTCAGGAAGTAACAACTCATTCAATAAACCAGCCTGAAGGAAAGAAAGATTTGAAGGCAATACTAAAGTTTTTTAAATAAAACTCCACTGAATTCTTGAATATGATATGCCTGGGAATAGAAAGCACTGCACATACGTTTGGGATTGGGATTGTAACAGACAAAGGCAAAGTCCTTGCCAATGTAAAGGATGTTTTCACGACAAAGACAGGGGGCATTGTCCCTGCAAAAGCAGCAGAGCATCATGCAGCTGTCTGCGATGAGGTTGTCAAAAAAGCTTTGGAAACAGCAAAGCTGAAAATAGAAGATATTGACTTGATTGCATTCTCGCAAAGCCCTGGATTGGGGCATACTTTAAGGATTGGGGCGTTTGCTGCAAGGGACCTCAGCTTAATCTACAAAAAGCCATTGGTTGGCGTCAACCACTGCATAGCCCACCTTGAAATCGGAAGGCTTTTGACAGATGCAAAAGACCCTGTCCTTCTTTATGTTTCAGGAGCAAACACTCAGATAATAGCATATGATGCAGGCAAGTACAGGGTTTTCGGGGAAAGCCTTGACGGCGGTGTCGGGAATTTCCTTGACACTTTTGCAAGGGAGCTTGGATTAGGGTTTCCCGGAGGACCGAGGATAGCTGAGCTTGCAGGGAAAGGAAAAGAGTTCATTGAGCTTCCGTATTCTGTTAAGGGAATGGACATAAGCTTGGGCGGGCTGCTTACAAACCTGAAGCAGAAGCTGAAATCAGGAAAGTACAGGAAAGAGGATTTGGCTTACTCAATACAGGAAACTGTTTTTGCAATGCTCCTGGAAGTTTCTGAAAGGGCGATGGCGCACTGCGGAAAGGAAGAACTGCTGCTTGGAGGGGGTGTTGCGTGCAACACAAGGCTGCAGGAGATGGCAAAAAAGATGTGCGAAGAGAGAAAATCAAAATGCTTTGTTCTTGAAAACCAGTTCAATGTTGACAACGGAGCAATGATAGCATGGCTTGGCATTGTCATGCACAAGGCAGGAATCAAAACAAGAATTGAAGATTCTGAAATAAAGCCTTATGAAAGGACAGACGACGTGAAAGTAACCTGGAGATAAAAATAAATAAAAAACAAAAAGAATTACCTTTGGCTTAGCTTAGCCTTGATATGCCCGAAGAGTGTTTTCTTTTTCTTCACTGGCTTCTTTGCTTTTTTCACTGCTTTCTTCTTTGCCGGTTTCTTTTTAACTGCCTTTTTCTTCACTGGCTTTTTAGCTTTCTTCGGCTTTGCCTTTTTCACTGCCCTTTTCTTTTCTGCTTTTCTCTTAAGCTTCTTTGCTTTCTTCGGCTTTGCTTTTCTCTTAAGCTTTCTTGCCTTTTTCTTAGGTTTCTTTGCTTTCTTCGGCTCTTCTGTCCCTAATGTAACCATTATCCTTTCAGCAGCCTCTGTTCTTGCGGGAATAAACTGGTGGGCTGCATCCATCTTGCTCTCAAGCTGTGGAGCCAACGGCTCGTATATCAGCCCGCATTCTCTGCATATTATCTGCTCTCTTTCTTCGTTGTAAATGAGGTTTACTGAAGCGCAGTCAGGGCACTCTTTTATCTGGCGGATGCTTGTGACACCCGTTTTTTTGGGTTTTGATTTCTTTGCCATGTTGTCAATTTTCTTAAATAGCAAGTATTTATATCTTTCGAAACATCCAAATCAAAAAGTTTAAAAACAACAGTAAAAACTGATTAACAAATGGGAATCATAAAAAAAGCAGGATTAACAGCCTTAATTGTATTGCTCTCTTTGCTAGTCCTGCCTTCTGTTTATGCTGCAAAAACGTGCATTTATGAGTTTCAGTCCCTAGGATGCCCTCACTGCGCCAAGGTTGAGGCTTTTCTTAATGATTTAGAAAGCGAATATAACCTAGACGTTCGTTATATTGACGCCAATAAAGAATCCAAGCTTTTTGCTGATCTTTTGGGAAAATATGAAGTACCGATGGATGAATGGGGGCTTGTCCCTACTGTTTTTATAGGGGATTATTACTGCATTGGGGATAGTCCCTGTATCTCAAATCTTGAGCAGAAGATTATTGAAAATGAAGGGGCTGTTTGTCCTGATAACAAAGACGGCTACAACCATAACGCTTCAGTCCAGCCCCGGCGTGAAACCATAGAATTTACTTTTGCGGGGATTACAGGGCTTGCTTTGGTTGACGCTGTCAACCCCTGCGCTTTGGCTGTATTGGTAATCCTGCTTTCAACAATCTTATTGAGAGACCCTGAAAAGAAAAGCAAGGCTCTGCATGCAGGGATAGCTTTTACATTTGCTGTTTATTTTTGCTATTTTATTATGGGGGCTCTAATCGTATTCGGGCTTAAGTGGGTTACGTCAGCGACATCACTGAGCACTTTATGGCTTTACAAGGCATTCGGGGTTTTTGCAATAATAATCGGCATCCTGAATATCAAGGACTATTTCAAGTACG
This sequence comes from Candidatus Woesearchaeota archaeon, assembly GCA_016932755.1. Taxonomy (GTDB): domain Archaea; phylum Nanobdellota; class Nanobdellia; order Woesearchaeales; family JAGWAF01; genus JAFGCE01. The sequence goes on from JAFGCE010000012.1 coordinate 2,838, forward strand.
GAGCAGGAGGATTTGTTATGGAAGTGCCTATGAAATGGCGGCCAAAGATGAAGGAATTTATCAGTAGTGTTACATCAACAAGAGGAGCTTTCCTTGTTGGGATTATCGTAAGCCTTTTCCTTCTTCCATGCACATCCGGGCCTTATTTTGTTGCAGGAGGGCTGCTGGCTGGTGTTCAATGGATGACAGCACTTCCCTGGCTTGCTTACTACAATCTTTTGTTTGTAGCTCCGATGATTATAATCACCCTGGTTGTTTACGGAGGGTTGACAGCTGTTGGGGAAATCTCAGGATGGAGAGAAAGAAACATCAGAAGGCTTCATTTGTTTGCAGGAATAATCCTTGTTGCATTGGGAATCGCTATGGTTGCCGGGCTGGTTTAAGAATTTCTTTCAGCGCATCCATGTTTTCAGCAAAGCTGACCAGGTTGCCTTCCACTTTGACAGACTTGTGCTTTCCAACGCCCCCTATTTTTGCGATTATATCCTTGTAATGGCTTCCATAGCAGATAATCGGCTTTCTTGGGATAAGCTTAAGCTTCATAAGGTTCCAGACTTCCATTAATTCCTGCATTGTTCCTGTGCTTCCTTTCAGTATTATGAAAACATCCCCAAGTTCGATGTTTTTCCTTATCCTTTCAGAAATATTTTTTGTCCTTATCTCTTCATCAAGAAAGGGGTTTGGCTCAACATAATCAAGGTCATCTGTTGTTATGCCTATTGTTTTTCCGTTTGCTGATTTTGCACCTTTTGCTGTCGCCTCCATTATGCCCATATACCCGCCGTTGACAACAACAAATCCGCTCTCTGCAAGGGTTTTGCCTATCTCATAAGCTTCCTTGTAATCCTCATCCCCCTCAACAGGAGCAGAACTCCCGAATATGACTGCGTTCCTGATTTTATAACCCCCAAACTTATGAAATGCTTTTTATCTTTTTCAAAATGCTTTCCTTTCCTTTCCATTCAAGAGCTTCCTGCAGGACATCCACAATTGTGTCAACAGGAATTATTTTTGTGCCGTCAAGCTTTGTCTTGTCGACAATTATGTCCTGAAGATTTGACCTTGGGACAATTATTCTCTTTATGCCTGCCTCAATTGCAGCCTCAACCTTGCTGCTCACTCCTCCGATAGGAAGCACATCCCCTCTTACAGAAAGCGAGCCTGTCATTGCGCACTCCTGTTTTATAGGGATTTTTTTCAGTGCAGATATTATTGATGTTGCGACAGCAATGCTTGCTGAATCGCCCTCAACTCCCTCATATGTCTGCAGGAACTGGACATGGATATCATATTTCTCCTTGATGTCTTCACCAAAGAACTTCTTTACAATTGCAGAAACATTCTGCACAGCCTCTTTTGCAATCTCGCCAAGCTTTCCTGTCGCAATTATCTTGGCTTCCTTTCCTCCGGGGGTCACAGCAGACTCAATAGGAAGAAGTATTCCTGAATAAGCGTCTGTCCCTCCTATAACAGCCAGGCCGTTGACCCTTCCGATTCTTTTTCCGGATGTGATGATAACATCATATTCCTTTTTCCTTTCAATAAACTTGTCTGCAATCTGCTTTTCCAAAGGCCTTGCAATTTTCTTTGCTCCTGCAACATGGCTTTTCATGACCAGCTTGGACTTCTCCTTGACAGCAAGGTCTCCGGCAGCCCTGACAAGCCCCCCAAGCTCCCTTAGCCTTAATGTGAGATGGCTTTTCCTGTTTGCCATCCTTCTTGCCTCTTCAATTATCTCATCAACAGCTTCCTTGCTGAAATGGGGTATCTTCTTGTCCTTTATGACTTCCTGAGCGACAAACACTGCAATCTTATCCCTGTTCTCTTTTGTGTCAAGGATTGTCTCATCCATGTAAACCTCATAGCCGTAGCCCCTTATCCTTGACCTAAGCGCAGGATGCATGTGCTTTATTGTCTCAAGATTGCCTGCAGCGATAAGGATAAAATTGCATGGAACAGGCTCTGTCCTTACCATTGCGCCTGCAGACCTTTCGCTCTGCCCTGTTATCGGGTACATTCCTTCCTGAAGGGATGTCAAAAGCTCCTGCTGTGTTGCAGGCTCTAATGTAGCAATCTCATCAATAAAAAGCACTCCCTGGTTTGCCTTGTGAATCATTCCTGCGACAACCCTTTCATGCGCAGGAGTTCCAAGCCCTCCTGACTGGAAAGGGTCATGGAGAACATCTCCCAGAAGAGCGCCGGCATGAGAGCCTGTCGCGTCATAAAAAGGAGCCTGCTTTTTCTTGTAGTTGTCAACAATCAGCTTTGGAGGCTGTATCATTGGCGAGCTCATCCTCCTGCCGAGATTAAGGTAAAGCACGAACGCCGCAAGGAAAACCATTCCTCCAAGGAAAAATGCTGCAAACATTACATCAGACTTGTAGTACGACCTCACCCACCAAGGAGCGAACATCGCAAGAAGCACAAGTATGAACAGGATTATGTTCTGGTTCTTGAACATGCCCATTGAGTCAAGCCTTGCCCTAAAAACAACATCCCTTCCGTTGCCTGCATGGACTGATTTTATCAGCGGGTTGTTTTCGTCATTCGGGTTTGGGAATGAAAGGATATCAACAAGCTTCTCCTTTGGCAAAAGCTCTGCCAGGGCAAGCCCGAGCATGCTTTTTCCTGTGCCAGGCTCTCCTATCAGAAGAACATGCCTTTTCTGCTGTGCAGCTTTTTTTATAACTTCAACTGCTTTTTCCTGGCCTATGACCTGGCCGATTATGTTCTTAGAAACATTTATGTCTGCAGTACTCTTGTATTTCAAAGCCATACTCAATTAAGAACTATAAAGAATATTTAAATGTTTATGGTTTTCAAGCCAGCGAGTCAAGATATGCTATATTCTGCCTTGCAATGTCTGCTTCCCTGCTTCCTTCAGGAACATAGCTTATGTATTTAGCATACAACTCCTTTGCCAGGCTTTTTGCTTCCCTGCTCCTGTGGTCTTTGGCAAGGTCTCTTAGATATGTTGCAACAGTTATATAATCCATTACATCTTCAGGCTGCCTTGTTCCCTCTGACTCAATCTTTTTCTTTGCGCTTTCCAGCACTGCTCCGATAGCGCCTGCATAGTTTCCTTCCTGCTGTTTAAGGTGGGAGTTCAGTTTCCTGATTTGCTCCTCCCTTTCGCCAATATGTGCGGAATACTGCTCAGGCTGCGCCTGGAAACTTTGGATTTCTGTGCTTAACCTGTTCATTGATTCATATGTCTGGTCAATGTTATGCCTTATGGCGATTATTGCTTCAGCATCTGTTCCGGTGTATCCGCATAAAAGTTTAAGCTCTGTGTCAAATCCAGGGTCATTTCTTTCCTCTCTTTCCATGAGCTTGGCTATGTGCTCTGAGCCCAAATATTCAAGATGCTTAACTACACGTTCATCCAGCCCGCCAGGTGTTTTTCTCAGGAACCGCGATTCATCCCTTATTTTTTGGTAAGCTTCAAACATCAAAACCAGAGGGTATGTTTCAGCATCCATTGCCCTGCCGTCCTTCTTGTTTCTTGCATATCCCGGCATTTTGCTGAAATAAAAAGCAGCCTTGTCAAGGTCTCCTTTTTCTGCGATATAGCTGAACACAAGACTTGTGCATGCCTCTATCTTTTCCTGGTCGCTGCCGCTTTCAGCTTTTTCTTTAAGCAATTCAAAATGCCTTACATCTTCAGACAGCATCCAGAACCTGTCTTTTTCCACCTTTAGCCTGTCCTTCAGCTCTTTTACCCTGTCTGCAGGAACATAGCCTTCTCCTGTTTCAATGCTGCCTAATCCTGTATCCCCCTCAAGATGGGCAATAAGCTCCTGGACCTGCCCTATTTTCTGCATTACGTCAGGGTCATATTTGTCAATCTGGGGGTTTAGTTTTGAAAGCATCCCTATTTTCTCGCTTGCATTAAGGAAAAGGGTTTTTGCAAGCTGCACTGAAACTGCGCCGTATGCCTCTCTTATCTCTTCAAATGTCCTTTCAAGTTCAGTGCACTGGGCTTCGCCTGCAAGAACCCTGTCAATTGTATGATACTCCCCCATCACAGAATCTGTTGCAGCGCGTGCATCATCAAGAGCGGATTTTGGGAAAAAATTGCCTGCCCTTAAGTCTGCCCTCATTTTTCTGAGGTTGTCCCTTTCAACTCCTGCCGCTCTTGCGATTTCCTGGAATCTTGCATACTCTTCTTCAGAACTCCTGTTAAATTTCTCAAGCAGCTCAATGGTTTTTATGAATTCGCCGCTTTTTTCGCTGAGATATTTGTTGTCGCTTGCTTTTAAATAAACTCCTTCAATCATCGGTTCAGCATCCTTGAACCTTCTTAGCTCTATGAGCCTTTTTATTGTCTGGATTCCCCTTGAAATTGACACTTCATAGTTTGCTTTTTCTTTCATGTCAGCGAGAGTGTTTTTGAAATTATTCATCTGCATGTAGGCGTTTGCTGAAACTCCCTTGTTCTTTCCTGCATAGCGGTCTGCATCCTCCCATTCTTTTCTTGCAGCGACAAACATTCCTTTTTCAAGGAACTGAAGCGCAGACTGAAGCTTTGAAAGAACATATCCTGTGCCAAACAGCCTGTGCATGGATTTTGGCTCTTTTTTGGCTATTTTCTCGCCGCTTTTGAGAAGCCTCATCTGGTCAGCTCTCATGAATTCAACCCTTAAATGGCATCCAATCCTGTGGATTTTGTCTTCCAAATGTTCTGTGTCAATGCGGGCTTCTCCTGCAACAGGGCGGTAGCTCTCCATCGCCTTGGTGTAGTACTCGGCTGCTTTTGCAAATGCATCCATCCTGCTGAAATCAGGCAGCGTATCCTCGTCAATCTGCCGTGGGATAAGGTGGGCTGCTTTTTCATATTCAGATGCTATGTCAAGCAGTGCGCTTGTCATTTCGTTTCCTTCAGGCACTTTTCCAAGCTGGCTTTCAAGCTCTTCAGCCCTCCCAAGAACCTTCATGGCTGCTTCATTTTTCTCTTGTACAGATTCAGGCGATTCTTCTTCTTTCTCGTAAAGGCCGTCCTTGTGTATATTTTTGAAAAGTTCTGCAACGTAGTCGCTTCTTATCCTATTTTTTTCGTCTTTTTCAAGAAGCATCATGATAAGGTCTTCAAACTCTTCAGACACATATGAAGGAAGCGGCTCATCGCTCTTGAACTCTTCCATCTGCCTGTTCTGGACTGCAGTTTCACGCTGTTCTTTTATCACAAGGTTTGGCATTTGAGGGTTTTTTTCAGGGTCAGGCAGAGTCAGGTTAAACGCTATTTCATATTCATCCTTGCCTGCGAATGCCATAGTCCTTGTTACAGCAAGGTAAAGGGTTGAGCCGAGAGAGAATAAATCTGTCGGCTTTCCGACTGCCTTTGTGTTTTCAACCTGCTCAGGAGACAGGTACTGGGGTGTGCCGACAATATTCTTCTTTCCTGTGACTGAAATATTATGCTTTTTTGTTGTTGTATCTTCAAGAAGCGACTCTATCCCGCTTTCCCTAAGCCTTTTTGCAATGCCCCAGTCAATCGCCTTAACCCCGTTTATTCTTTTCTCAGCTTCATCATAAACTACAAGGATGTTTTTAGGGTTGCAGTCCCTCCACAATATCCCTTTTTCATGCGAGTGGCATATTGCATCAAAAACACTGCTTCCGATGAATGCAATTTCTGCTTTCGACAGCTCCTGCTCATAGTTTGCAAGCACTGCAGCAAGGCTTTTTGCTCCGTCTTTAAGCTCCTCAAGAATGCAGTGGTATCCGTCTGAGATAAAATAATGGAAAACCTTGATTATGTTCGGATGGTTGAGGTCGTATTTCATGACAGAGGCTTCCTGCTGCAGCCTTATGATGTCATTTTCGTTTTCCCTCTCATCTTCTGTTTTGCTCGGGACAAGTACTTTAAGGACCGCTGTGCCTCCTCTTAATTTCTCGTCAATATATCCCATCATCTCCGGCGGGAACTCTTCTCCGTACTGCTTTTTGAACTGTGCTATAACCTTGTCTACATTCTGCCTCTGCCTGGCTGTCAGCTCTGCGCCGCTCTTCACATCATCAGAATTTATTCCTGTGTACTGCCAAAGCTTTTCTATATCTCCCTGAAGAAGGTGCTGCCTGAGGACTTCCCAGTAATTGTTGATTGTAACGGCAAAAACCTCGCACATTCCGCCTGAGCCTATGCTTTTGACAATCTGGCAAAGCCCGTCTTTTACAAGGGCGCCTGGCTTGAAATGTTCGCTTGGCTTTGGAGGAAGCTTGAATCCTTCCGAGTCCCACCTTTTCCTGTCAAAGCCCTTAATTCTGCTGCTTTCGCTGTTCCTTCCTCTATCAGAATTTCCTTCCGCAGCAAAAATTTCTTGGTCATTACTCATTCGGCCATTCACCTTTCAGTTTTGCCCATACCTGGTTCATAGGCAAGCCAACTTCTTTCATATCCTCGTAAACTTTTTCCCAGTTGTACTCAACAAGCCTTATTGCAAAATCAGAGCCGTCTTTTACAAGATATGTCGCCTTGTCATAGTATGTTTCTCCGCCGAATTTTTCCAGCCTTGGCATGCCTACAGTTCCTGCGTTGGCAACAGTCAGCTCTACTCCATTGTCTTCTGCAGAATAAACGCTCGGCACATGGAGATGCCCCAAAGCAACCTCAATCTTTTTTTTGTAAAGTATTTGCGCAAGCTCGAATGCCTTTCTTAAGCCGAATACAGGCATCCCGGCAAGGTCAAAACCGCCTGCTTTGAACATTTCAGCCTGGTGGGGGTCAGCAAGGTAGTAATGAGGGTGGTCCTTGTCCCATGATGTGGAATGGAAGCAGTGGACTCCTTCAAAGATAAGATGCCCCCTGTATTTGCTGAACTCCTCCAAAAACCTGTATGCTTCAATTGCCTCCTCCCTGTCGAGAACTTTTCTTGCAGATTCCCTGTTCATGCCGTACATTTTAGGGTGCTCCTTCATCCATATTCCAACAGCGTCGTTTTTTGCAAATGACTCGTCCCCTTTCATGACTTTCCTTATTGCAATGAATCCGGGGAGAAGGTAGTCAAGCCACCCAATTCCCTCCTTTCTCTTGTTTCTTAGCCCTTCATGAAGCGCTTCAAAAAAGCTTGGCGAATACTCGCTCTGCCTTCCATAAAGCTCTGAGACAAAGTCTTCAGAAAGGAAATGCTTCGGGTTTTTTGTCAGAATCTGCTCCACCTGGGTGTCAAGCGCTTTGTTTGCCTTTTCCCCAATAGAGCGTGTTGAGTCCAAAACAGCTCCGTTCATCATGCTGGAAGCCTTAATAACAAAAATCTGGTCGTGGTTTCCGGGAAGAATTTTTGCTCCTTTGCCCACAAGTTCTTTTGTTTTCAGAAGAGTCTCTTTTGTTCTTGGACCATAGCCTACAACATCGCCGAGAATTGCGACTTTTTCAATTCCCTGTTTTTCCAAGTCTTCACACACAGCTTCAAGAGCAACTATGTTGCTGTGGATGTCTGAGAGCAGTGCAACTACCATTAAATCACCTTATAGCTACCACTCTCTTTTTAGTCACTAATCGGTAATAATAAGCAAAGGGTGTTTATAAAGCTAATGGATTTTCCAGTATAAATCCCAAAATTTCATATTCAGAATAAGCAGGTATGGACTAAACTTTAATTAACTTTTGGCTCTTCTCTTCTTCTCCTTCTTCATTCTCTTGCGCTGCCACTTCCAGCGCATCTGGCCTTTCTTCTTCCAACGCCTTGAACTTCTTTTCATCTGCCTTGTAGGATTTTGGTTTAATTTATAAAGGTTTTGGTGAGAATCAAAAATCAAACAAGAAACTGTATGCCCCGGACGGGATTTGAACCCATGTCCCTGGATCGAAAATCCAGGATGATTGGCCGGACTACACTACCGGGGCGTATAAGTGGTCCCATGGGGACTTTCATTGCGTTATAAAACTTTTGGTTCCAAACGCAAGTTTGAACCCCAGACCTCCGGCTTTCTTAGACTTGGACCGGAAGTGGTCATATAAGACCGGCGCTCTAACCAGGCTGAGCTATGGGACCACAGTAATGGATAAGAATTGGCATTTTGTTTTTAAATGTTTTGGAGAAAATCAGTCAATCAAATGCTCTTCCTCAACTTTTGAGACTAATGCAAACACGATTATAACAGCTCCCAAAAAGAAAAAAGCATATCTCAGAGAGACTTCGACAATAAGCCCTATCAGCGGGTAAACCAGCGCCCTGCAGAATCTGTCTATCATTGATATTGCGGAAATAACTGTCGCCCGGTTGTAGGATTCAATGTACTTGTTCATGTAGCTCTGGAACAGGACATGCCTTGTAAGGCCGAATGAGGCAACAGCCAGCAGCATTATTATTGTCAGCGGAACCGAATTGCTCAGCCCAAGAAGGATAAACAGCGCTCCTGAAATCAGCGCGCTGTAGAGTAAGTATCTCTTTTTTGAGCCGAAAATTTTCTCAAGGATGCTGTGGCTGTTGAGGAATATTACCTGCACCACAGACATTCCTGCAAGGACAAACCCAAAATAAACAAGAGGGACATTCAGCTCCTTAAGCAGCGGCTGGTAAATCCAGATAACCATGAAAACAAATATCGCTATAGATATCCTGTCAAATGCAAGTATCTTAAGTTCCCTGTGATTCTTGAAATATTTCACTCCGCCTACAAGGAGGTTGATGTATCTTGCTGATTCAACTTTCTTTTTTGTTTTTGGCTCTTTCAGCGTAATGCCCACAGCGGCAGCTATAAGCATTGGAAAAGCCATGAACATCATTGTGTATCTAAGCCCGATGTAAGCAGCTATTGCGCTTCCTATCGGAGCAGCAATCATTATCGCCCCTATCTCAAAGCTGTTGAATCTTGCAAATATCTTTTTTGACTTTTTTTCAGCCCTTCCCTTCTTCAGGCTGTCATAAACCAATGCCTCGTCTGCTCCTGACATAAGGGCGTATCCTGCGCCCCACAAAAATTCTCCGAGGAGGAACATATAGAAATTGGGAATCAAGGAGTAAACAAACGTGGCAACTGCTGTGACCAGCGCAGCAAGAATCAAAGACGCCTTTCTTCCAAAATAGTCTGCAACAGCGCCAGTCGGTATTTCCATAAAGAATATTGAAATCAGGAAAAAAGAGTTCAGAATCATAATCTGCGTGAAACTAATTCCTCCCCAGTCTGTATAAAACGGGACAAGCACAGCCCCGATAAAGTGAAGATTCCTGAAGAACTTGAAAAGGTACATCTTCCATATATTGGACCTATATGACATGCAGAGAACGCTTCTGTTCCGGTTTATAAATCTTGCTCACGCAAAACAATTATTGTAGAACCTGCAGATTTGGCACAGCCTGTGGACCTCTCCAAGCTTCGGCTTTTGGTGGAGAAGCGTTGTTTCTGTAAAAGCCCTTGTGAAAAGGGATTTTTTTATCCTGCAGCCTGCCTCTGCGTTTATCAGGCTGACAAGCTCAAGAATATCCTGCTCTGAAAAGTTTTCTGTTTCATAGCCGATGCTGCTTTTTTTCCTGTGCGCCTCGTAAAAATCAGAGAATGTTTTTCTTTTTGTTTTGACTCCGTATTTTTTTCCGTCCAAAAACCACGGCGAGTTCGGCTCCATCTCAATCGGCAGGGCTGTTATTTTCACTTTTGGGAATTTCTGCCTTATGAAATTGACGAGAATCAATGTCTCGGCAAAATCATCCATTGTTTCGTAAGGAAGCCCTGCTGTGAAATAAAGGACGCAGCCAACTTCTTTTTTCATGAGATAGCTGATGCAGTCCAGCAGTGTGCTGTTGTCATAGTAATAGCCCTTGTTCCTCTCCCTTATTTTCTCAGCGCCTGTTTCAGGGGAAATGACAATCTCAGAGCCTTTCTCAAATGTTTCTGCAAACAGGTCTATGAATTGAGGGGAAGGCAGGCCCCAGCACTCAAACTTGCACCTTAATTTCAATTTCTCTTCCCTGATTCTTTTGAAAAGCCTGAGGTAATATTCTCCGTCAGGATAAGGGTCGAATGATGTGTACCAGACTCCTAATCCGAGCTTTGCAAGGCTTTTTACCTCTTCCAATGCTTTTTCAATATCAGCAAAGACAACTTTTTCACGGTTGTTTATTTTCTTCTGCGACAGGCAGCTTCCGCTGCAGAAGCTGCAGTTAACAGGGCACCCTCTCCCTGCGTTATAGATGAAGAACCATTTGTTCTCCCTGTCATCCTTGGCAAGCCCGAATTTCAGGTATTTTTTGTAGTTTGACAAAAGCCTGTAATTAGTGAACGAAATAGTTTCAAGAATTTCTTTTCCCGCAACAAAATGTGCAGGGATTTTTGATAGCTCCCTTCCTTCCACAATGTTAAGCAAAGGGATTTCGGCATCGCCTTTGACAACAAAATCAATGAAATCAAACTTTTCTGTGATTTCTTTGCTGAAACAGCTTGCTGTAAACCCCCCGGCAACAATTTTTGCATTGGGAAGGCTCTGCTTTATTTTCCTTGCAGCCTCAATAACAGCTTCTGACTGGAAATGCCAGTGCAAATCAAGGCAGACAAAATCAGGGTTTTCTTTTTTCAGGTATTCAACCAAATCAAACCCTTTTTCCTCTGCAAAAACATTAACTATCTTCACATCATGATTGTTCCTGGATAGAAAATCAGCAAGCCCGAAGACGCCGACTGGAAGGAACCTTATTCTCGGCTCAACATCCTTAGAAATGTGTGCAAAAATTATCTTTGCGATTTTGTTCCCCCAAAATTAAATGCGCCAGGCGAGAATCGAACTCGCGTCCCAGCCTCTTTGCGCGAAGCGTGGCAAGGCCGGATTATAACCACTA
>JAFGCE010000013.1 GCA_016932755.1 Candidatus Woesearchaeota archaeon
GCAATGATAATCTACCTGATTGCAGGAAACTTCCTTGAGAAAACCCTTATTTGGGGGTTTACAACCTTATTTATATTGACATTCCTGTTTGCACAGGCAGGTATTCTTATCAAATTCCTTGAGGACAAGTACGCAAAGCACCCGCACCATAAAAAAGAATGAACTGGTTCTGTAATCCCTGAAAACTTTGCGGATTTAAGCAGGCAAGAGATTTAAACGCGATTCAATACAGAATATTGATTAAAAATGCTTACAAATAAACAAAGACTGCTTCTTTCTGAAATAAGGCAGAACTCAAGACAGCGGTTCTCGGACATCGCTGCCAGGCACAGCATCCCAAAATCAACTTTATCTGACAACTACAAAACTGTCTCAAAATGCATAAAGAAAAGCACGATATTGATTGACTTTGAAAAGCTTGGCTACAGCCTGAGAATGAATTTTGTTTTCAGGATGAAAAACAATGAAATAATAGAGTTTCTGGACAGGCAAAAAAACGTAAACTCAATCTACAGGATAAACAACAGGCACACTCTTTTTGTTGAATGCTTTTTCAGGAGCATGAAAGAGGCATACGAGCTAAAGGAGATAATACAGGAAAAAGGCGTAAAAAAAGTTGGCATGATTCATGTTATTGAGGAAATAAAAAAGGAAAAGTTTCTGGCAAGCTCCGAAAACTAACCGGATTTTAATGCAAAACCAATATTAAAATAAAAAACACTTATCATGTTATGGAAAAAAAGGGGTTTAAGGATATATTAAAGAAAATACTTTATGCCAAGCTTGGGATAACAACCTGCATTTTTGCATTCTATCTCGGAGCAAAAAGCCACACAGTCGTAAGGCGGATTGAAGATTCAATTCTCTACAGAAACGTGCCTGTATCAGCGAACAGCTTCCAGGACCCTGCAGGGTTGGACACAATAATTGAAATAAATGAAAGCGGGGAAAAAGAAGTTTACCTTATGCACAGCGAAAGCGGGAAAAAGGTTTCAATCGGTTATGACCTGCTCCCTAAAAATCCTGAAGATTTGCAGAAAGGGCTGGAAAACAGGATGTACAACACAAAATACAGAATCAGTTTACCTTTTTCTGCTCAGGAAACTGCACAACAATCTTCCCGCTAGAAAATAGGCGCCAGCTTGCACTATGCTGATGGGGTACTGCAGAATTCTCCTTATAGTGGCTGTCCACAATTCCGTTTATCAACCCTATGAGCCTGAGACAGTATGCAACACTGGGGTGGTCAATTGCAACAAGAAGCTCTGTCACAACCCGATATTCCAAGCCAGGCTGGTCAACACAAACCTTAGTGAGAGTAACCCCAAATTCGGGGGCTTTGTAAAATTCCTCTACTTTATAGAAGCGCGGAGGATTGCTGCTCTTTTCAGTCCTGGATTCGCCTGTATATTCTGAATCAGGAAAAAGGTCTATTATTTCCTCAGCAATTAAAATGCCCCTGATTGAGCTTTCTTCAAAATCCCCTGAAGAATGAGTTCCATCTGCCGGATTAACAAAATAAAGCCAGTCCAGCCCGGCGATGTTGTAATACAGCTTTGCCTCGCTCATTAAAAGAAAAGATGGGTTGGTTAATAAAAAGTTTTTGCTAAAAACAAAAAAGTTTATATACAAAATAATGCCTTCTGTACTCACATGACCACAAGATTGGCACAAAGAATTGAAAACATCGTGTCAGCCCTGATTCTTGCAGTGGTCGCGCTACTGGTATAAGGCTTTCTTCTTGCAATAAAAAAAGAAGGGGGCTGTGAGGAAAAAACCTAGATTAAGAGCTGACCGGAGGAAAAAATGACTGAAACCGTGAGTGAGGGAATGCTTGAAGACATAATGAGCAGATGCACCCCAAAAAAAAGGGTTGTCATTAAATCAGGCGGAGGAGTGCAGTATGTGGCATTCAGGAGGAAAGGATATGTCAATGCTGTTGCAGTAAGCCCTGATGTAAGACTTAATGCTAAACAGTTTCACAGAGTAGACCTGGATACGGTTATTGAAAGGATAGGGAAAGAAAACATATTGGGCTCAAGGCAGGTGTTTAGCGACGGGCCTGTGTGCATTGCGCAATACTCTTTTGAGAGGTACAAGGAATATGAAATCCCTAAAGGAGCAACGCTTGTAAGGCGCGGGAACAACAGGATGCGGTTTTTTACAGGAGCTGTTGACCAGCCAGCATACATAAATGGAAGAAAAAACAAGTTTAAGGCAGTGCCTGAAAGAGCTACACATGTAAGGGCTGATGGAGTAGGGTATGAATGGTTTTTGCCTGGCAGGAACGGAAAATATGACTGGAAAAGAGAAAGCGAGCTTCATGGAAAAAAACAATAACCCTCTTATTTTGTTATTTCATTCTCTATTTTTTTGAGTACGCTGTCTACTACAACAAAAATGTTCCTGTCAGTAAGTTCAGATGTGTAGGTCTTTCCTTTGTCAATAACCATTCCGTGGACTTCAAATTTTTTTGAGCCTTCTGTCTCATGGATGTTTTTCATCCTCAAAGAAAGCTTCTCAAAATCACTGCACCTTCCGCTGAATCTTCGGGCATAATTCCCGACAATCTTTTTCAGAATTACCATGCTGCCTGGGTCAATCTCCTTGAATCCTGACAGCTCTATGTTCCCGCCTAATACCAAGGCATCAGACATGCCTTATCACCCCCAAAAAAGGATTTTAGGGGCTGTTTTATTTAAACTTAACTTAAAATCCGTAATTACTTAAAAGTTGTCACAACCAAAAGGTTTATAAAAGAGAAACCATTTACAGCATAATGGGGGAAAAAATGGTTAAGTTTGCCAAGTGCCAGAGATGCGGTTGCACTGTAAAGACTTTTAGCACAATGAGGAAATGGTGCTTTGACTGCAGGAAGATAATCAGCCTTGAGCAGGCAAAAGCAAGAAAGATTGAAGCAGGAAACCTTTAACCCGGCATAACTTTATTAAACAGCTTCTGTTTCTCATGGATTATGGTCAAGATACATTTCAGGACATTCGGGTGCCCTACAAATTTTTCAGAGTCTGAATCAATGATGGGCATACTCAGCAAAGCAAAATTCGAGATAGCTGACAATCCTGAAGACGCGCTTGTGATTGTTCTTAACATATGCACTGTAAAAGGGAATACAACTTCCTTGAGGGAGATAAGGAAAACAGCAGAACAATACCCAAATAAAAAAATAATAGTAGCAGGATGCATCACGCAAGACATAATCCCTGAGATTTACAGCATAGCGCCTGAAGCCTCTTTGATAGGAACACACAACATAAGGGAGATTGTTGAGGTGGTTGAGGAAACAATAAACGACAACCCTGTCCAGAACCTTATTCCGCCGAAAAATCCTGAAACAAAGACAAACCTGCCAAAAATAAGAAAAAACAAGTCAGTGGCAATAATACCCATATGCAGCGGATGCACAGGAAGATGCAGATACTGCTCTGTGAGGATTGTAAAAGGAAAATTAGTTTCATACCCGATTGAGCAGATAGTTGAGGAAGCGCAAGGAAGCATAATGCACGGAGCAAGGCAAATCTGGATTACAGCCCAGGACACTGCAGCTTATATGCTTGACAAGGAAAAGAAAACAAAGCTTCCTGAGCTGATAGCAAAGATTGCAAAACTGCCGGGTGATTTCAAAATAAGGATTGGGATGATGAATATAAACAACCTTTATCCTGTGATTGATGAAATGATTGGAATACTCCAGCATGAAAAAGTTTTCAGGTTCCTCCATCTTCCTGCCCAGTCAGGAAGCGACGAGATTCTTGAAAAAATGGGAAGGGATTATTCAGCAAGAAAATTCAGGGAATCAATAAAAAGAATAAGGGAAGCAATTCCGGGCATTACAGTCTCAACAGACATAATCACCGGATTCCCCGGGGAAACCAAGATTAATTTCCAGGAGTCTGTAAAATTAATTGATGAAATACAGCCTGATGTTCTTAATGTAAGCAAATTCAGGCCAAGGCCAGGGACAGAAGCAGCAGAAATGGAAAACCAGATACCTGGCGAGGATGCAAAGCAGAGGTCAAAATACATAACTTCAATATTTGAATGGTCTGCTTACAGGAAAAACAAGAAATGGGTTGGATGGGCTGGGGACATAATCATAGAGGAAAAAGGAAAAGAAGGAACAGGAACCTACATCGGAAGGAATCACGCATACAAGCCTGTTATTGTAGAAGGAAGCTTTAATCCGGGGGATGTTGTAAAGGTAAGAATAGACGCTTTCACAATGCATGATTTAAGGGGCAGGGTATCCTGAACAAAATTTAAGCATATCCCCAAAAACAAAAAGATTGTTAACCAAAAGACACAAAACAAAAAAAACCAAAAAAGAATACAAAACCAACCTATCC
>JAFGCE010000014.1 GCA_016932755.1 Candidatus Woesearchaeota archaeon
ACTGCGCGAAGCCTTGCGTATGCCATAATATTCTTTAGCCCCGGCTGCTTATAAATTTTTTGAATTTTTCATCACTTTTTCAGACGAAAAAACATGGAAAAAATTTATATAGTCCTGGGTTAAAGTTATAATCGGTGATAGGCAAGCAGAGGGAATTGGTTCGCCAGTTCTCTTTGCTTGATTATCATTCAAGTTCTGCCAGTCTCTCAAGAAAAAATTATTAAAAAATTATTCGTTGCATTTATAGCAGACAAAAGTGTTATCCCTGCTGATAAGCTCTTCAGAATATTTTCCGCACATCTGGCAGATTCCCTCTTTTGTGTGGAAGTTATTGACAGGCTTGTTTTCCTCCTCCCTTAACTCAAATTTTTCAACAAGCAGGTCAAAAAGCTGGGGCTCTATTTTCAGCACATCCTTCAGCGTAAGAAGCCCGACCATTTCATTTTCTGCGACAACAGGAAGGTGCCTTATGTTCCACTCCTTCATTTGCAGCAGCGCATCAAAGATGTCTTTTTCAGGCTCTATTGTATGCATGTTTTTTTCCATCACTTCAAACGCTTTTGTTTTTGCCGGATGGTGGGCGTGGATAACAGATTTCCTGACAATGTCCTGCTCTGTTATTATACCAACAAGCTGGCTTTTGTTCTTTATAACCAAAGCCCCGACATGGCGCTCGCTCATTATTTTTGCGCATTCCTGGATAGTCGCATCAGGAGAAATAGTGACTGGCTTTTCAGTCATTGCATCGCAAACTTTGTACCCTGTTTTCATTGAATCACCCTTTTTCTGTTTATCCACTCACTAAAAAAAGGATAGCTGGGCTCTTTATAAATTTATTGCAATTCCAGAATATAGATTTAGGTGTAAAATAAAAATGAAAGCAGTGCATTAACAGGGATTATACCCTTTTTTAGTTAGTTCTAATCCATCATCTGAAAAAAAACCGCTATATCCTCTGTTCTCAAAAAAAGTTTTAAGGAATTTCAACCGTTCAAGTTTTGTTTTTTCCGGAACTTTGTCTGGCATTTTTGAAGAAATTGAACAAGGCATGTCTGAATAAGGGAAAATATCATAATACTCCATGTTTAGATGTTCCATCATAGAAACAGTATCTTTGAAGTCTGAATCTTTTTCAGATGGAAAACCCACTATAAACTGAGAGACAGCAATCAAACGGGGGTTTGTTTTTTTAAATTCATCAAACATCTTTAAAACTTCTTTTGCATCATAATCCCTGTTCATTAAATTAAGAATTCTGTTGCTTCCTGACTGAATCTCACATTTTAGGGTGTATATTTTTCTTTTTTTGATTAAATCCAGCATCGTATCTTTGTATTTAAGCGCATATTCCGGGTTCATTGTGTGCATTATCCATTTTACATCATGCCCTTTATCCGCTTTTAACATCTCTGAAAACAGTTCTGGCAGTGAAGAATGCATATCCAGCCCGTAATTGCCTGTGTCCTCTGCATTTATTCTGACTAGCTTATGCCCTTTTTCAATCAAGGATTTATACTCTTTGATGCATTCTTTTATTGGCTTGCTTCTTAGTTTGCCGGTGCTTTTATGTATAACACAATAACTGCATTTCCCGAAACAACCGTGGGATATCCTAAGGACAGGTATTTTCTCTGCAGGTATAACCTCATCTTTTACAATGTTTAATTTATCTTTCAAAAAGTTCAGGCATCTCTTTAAAAAAAAAGTTGAAAATTCAAACTCCCCAAAAAATTTTTCAATGGATGCTTGCCTTTCGGCTTAGTAAAAAAACAAAAATTAGTGTCCGGCACATCCTTAAGCTTGGTTTTAGCTTCAGGAAAAAATTCATCAAACTTATCCAGATTTTTGGTTGACAGATATCTTCCTTTGAATTCCTTCTTTAACCTCTCCTCATTAATTCCCGGCAGGCAACCCAAAACAATAAGTTCCCCCTTGTGCTTATTCAGTTTTTTTATCTCGGCAATGCATTTGTCTTCCCTGCTTTGTTTATACGCACATGTAAAAAAAACCAGGATATCCGCAGATTTTGGGTTTTTTATAACTTTATATTTGTTTAGATTGAAATAATTAATAACCCTCTGGGCATCAAGTTGCCTGCGGTTGCACCCTATAACAGAGACATATACTTTTTTAGGCATATGCTGAAGAAAACTTTTGGGCAGTTTATAAATATTTTGGTTGCTTCCAGAAAAAAGATAAGAAAAAATAAAAAATTAAAGGTTGACCTGGATTTCCACATCCTTGCCGAAAAGGTCCTTGAGGCTTTCAAAGATTTTTTCCTTGATGAAAACCCTTTCAGGAATCCTTATGTTTGCAAGGTCCTTCTCCATGTCCTCAAGCGAGCTTTTTTCTGTCGGGCCGAGCTTTCCGTCAGGGCCTATCTTCGCCTTTATCACTTCCTTCTCTTCCTGCTCAAGGTCCCTTACGATATAGGCTGTGTCGCCCAGTATGGTGACCTCGCCGTTTTTCTCGCCGTATTTGACCCTCAGCTTGGTCTTCTGGAGCTCCCTGCCCCTCTTTCTCTGCATGTGCTCAATAATTGTCCTTATGAGTATCCCTGAATCCTTCTTGACTTTCTCAACCTCAGCCTTTGTCAGCTTCTTGGCGTCATAATCCTTCTTTGCCTGGACAACATCCTTCAGGATTCTCAGGAATTTTGCAGGAATCTTTCCTTTGGCAATAAGCTCCTCATCAAAAACCTTTACAAGGTCAGCATCAGACACCTTTTCAACTCCCTCAAGCACCAAGGTATCCCTAAGAACAGTTGTTATTGTCTCATAGATGTGGACCATTGACTCTTCCTGCTTTGACGCTTCAATCTGCTCAAACAGCTTCTTGATTCTCTCAAGATATTCCTCAGCAGCTTTGAGGACATCGTCAATCTCCTTTCCTGTGACATCCGCCTTTGTGCCGTGCTCAAGGTCCTTCCTTATTGCAATCACTTTTTCAAGAGTGGTTACATACTTGTCCTCAAGCAGCTTTTCTTTCTCGACAAATATCTCCCTGATAAGCTCAGGTGTTTCCCTCGGTGTTGGAGGCGGGACTCCGTAAAGCATAAGCGCTGCCTGCGAAGGGGTGAGGATTGCGTAGAATATGTCCTCCATCCCTATGTCCTTCAGCTTGAAGTGGACTCTCTTGAGCATGTTCTCGCCTGAGCTCATGAACATGTCTATTGCCTCGGCTGAAGGCTTGATTTTTCCCATTTTCAGCAGAAGCTTCCAGGGCATGAACACTCCCCTGTCATAGAACGGAACTCCGTCCCTGAGCAGGGTGAAGATTATCGGGTTTGCCTCCTTCAGGCTGTCCCAGAAGTCTGTCAGTATGTAAACCTGGATGTTAAGCTTGTTCTTAATTCCGGTCATCTCTCCTGCTTCAATACCCATTCCGATGATTATTGCCCTCAGCTTGTCCTTGAGCTCAGCGCGCGTCATCTTCTTGACATCTGTGTCGTCAACAACAACCCAGACATCTATATCAGATGTTTTTGTAGCCCTTCCCTGGACAAGGCTTCCTGCAAGAACATAGCTCACTATGTATTTCTCAAACTTTTTCAGAATCATGCTCTTGTGGATTTCAGCTATCTTTATTGCTGAAAGCATTCCTGTGTCATAAACAGGCGCTGCCATTGAGAACATCCTGAGCATATCATATTTCCCGTCGTAGCATGTCTGCCAGAGCTCTGACAGGATTACTGTCTGCGGAAGCATGTTCTTGTCAATATCCTGCGCAATGCTGTCAATTATTGATGAAAGCTTTTCCTTGAGCTCCATCTTTGTCATCTTCTTGCTGTCAGTGTCATCCACAAGGACAAGTATGTTAATCTGGTCCTTGTTTGCTGTTTTGCCCTGCTCTGGTTTTGGAGGGGGCAGAAGCGCAACACCCATTATGTACTTGTCAAACTTTTTTACAACCTCTTTTGAGAACTTGTCAAGCTTTGACTTGATTTCCTTTAGCTTTGCCTGCGCTTCCTTTGAAAGCTGGGGCATTGCTCCCTGAGGAATTCCGGCCTGCAAAGGCTGCTGAGCCTCAGGCTTCGCCTCTTTTGACTGTTTTTTTGATTCTGATTTTTTTGCTGTTTTTTTTGCCATTTTTTCCCTCCTTTTAATAGACAGGAGCCTGGTTGCTTATTGAAACCTCTCCCCTTATTAATTCAAGATAAACATCAATTGCCTGCCTGCCTTTCCTGATTAAGTCCAGGACAAAGTCAAATGCGACATTATGAAGCCCGTTCTTTGCAGGCGCAGGGTTTATTGATTCTGAAAGCCCTCCGATGTTGTTTTCCTTTATTGATTTCATCCATGCCATTGAGAAAGCGAATGCCTTTGCCTCTTCATCCACAGCGTTTTTCATCGGCAGTGTAATTACGTGCCCTATCTCGTGCCCCAATGTGAGCATCATCCTTGCAAGCTCGTCTTCCATTACAAAAACATGGCTTGGCCCGAATCCTCTCCTGTTGATGCTGAATCCCCTTATTCCCTTCGCCCATTTTCCCCCTGCTGTTTCGTGTATTTTCTTCAGGGTTTCCTCAGAGCAGATTCTCAGGGCAATGTCTTTCGGAAATTCTTTTCCTGTTGCAGCAATGAATGCCTCTTCTGCAAGATTTTTTACAATTTCCTTCTGCTGCTCATCCTCTGAGCTTATGAACTCTGTCGGAGTGCTGTTCAGGAATGCGCTTGGGCTGAAATAATACTGCCTGCTGTTTCCATTGCTGAGATAAAGCCCTGATGAGTATGCTGCGCTTTTCCTGAGCAGGTATTCCTTTTCCTTTTGGATGAACGATTCATCCTTCACAGGCTGCTCAAGAGATTCTGCAGACATCCTCATGACAGGCTGGTAGCCTTCAACAGCTGATTCAAGGGCAGAATAATTAGCAGAGCTTCCGTACTGCACTGGTGCAGCGCTGCAGTATCCGCATGAGCTGTTGTATGACATGTTTTTTTGCCTGATTTTTACCTAAGCTGTGATTCCAGCGGCTTTGAGCCCGGCTTTGCTTCTGACTTTACTTTCTTTGCTTCTGCGGCAAGGTCAACCCCAAGCTCTTTCAGCGCTTTAAGGTGCATCTGCATAAGCTGCTCAACAATTGTCAGTATCTTCATCATTTCCTCTCTTTCCTTTGCAAGAGTTGTCAGAGCCCCCTTGTGGAACCCAATCTGTTCATCTTGGCTTGCGCCTGATTTCTTTTCTGATTTTTTTGCTGTTTTTTTTGCCATTTTAATCCTCCTTTTGTGATTTGGATGCTAATATGACATTTTTGTCACATATGGGTTATAGGATTTCTGTGTTTATAAAGATAGTGAGACAAAAAAGTCATAATCTTTATAAAGGCAAAGGCATAATATGCCTTGTTATGGCAAAAGAAGACCTTGAGAAAGTCATGAAAAGCAGGATAAAGCCGATAATAGAAGAGGCTATGCAGAAGTTTCTGGGGGCAAGGGTTGTCGAGATTGAGAGCGACATCTCTGACAGGATAGCGAGAAGCCCGCTTGTTGATGTTGAGATTGACACATCCCTCAGCTTCAGGAAGGCAAAAGACAGCTTCAAACGGCATTACATCTCAAGGCTGCTGCAGACTCACCTGGGAAACATTTCAAAGGTTGCAGACCTGATTGGGATTGACAGGAGAAGCATACACAGGCTGATAAAAGAGCTTAAGATTGATGTCGAGGAGATAAGGAAGAACCTGCTCAGCAGGGAATATGCAAGGGAAGAGGCTGTCAAGGATGTTATTGAGTCAACTCTCGACGAGTACAAACAGGTTGTCAACCCCCAGAGGCTGAAAAAAATGTATGCAGAGGTTCCTGAAATCTCAAAGGACATTCTGAAAGAGCTTCCGGAGGCGCCAATGACACTGAAGGATGCGTTGGAGGGGTTTGAAAAGATGTTCATAATGAAATCGCTGAAGGAAAACGGGTTTAATGTCTCAAAAACTGCCAAAAAGATTGGGCTGAGGTATGAAACCCTGCACAGGAAGATGAAGGCTTTGGGGCTTTAATTGTATTCTAAAGAAGCGAAAGATTTATATTGTAAATTAGGAAAATTAGTTTTAATGGCAAAGAAAACAGGGAAGGATTTTTCTATCAAAAAAAGGGAGCATATCATCCCTCAGGCAAAGGCAGCTGCAAACCTGGAAGACCATGTTGAAAGGATGGATGCCACGCAAAAGCTGATAAAGTCATATCATGACAACGAGCACCAAATAATAAAGGAGCACAGGGCTTATGAGCTTGCCCTTCTCAAGCCTTCAAAGCCAGGCTCAAAAGAAGAAACTCCTTACCTCAAGCTTTTCGGTTTGTATGAAAAAATTGACAAGGAGCATGAAAAAGGCGAGCTTCCTCCAAACAGCATTGAGGACCATCTTAAGCAGTTTGCAAACATAATCATGCCGTCAATGATGAATTTAGAGCCCAAGGGAGGCAAGCTTACTCCCGACATGGAAACCCATAACATCAACTCGCTTAAGTTTTATCTCAACACGTATGATTCCAAGAACCAGAGGAAGGTTGGGACAACATATTTACAGATAAAGGATATGATTGCAAAAGGGCATGGGCACCGCGCATCTGCCTTAATGATACAAGTAATAATGGAAGTGAAGAAACAGCACGAGTTCGAGGACTTCCTTGACACTCTCTTTCCTGCAGGAAAAGGGAAAAAAGGGGACAAGCACTATGATTTCATGCTGAAAGCGTCTGAAAAGATTGCGAAAACTGTCAATGAAAAATCAAAGCTTGATTATGAGGTTACTCCAGGGCTTATCGGGCATGACCGGAACCAGTTTGTGAGCTTTTACAGGCATTATGCAAAAGGCGAGTATGACGAAATAAAAAAGATGGCAAAAGACCTTGCGCAGCAAAACACAGAGTGATAAACCTGCTGAAAACTTATTCTAAAGCATTTATTGCATAGAACCTTGTCCATGCTATTGTCGGGAACATTATTATTACTGCAAATGCTCCTGCAGCATAACCCCCGAAATAGAACATCTTGACAAAAACAAGGTATTCCCCCAAAATGACAAGAGACATGAATGCATAAACAGGAAGAAGTGTCCTGTATTTGTTTAATGCTGTTGGTATAAGATTCCTGAAAATCTCTTTTGTGCTGTGCCTGGGTATCATTGCATATGCTGTGTAGGAAAGATAGAACAGTATGAACAGAAGCAGGATGTTAACAACTGTCTTGGCGATGCCGCCAACCTCAGGGAACAATGACTGGGATGCATAGAAAGCCATCTTCAGCGAAAAGAATGCAAGAATCATGAAAGCAAGCCATCCGACAAATGAGATTACTGCAAACCTTTGCATGTATTTCCTGAAATCCATCTTTTTTCCGATAAGGTTCTGTGTTATGAACCAGTTCAAGCCGTGGAAAACACTCCAGAATATGAATAAGGATATTGCAAGCATAAGCACATATTTCCCTATCTGGTTGTAATGCACCATGAACTGCGCCTGGTTTGCTGCAAGAGCTGAAAGCTGGGCTTCTGTCTGCACTCCGGCAAGGTCCCCAATCTCAGCCCCCATCAGGTCAACAATAGCCTGAACATGAGCAAGCGTCTTTTCCCAGATTTTTGTGTAAACCAGCGCCATGACAACAAAAAATGCAATATCCAGAAGCATGATAATAACCGACTGCCTGAAATTACTGAAAAAGGTTTTGCAGGATTTTTTTAGGAGAGGGTAGAAGGTTTTCATTGTTTGATTTTGTAAATTATCATGTTGCCAGCATGTCTATTGTTAAATTTTCAGGCTCTGCAGGAATTTCTTCTCCTGTCGGCTGTTCCCTGCCTTCAGGGGGGGTTATATTGATTAAAGGCAATTCTTCTGGAATCTCTCCAGTATATGGTGCAACTTCCTCTTTATTTCCGGGCTTATGGGTTAAGTAAAACATCACTCCATAAAATACCAGCAGAACAATTACTGCTGCAGCAAGATATTTGTAAATTCGCTTGGAAGGCTTTCCTGTTTTCCCAGCAGAAGCGCCGGCACCTTCTTTTTCTGCCATTTCCATTGCTTCCTTTATATCATCTTTTGAATAGCCTTTCTCAGCAAGGTATTTTGACAGCTTTCTGGCTGAATATCCTTCTGCTTCCTCGCTTTTAATCCAGTTCAGTAGCTCTTTTTTTACCATTTTCTAAATTAACCTGTGGTTTTCCAGCAGGAAGCAGGGTATGTGTATTCAGCATCATTCTCATTAACATTTTCCTTTTTGCCGTTAAAAAGGTAGCATCTGCCATCAGCACCTGAAGGCATGCCTGATGCTTTCTCTGCCTGATTAATCTGACTCAAAATTGATTTTCCGTAAGGACCATAACCATCAAGGTCTGCTCCTGTGAAATCCGGGTCTATCTCCCATGATCTGGCGATTTGCACCTCTGAAAACCCTTCAACGCTGCTCTTCAAAAGATAGAAAGGAGAAGCAGTCATGCCCCACACTATCGGGGAGGCTGTTTTCCCATGATATCCGTTTATTGAAAGAGCCATCTGGCTTTTAGCAGATTTCTCATCAACAGCCATGATTAGATTATAATTATTACTTTCAGCAGTATAATATCTATAGCCGTTTGAACGGCAGATAAAGTCATGGATTTCTATGCTTCCAAGTTCATTAACATCGAAATGCCAATCCAGTGTTGTTCTTTTGCTGGCTGAAAAAGTAAAAGCATGCTTTTTGTTATCAGATTTCAGTTCAGATGTTACATAGTCTTTCTCAGCTGCAACAAACTGCTCATAAAGGGTGGTTGCAGGGTAGCAGGAGTTCTCTTTTGCAGGCAATCCGTAACCAAAATACCATGCATATGTTGTTGTCATATCAGGATTAACTCCGTCTTCACCCCCGATTTCTAATGTCTGGAATTTTTCCGTGTAAATATAGTACCCCAGCTGTTTCTCAAGCGTGTACGGAGCTACAGAAATTGCCCCGCCAACTGCGTTGTGCACCCTGAAAATTATGTCCTGGTCTCCCTCTTTCCGGTTGTGGTCTTTTCCAAGATAGAACCTGTAGCCGTCATAAGTCTCTCCGAGATAGCTGTCAACAGTAAGCTTCCCCATGTTTTTATACAGCACTGAATAATCAAATTCTGCTGTCTGGAACTGCCCTGCCCAAGGTTTTATAGTGGATTTAGTGAATCCTTTTTCATCAGGGAATTCTCCATATTTCTCAGTATATCCTGATAATAAAGGCCCGCCTGCATCTTTATAATTTGAATCACTTTGGGAAACTTTCTTGGCTTCTGCTTCCCTGAATTTGTACAGCAGGGAGCTTTGGTATGTTATTTCCCCTGTTGACTTGTCAACTATAGTGCCAAATCTTATAAGATCTTTTGCATAGAAATCCCTGTTCCTGCCGCTTCCTGTAAGCTGATAATCAAATTTTACACCGCTCATTTCCATTCCCTGGAATGTCGTGGCGCCTTTCTCAACCATTTGCTGCAAACTCATTATGCTTGTCTGGTCCGGAGCAAAGAATACCTGTTCATCCCCATTTTTAGAATGAACCATGAATATAACTCTTTCTCCATTCAAAATTCCTTTGTATAGCCTATATCCGTCTGTTGTCTGCAAAGGTATAAACTCAGTAACCTGTATGCTGTTCAGCTGGTCAAATGTGAGAGCCTTGTCAATCCATTTCTCAGCATTTTTTCCCTTGTAGCTGACAAACTCAAGTGAGCCTGTAACTTCAAGCCCCTGTGCCGGTGCTTTAACTTCTTCTACAATTTGGATAGTAAAAAAGTCTTCTGTTTGCTCTCCTTTTTCGTCTGTTGCCTGAATCTTGAATTTTCCTGCACCATAACCTGACGGCTCAAGAGTGGCTTTCCACTCTCCGCTTGTTTTATCTGCAGGGGGGGTCCATGTGGTTACAATCCCCATACCATCCTCTCTAAATAATTTCACTTCTTTTACACCGTCATTATCTCTTGCGTAAACTTTTATTTCAAGATTAGAGCCTTGTTCTATTTCATATAGGGGTATTTTAAGGTCTGTTAGCCTGGCATTCAATCCCACGCTAACTATCTGCGGCTTTTCTGACTTAAGAATGTTGAACTTAGGGTTCAGGCTGATAAGCCCTCCAATCCTATAGTATATATAGTATTCGCCTGGGTCTACATCAAGTGTATGCTCGAATAAGTACCCTGCTGTAAGTTCAGGACGAGCAGTGCTCTTGCCGGATGTGCATGGTTTTACAGGGTTTCCTTCTGGTTCCTTGGAGTAACAAACCTGTACATCATGCTCATTTGGATAATGATACTCATAAGCAATTCTAATCTTGTCTCCCTGGCTGATTTGACCTTCTATTGTTCTGGCAGCGCTATCATAAACCTTATCATTGACACTAAATGCTAAAAGTTTCGGGCTGTCTATTATTTTGACTTTCTTTTCAACAGGAGGGCTGTATAATCCATCCGGATTCTGCAAATCAACTACCTGGAAAGACAGGCTTACAGGCGCGTCAGTGGTTTTTTGGAAGAAAAGCTGGCAGTAGTATTCCACAGGGTCTTGGCTGTTTTGCCCTGTTGTCAGCGGGTCGTTATAACATTCTATTTTCTTTGAAGCAAGATTTCCGCTAGTTCCAAGCTCATTAACCTTTATTTCAAAGTTTTTCCCGAAATTGCCTGCCTCAAAGACAAAGAAATAAGGCTTGCGGGAATTTTTCTCAATATAGTACACCCCTTCAATGTCTTTTATGGCATACTTGTTGTCTGCTAAAAGATTTTTGAAGAAATCCTTTTTAATGTTGCTCGTGTCAACACCTTTCCATTCATAGCTCAAAATCTCCTTTGCCCTTACTTCCTTGAACCTAAGCACAGGCGAGTCTTTTGTTCCGCCTACTTTTAAGGTTATTTTCTTCTCAGTTCTCAGGTTTGCATTCTGAGGGTCTACAAGCACTACTGTTGCGGTGAATGTTTTTCCTGCAGCTGTGTCAGGCACTGTGAATTCTGCAGTGGACTTTTCCTTATTGTTGCTGACCAAAGATTCTGTAATGTACAAATTACTCATGGGCGGGGGAGGAGGCACAACGCTTAGATTAAGCGTGCCTTTTGGCGATTCTCCGGCAACTGTGATTGTGAACTTGGTTCCAGGATTAAGTGAAATCTCATAATTAGATGCTTTCAGGTCTGTATCCTTTCCTTCAAATGAGATTACTGCTTTTGTTAGAGCAGGACCCTCTGTTAGCGGGCAATGATCAATATCAGCAACGCACGTCCCGTCTGAACAGCAAACCTTGTCTTTGGCGCATTCACCGGATTTTCCATCAGCAGTGCAGTTGCAGTTGAATCCCAAAACCTTGTTTTTCTCGCATACAGGCAGACCGCACTCCAGCTTATCATAATAGCATGCCTCGCCTGATTTACATGTTACTGTCTGCGTTCCGCCCTTGAAACCGCAGATGCAGTCTGTAACAGCTGCTGTTGTATTGTCCTTGCTGCATGCAGGATTTTCCATGCAGTGGTTGTCAACACAGTAATTTTTTCCTGCATTTACAGTATTTGTCGGTCCGCAGTCATAGTCTGTTGTCTTAGCGCCTCCTTCTGTTTTTGCCGAGGTTCTTGCATCCTGGCTGCACCAGCAGGCTCTTGTCTCTGCAGTTGCGCTTCTCGCACTGCATTCTCCTGAAAGAACCTGGCCTGAAGCTGTTTCAAGCTGGTTATTGCATATAACTACAAATTCGGTTGAGATAGGGTTGGGATACCCTGCATATTTTTCAGGATTCTCAAAGTCAGGCTCGTACCTGTTTCCAAACTGCCTTGCGGGGTAGATAGTGAATTCTGCCCTCCATTTCCTTGCGCTTGCCTTTGCATAGTTGTCATTTTGCGAGCATGCATCCGCAACAACTACGGTCTGTGCTGTTCCTGCTGTGTACACGATTTCAGCATAATCAGCTATAGGCTGCCCGAGAAGGACAGCCCTCAGCTCTCCGTTCTTGAAATTGATAGTATCACGGGTTTTGCCTTGCCCGGGGTCAATAGGTCCCTGATAGATAAGTTCTTTTGTGGCATAGAAATTAACATCCAGTTTGGCGAGATTTGCATCGCTTATTACTGTATGCTCTATGCTTTCCGGGATGAATACCTTGTATGTATTCAGTTTTTTGTCAATAACCAAAACATAATTCTGATTTTCCTTGTTCACTCCTTCAAATCTCAAGCCGAGACCCCCCTGGCAGAGGGTTTTGCAGTCAGTGACTTTTCCCTGGCAGTTTCTCACAGTAACTGTGGAATGCTGCGAAGCCATGCAGGGGATTGTGGTTGTTGTAGGCTGTATTTTCTGCATCTCCCTGTTGAATTCCTCATTTAGGTTAATCCGCACTGTTGGAGGGACAAAGTTTGTTATTATGCTCTGCCCTCTTGTGTTCAAAGGCTTTGCCTCTGTGCTGTTCCAGAAAACAGCTCCGTTAGGGGTATATATAGTGCCTGCCAAATATTTTGTATAATCGCAGTTTTCAGTTGTGCATTCGGGGTTTGTCGGCACTGCCTGCTGGAGGTCAATAACAAACTGGAACGGGTCTCCAAGCTTGAATGCAGGCTGTCCGAATGGATAGCTTGGCAAAACACTGTTGAACCTTGCCCAGTATTCAGCCTCAAACCCGAGACTGCACCTGAACACTCCGTGTGCAATGTCAAAGCTGCAGAATGCAGGAGGATTTCCACCAACCTGGTTTATCTCCCTTTCAATGCTTTTTTTCTGGATGTCCCCGTTGTTGTCTGTCCATGTCCACTCAAGCACTGCTTTGTCATACCTTACCCCTCCTTTTTCAGGAGTTGCCTCAACCTCAAAGAACACTTCTTCGTCAAGTGTCCCTGTCTTTGAAAGGGTTCCTGTAAGCTTTGGGTCTATAACAATAATCTCCTTCTTTCCAGACCTGCAGTCGCATCTTCCGTTTTCAAATCCGTCAGCAGCAGAACAGCTGTAACCCTCGCTGCAGACAAGCTTAAGAGTGTAAGTTAAGTCGGCTCCGGGAATCATTCCGACACCGAAATGGTATATCCATGTTGTAAGCCCTTCGGGGGTTGTCACAGGGTTATAGCTCCTGAACCTTCTCTCTGCAGGATAAATTATCCCGATTGTGTCTGTCACAATTCCTGAGTCGCCTGCGTCAAGAAGCTCTGATATGTCAATGTCCCATGTTCCTGTGAAAATCCAGAGGCAGATTGCGTGCATGAGTTTCTTCTCAACAAACATTGACTTCCACATTGCAGACTCTCCGTATCTTCCTGCAACAGAGTCTGAAACATCTGAGCCTGCTTTTGTAAGAGCTCCTGCAAAATCGCCGAATCCCAAATCAAATCCTGAACGGGACGGTCCTGAGCTGTATTTTGAAGTGAAGCACTGTATCAGCTCAAACAATAAGTCGCAGATATATGTTGAAAGCACTGCCTGGCACATTCCCGCGCTTCCGTCGCCTGTTATAAGTATAGTCTGGAAGCAGTTGTTGATTGCTGTCAAAGCCCTCTGCCAGAGCTGGAGATATGCTGTCATGGCTGAAAGGCAGATGCACTGGAATGCCCTGATGAATCCTCCTGTAGGGTCAACAATATACTGCTTGTCAGGAGAGCCAATCTTGTTCTTGACATCCTCATAAACAGTTTTGCATGCTGCTTCGCCAGGCTGGACCACAAGCTTGCTCATCTCAGCGCAGAACTCTTTCTCTTTTGAGGTATTGCCGAAATAATTGGTTAAGTCAGACCATTCAGGAGGAGTGTACATAACAGTGTCCTTCTGGATTGAGAATATATTCTCATCAGTCGCCTTTGTCTGGTTTTCCCTTATTGAAATGTCTGAAGTCGGGAAGCAGAATTTTATCTCATAATTGTAAATCTGCTCATCAGAGCCTTCCTTGAAATTAGGCTTGAGGCACACAAACAGCTCGTCATTTTCCTTGTCATAAGAATATGTCTTTTTGACTGAGTCGCTCAGCTTCCTGTGAGTTGCAACCATGTCAAGCTCCTCTTTTCCTTCAGGGTCGCAGAACCCTACAACTGAGTTGAATGTCCTCTGGCACGCCAGGCTGTCCTCTCCTTTCGGGCCTCCCGAGTCAAAAGTAAGCCCCTCAATCTCAGAAGGCTGGTTTGCAATTTCCCCTGCAAGGCAGAGAGACTCCCCTATTTCGCTGAACAATGTGTCATCTGCAAACGGAAGCCCGCACGCGCTTCCCCATTCCCTCATGTATTCAACACCGCAGCACTCTGGCTTTGCTGTGTGCGCTCCTGTGCATATTTCTTTTCCTGTATCTGAATCCTTAAACTCAGTTAACTTGTACTGCCTGTACCATTCATAATATTTCTTGATTGCCTCAAATCCTGTTGTTACCTGCTTGCTGTTTTCAACAGGTATGCACTTGGTTGGGTTTGCAGGGTCAAATTTGCACCCGCAGCTGCTGCCGTAGTAATATTCGTTGGATGTTTTAGGGCCTTTGACCAAAACCGGCTTTTTCTTGCTTGCCTGGTCTTTTATGTATTTCTGGAAAGTAGGAGCGCTTGGGCAGAAAAGCCTGTCGCAGAACTGCCTCATTGTCCAGTCAAGCGTTGCTTTCGTGGCAATTGAATCCTGGCAGTTCTTGCAGTTCTGATAGCTTTTGTCGTTTTTGTCGTCTTTATTATATTCCAAATCGCAGACACCCATCTCAGCAATCCTTGTGTCATAAGAGCCTCCGGTTGCTGCCTGGGCAACCTTGCTGAGCGCTCCGCCAGCCCCCTCTATTTTCCTGCACTGGAAGTTTGCATAAACATTGTAAATGAACTGTACAACCCACATTCCTGTGCATGCATAGAACACATATTCCTTTATTGTGCTTATAGGCTCAAGCATTCCCTCAATAAACTTAAGCGTCTGGTTAATCAGCCCAATGCTGAACTCAAGCAGCTGTTCAGGTATGACGCTTGGCGGAACCCTCTTGTCAATTCCGACTTCAAGCTCCCAGCATTTTTTCTGGACTTGAGGCACAACATTCGGCTGTCCAGGGTAGTTCTGCTCCTGAGCAGAGCCTGTCCTTGGCCTTATCTCCTTGAAGTCTATCTCAAGCATCATTGGAACTTTTATGCATCCTGTAGATGAGACAATGCAGTCTCCTTTCCTGTGGTCGCTTAGCTTCTCCTCTTTTTCATACATTGTTGCATTCTTGCCAAGGTCATCAAAAAACTTCGGAGGAACCCTTACCTGCAGCTGGACAAGGCATGTCTGCTGAGTTCTTTGGTCGCAGACAGGCTCGGATATTGTAACCCAGTCAAGGTCATAGTCCTCCTCTGACTCTTTTGAAAGTGAAGCTATCCTTATTGACGGCTTGCCTGTCAATGTCGCGTTATACCCTCCAACATAGGTCAGGTTAATAGGGAAAGAGATTATTTCATTCCCTTCAATCATAAGCCTTGGATTGAGTATTTCAGGAGTCAGCCCTGAAGTGCCGAAAAGGCTTCCTGCCTCCCCTCCAATATCAATCCTGTACCAGCTTCCAAGACCGCATATAGTATATACTATAGTCTGCTCCACAGGCTGGCTCTGGCTTCCTGAAAGGTCAACAGCAACAAGCTTTACTTTGTTAAGCCACATAGGCCCTGCTGAGCCTAAGCTAAACCCTTCCCCGAACAATGCAGAAAGCATCGGAAGATGAACTGATATTTCAGACCTTTGGGATTCTGAAACAGGATTCCCCCTTGAAAGTTCTATATCAGCATCAAAATACCCGTTTGCGTCTGTCCCAACTTCATCAAACTTCTCGTCATTTACATAAATCTTGACAGTCGCCTTTTCACTGACATTTCCTGAAACAGTGACTGTCTGGACATAGGTTGGGTTGATGTCGTCAAGATTTGTTGTCAGGAATTCAGGAGGGTTCATGTCATAAACAGTCTGGTTCCTGTAAACAACAGTATGCCCCGCCCTGTCCCTTGCTGTTACAGTTATGCGGTTCAACCCGTCTTGAAATTCAATAAGGTGCTGGAATGTCCCTCCGTCATGGGTAACCTGGTCAATTTCCTTCTCGCATGTAAGCTCTGCAGGAGTTATCTGGAGAGCCTGTGATGCAACCCCCCCTCCTTCAGGAACCTGTATTTTCAGCGTGTCTGAAAGCGCTCCCTCGTTGCAGTTCTTGTCAACAGCAGAAATCCTGTATGAATATTCCTTTCCAGGAGCGACTTTTGTGTCCCTGAAATCCTTGCTTCTTGAAGTCCCAATCCTTGTCCATTCAGCATCTTCCTCGTCTGCAAGCCTGTATACTGCATACTCTTCAAAATCTGTTTCTTTGTTTTCGCTCCATTCAAGCTCAACCATTGTTGATGCCTTGCTTTTTTCCTTCAGTCCTGAAACTTTTGCAGGCGCTGTTTCATCAGAAGTCTTTACCTCAAATATCACTGTGCATGGCTCGCTTATATTCACAGTAAGTGTTGCTGAGGCGTCGTTTGTTATTGCGGGCACTCCTGTGACAACAAGCACAGGCGGAACAGGGTCAATCTTAATGACGTAGTCCCTTGACGCGTTGTTGCCAACCTGGTCTTCAGCTGTTATTGTTATGTTGTTTTCCCCTGAAGGAAGCGCGACATTCAGCAAATTGATTTCTCCCTTGGCTCCTGTCTGCTGAGGCTGGAGCCTCCTGACATTTTGCCCGTTGACATAAAGGTTTACTGTTGCATAAGCCTCTGTTGTGCCGGTTATGTCAATCCTTCCTGAAAGGTGCCATTCCGGAAGCTCAACATTGATTTCAGGAGGGGTTATGTCTGCCCCGCCGACAAAGAAGTACTGTGTTGAGTTCCTGCAGTTGTTGTGCCTGTCGCATGAAGCCACAACATAGTTGTATTTCTTCCCCTCAACTGCAGGGGCTGTTATTATGTGGTCTGAGACAAGCTCAGGATATGAATTTGTGATGTTAAGGGGCTTTCCTTCCTCCCCTAAATATATTATGGATGTTGCAGGCTCGTCTGTCTGCCATCTTATGGTTGCTGTTGTCGCAGTTATTGAAATCAGCGCGACATTTGATATCGCTGGGGGGACTGTGTCGCCTGCAGGCTGTGTCAGGAAAGAATAGAACTGGCCGTTGTTGGTGTCAAGCTCGTATTCTCCATCTGATGTGATTGACATAAGCTGGAAATAATACCTTGCGTTTGGAGTCAGGTTGTAAAGAGTGACTTCGTGCAGCTTGTCATATTCAATGCGCATTTGCTTAAGCCCTAGCTGCTGTGTTGTGCCGTAGTCAACAACTGCTGTTGCATTCTCGTCAGTCTGCCACCTGATTACTGCAGATGTCTCATTGAGGACTGTTGCAGGATTCGGCTGGTGGACTATCTGGAGCGCGCTGATAAAAGACATCGGCATGAAAAGTATGAGCTCTATGCAGAACAACGCCGCCAGCTGCAAATATTTTATGTTCATTGAATCACCTGAATGTCGGGGCTAGGTCCTCAGCATAGCCCTCGTCCATAAAAAACATTGTCATGTCCATTATGTCCTCTGATTGTGTTGGCCTTGGCCTGTATTCAAATACATGGAATACTGCATCTTCATACCCTTCAAGGTCGCTGTATTTTATTGTCACGTTCCTCGCCTTGTATCCTCCCACAAACCTGTCATAGTTGTGGAGCATTATATCAATGTCATACTGGGCGTCTCCCTCAACAAGGTCTATTGTGGGAGTCTCATTGTCGCCGTATGAGTAAGTGAAAAATGTTTCGTGTGCAACAGGATAGCCTCTCAGCTTAATGTAAAGCGAAACAGTATCGCCCATTGCCAGCTCCTCTGAGTTCTGGCTTAATCCTGCATCTTTCCTGTACGGGTGTTTTTCAAAAACAACATTTTTCCTGCTGAGCCTTGTCATCTCAATGTCAAGCTTGTTTCCCACCAGCTGGGCTTTTCCCTGCAGGTATCCTTCCTTGTCAGCCTCTATGATGGGATTTGCGCATCCCGGAGGAAGAGCTGTTATAAGAGCGTATCTCCCAGGAGCATTCATGTTGTATCCTGTTGTTCCAAGAGTGCATCTCTGGTTAAAGCAGTGATATGAGATATTCACATCCTTCAGCCCTGAAGTCATGAGATATCCTTCTGCATCCCTTCCGATAGCCTTTATCTCGACAACATCCCCTCCTGCCTGCTCGCAGAACCCTACATCAACGTAATAGTCCTGGAATTTCCTTACCCCAAAAGTCTCCCTGTTTGCGTCATTGTCGTCAATAAGCACAGGGAATGCGAACTGGAATGTGTATCCCCTTCCGCTGTAAGCCGAAGGGTCGAATATCCTAACCTGGACAGGATAGATTACATCGTAAACAAAGTGATACGTGTTTATGCATAAAAATTTCAGGAAGCTCTGGCCCGGTGCTGCATTGGACCTCAATATTCCCGCCTCATTTGGAAGCCCGTTCAGGTCCATGCCCCAGCTTGGGAGATAGACAAAATTGACAACCATATCCTCAACCCCTCCGACTCCGGGGTCTATCATCATCCTGCTGTATTCAAACGCATCCCTCGGGGTTGGTATGTCAGGGAACCTTCCCTCATTTATGTCCTCCATGTCATATTCAGAAAGCTCCTCATAAACGCTTTCGTCTGCAAGGAAAGGGGGATAGTCTGTCCCTTTTACCCTTATTTTCATTACATTATACCTTACAAGCTGCTGGACAGATTTTTCAACATCGTCAAGCCTCCATATCTGGGGGCGGCATGTTATGTCCAGGCTGTCCATCGGCACGTCAGGCGACATTGCCATCAGGTCAATAGTAAGGTTTTCAAGCAAGTTTTCCTCATTCTCCGCGTCAAGTATTGCTTTTGCAAGCCCCCACATCTTTTTCAGCTTTACAGGGAGGTGGGTAATAAATTCCGAATGCTCTGTTGTCTTGCCCCCGGAGGTTATCTCAAGAGGATAGTCAAGCATTACAACAACATCATTGTCTGTCAGCACAGACGTGAGCTTCGGGCTTCCGAGCGCTGTTACCTCAAAAGACGGCCTGAAGTCGTCAAAATTGTTCAGGCATGCCTGCAGGTTATTGTTCACATAGTCTGCAATCTCTTTCTGGATAAACTCCAGAGGAGGCGTCCTGTCCTCTCCCTCATAGAACCAGTGCGGAAGCTTGAATGTGTTTGTCGGGTCAATCTTGACATAAGCTGTCGGAGTTAATGTGATGTCTCTTGTATCAACTCTTTCAGGGCTCAGGTCAGCATACCCTCCCTGGGTTCCAACAAGCACCAGGCTGTCAGAGCCTATTTCATAAAGGCAGTTTGTGACATAATCGTATATCGGCTTGACCTCAGGAGGAACAACAACCTCTTCTATAACCTCAACTTTCCTCAATGTTGTCAGGTATATTATAATTGAGGCAGAGACAAGCAGTATTAATCCTATTATTATGAATACAGTCACCTGTCCTTTTCTTGCCTCTTTTTTCATTTTAGACCAGTTTTTTTGCAAACGAATAAACATAAATCCTGAGCCATGCTGAATAAAACAAAAATGCTATTAAAAATATTGTGTTTACACCTTTGTACAGCATGTTTCCGATTGGCGTGAACACTGCATTTATTATTATGAATACAATCAATGCGAAGACATATGGTATTAAAAACTTGTGAAGCTTTGCAAAGCCTGTGTTAAATGCTGATTTTATTGATACGCAGATTTTTTTTCTCTTGAAATATGCAATGTAAGCAATTGTTGTTGTGTGGGCATAAATAAGGATTGCTGCAACAAACCAGAAAGGCACTGTCTCTGTCCTAAGGCTTAGCAGGAGGATAAAAACCAGAACAGCCCATGCAACAAGCCAGGCAAGGTTAAGCCCGAAAAACTTCAGTATGAAATTCCTGCTTGATTTCCTGAGCTTTGTCTTTGTTATCGCAGACCACATAAAAAGGTTTGTCAGCGAATAGATAAGATATAATATTATTAAAAAAAGGGCTGCATATCCTATCATTGAGAAATAAAACATCTTGAAAGTAGCTATCTGCGAGTCCAGTATCTGAACTGATTCTGACAGTGTGGATGCAGCGATTGCCATCAGGGGCTGAGACATGTCATACATAATGTCTAACATCTTGCTGTAGGATATAACCACAGAAATGTAGAACACAAGATTGTAAACTACAACAAACAGAAGAGTCCTGTCAAGGCTCTTGAAGCCTTCTATGAATTCGCTGTATTTTTCTTTAATGTAGTTTTTCACCATTTTATTCCCAGCTTAAGCCTCCGCCGGTTCCTCCTCCGCCACCGCCGCCTGAGCCTCCTCCGCCGGTTCCGCCTTCTCCTTCAATGCTCTCAGCAGCCTGCCCGACTTCTGTGAATTTGTTTGTCACCTGGCTTTTCTCGCTTGACTGCGAAAGCTCCCTTACCCTGATTTTAGGGCTAAAAGTCATTTTCATTCCTGTGTACTTGTTAGGGCTTGTGAATATAACCATTGAGCCTCCCATCGCAGAGGCTGTATCGCCGTCGCTTACAGTTAATGTGCCTATTGTCTTGCCGTATCCTGACTCTCCTTCCTTGCTAAGGTATATTCCTATAGTTGTGTCCTCGTCATCTTCTGTGTCTATGAAGATGTATGAAACCTTGTACTGGTAGAATGTATAAGTTCCTGAAGAGTTCTGGAATGAGTACGGCTGGGTTCTCTCGCCTTCTATATGCGCTGCAAGCTGGATATCTCCTGATGATGTTGTTGTGTAGACAGTGCCTTCATTGTCCATGTCATCAAATCCTGTCCTGTCTTCGCACAAGTCATCAAGCCAGCAGTCAATGTTGCTGTGAAGAATTTCACAGAAAAACTTGTAAGCCCCCTCTTCCCAGCTTTGGAGCAGGTCTGCATCATCGCCATGCCATATCAATGAGGAGATTCCTGCAAAACCTGAGAAAGGATTGCCTGTGAGCATTTTCATTCCATCAAGGAATCCGTAATGGTCCCAGTATTCACCAGTCCAGAACCCGTAAAGCTCCGGAGCCTTTGCCTGCTGGAGGTCGCTTGCAAGCCCTTTTGCATCATTTTGCGCGTCTTTAAGATTAAGATCATCTTTACTAAGCGTACTTAGGCCAGCTTCAGTATTGCTGCCGTCAGCATTAAGGACTCCATCACTTGCGTCATTGTCTACATAGGGTGTTATTGGCTTATCGCCGCTCAAATCATCTGCTGTTACCTCATGCCTGCCATCTGCATCTATATAGAAAAATGTTGTGGGGTCGCTTAAAGAGAAATAAATGTCCTGCT
>JAFGCE010000015.1 GCA_016932755.1 Candidatus Woesearchaeota archaeon
ATACCTCCCAAGCTTGCTCATGAGCACTTCATAATCAGCTTTTATCTGGGGGTCTATTGCTTTCTGCCTGTTTTTTCTCATGACTTTTTCCAAGTCAGAAAGTATCGGCGGGTTCTTTTTCCATGTCTTTTGCTTGTCTTCTTTTATGCCCTTTGACTTGTAAGTTTCAATAAGGCTTGCTTCAAGAAGCGGCTTCTGCGTGTCACTAACTCCTTCGAGCAAAACTTCAAACACTTTAGGAAGTGAAACAAGCTTCTCAGTAAGGTTCCCTCCCATCAAATCCAGAATATTAGGAATTGTCTTTGATTCCCTGTTAAGGGAAATAATCTGCGCTCCTTTGATGTTCTTTGCCATCTCAACATACTCGCCTTCAGGGTCAAGGATAAACACCTTTGTTCCGTTGACCAGCTGGTCATTGACAATCAGGGCTTTTGCAGCATATGATTTTCCTGAACCTGTTGAACCCAGGACAGCGCCTATGTATTTTGGCAGTTTCCAGATTGATTTGCCCACAGGAATTCCATTGTCATTAAACCCAAGAAGCACTCCCTCTTCTTCGTCAACTTCGTAGAACGCTGAGCTGAACGGGAAAGAGGCTGCAGCAGCAGGACCTGGAACCAGAATCTGGCTGTTTCTCAGGTAATCCAAGCCTGTTGGAATCAGCGATTTAATCAGCTGCTCCTGGAAGTTCTTTGCATACTCCCCTTCAATGCCGTCTGCATGGAGCGCTGCAAGTATCTTCTTGCTTATGGTCTTTGCCTCTGCTATGCTGAATCCCTTGCTTGCAAGGTAAAGGCTCATCCTGTAGAGCTTGTAATCCCCTCTTATCAGCGAGTTAAGCTGGTCAAGAAGCTCTATTTTCCTGTTTTCAAGAGAGGGGTTGTGGATTCCTCGTTTTGAATATTTGTAAAGGTCATTCTCAACCTGCTTGAGCTGGTTGTTAAGGTAAATCTCAAGAGCCCTTAGTGAGCTTGGCTGTATATGGATTGTAAAGTCAACGTTTCCTTTCTCAGCAATAAGCTTGCCGAGCCAGTTTTCCCTTACCTGGGCTGGGAACCCTGTGGCAACTATTCCCTCATAGAACTGCGCCCCAATCTGTATGTGGGTCTTGTCTGTATGGACATATTCAGGCCTAATGAGGAAGGACAGCAAGTCCTTCTCATTAATGGCCTTTCCCCCAACAACTTTGTCGTTGAACAGAATCATGCCTTCCTTGTGCTCAAACCCAAATTTCTGGAGTTTTTTGATTACAGCATCCTTTTCTTCTGCAGATAAATTGACGCAGGCATTGTCAAACTCATTAGGCACAACAAGCCCTTTCTCCCTTGCAATGTTGCTTAGCTTTACAACTACAAAATCGCTTTCTTCCATGTTTCGTTTTGATGCTGATGCCATTTTTTACCTTTTTCTGAACGGGAAAGACATGGCAATTGTTGTTGAGTTTGCTATAATCTGCCTTCCTCCCAAAAAATCCTTGCCAAGAGGCATTATTGAGCTGAAAATCTGCTTCTGGTAGTTTGTCGCATACTTTCCTTCAATTCCATCGGAGTGCATGTATGACATTATCTTGTTGCTTATTGCCTTTGTCTCTTTCTCGCTTACACCCTTGCTCAGTGCATACAGGCTCAGCCTGAAAAGCGCATACTTTCCCTTGGCAATATTTTCAAGCTTTTCCAGGATTTCGCTCTTTCTTTTTTCAAGTTCAGGATTGCTTACGTTCTTTTGAGTAAATGTATAAAGCTCGCTTTCAACAACCTTAAGCTGGTCCTGCATGTAAATCTCAAGATTTCTCAGCGATTCAGGTAGTATGAAAATTGAAAAATCAAAGTTCTCGTTCTCTTTCAAAAGCCGGTTAATCCAGTCTGATTTGACAACTTCAGGGAATCCTGTCGCTACAATTCCCTCATAGAACCTTGTTCCTATCCTTATCATATCAGAGGTTATGCCCGGAGCCTCTTTTTGTGTGACATGCTCCCTGAGCTCCTTCTCCCTCATCTCCTCGTCGCCGACAACTTCCTTGCTGTACTTTATCATTCCGTTGACTCTTTCAATCTTGAATCGTTTCAGTTTCCTGACAACTTTGTCTATCTGTTTCTCGCTCATGCCCCTGCAGACCTGCTTTATCTCGACAGGAAGCACAACTCCCTTGATCTTAACCAGGTTAGCAAGCTCAATAGCTGCGAAGTCTATCTCGCTGTTTCCGGTTATTTTCCTAGCTTTCTTTCTTCCCCATAACATTTTTCCACACCTTGAACCATTCGTCAGGTCCGATATAGACAGATTCATTATTAGCCCCTTTTTGGATGTTTATCATGAAATATGACTCGTAAAGGTTCTCAAGCTGTTTTGTTGTAAGCCTGTATGTCCTGACTCCGGTTTCCTCAAGCTTTCTTGCGCATTCATCAACCCTCTTGTTAAGCAGGGTGATGACAAGGTCCTGCTTTTCCTTGGCTTTTGCCTTCCTGACTTTGTCAAATAATGATGATTTGTTGATTCCGATGTATGGGACAATAAGGTAATAGATCCTCCTCTCGCTTTTGTTGGCAGAGATATATTTGTCAAACCATGCTTCAAACTCCTTGAACAGCTTAAGCAGGTCCATGTATTCAATTTTTTGTTTAATAAGATGCTCAATCTTGTTTTTCAAAATCTTCGCCCTGGACTCGATATCAATGTTGACATTTCTCACAACAACCTGCACAGGATAGCTTAGGCTTTCAATCCATTCCCTGTATTTTTTCATAACTGCTTTTTTCTTTGTTTCAGGCATCCTGTCAAAATCAATAGGAGACACCTCAAGAACAGCTATCAGAGTATTGTCTCTAAGAAGGACTGCATCATTCTTTATCTCGCTTACATTTGCAAACTTCCTGAATCCGTTCTTTAGCGCCATTTTAGTTTAGCTTTGCCTCCTGCCCTTTGCTTGGCCACATTACTGGTGTGAGGTATGATTTTCCTCCGCCAGGCATGTTTGTGAAATAGGATGAATAAAGCCCCAGCAGCTCGTTATTTTCAAGCCGTTCAACCTTTACTGATGCAGGAGCAAGAGCCTCTATGCAGTTCTTTACCCTGTCATCAAGCTCCCTGAGGGCTTTCTTGTATGAGGGATGGTTTCTGTCAATTGAGGACGTATCTGAACCAAGGAGTATTGATTTAAGCGAATTCCAGAATGACTTTTCCTTCTTTATTACTGCAACCAGAGGGACTGTTATATAGAAAACCCTGTTTCTTACTTTCTTTTCTTCTATAAACGTGGTTATCCACTGCCTGAAAGCAGTAAACCTTTCCTTGTCTTTCTTTATCTGCTCCCTCTTTGAAAGAGAGTCAAGCCATCCGTCCATGTCAAGGTCAACAGACCTGCATGTAACCTGAACCTCATAGTCAAGGCTCCTGAGCCAGTTTCTGTATGTGTTAAGGACATAATCCTGCTGCTCCCTGCTCAATATTGAGAAGTTTATTGGCTGGGCCTTAAGTATTGCAAGCATCTTTCCGGTCTTCAAAAATACTGTATTGTCATTAATCTCCTTTATTGCGATAAAAGAGTCTATCTTAGGGTCATAATATCCGGTATTTCTCAGGCTTTTTTTCAGGTTATGGTCGCTTGCCCATTTCTCGTCTACTTTTCCGTAAACAAAAAGCAGTCCTATCATAAATATCGGGACTGCAAGCATTATTTTAACCCAAAGCGCGACATTAAGCTTCATGAATACAAAGAGCATGGCTAAAGCTGTTGCAGTAAGGTAGCCAAACTGCTTGAAGCTTAATCCCCACAGGAAAAGCTCTGAATACTTTGTCAGGTTTTTTGGAATCTTATATGCCATTTTCCTAGTCTTCCTCCTTTACCCATAAGGTTCCTGCAGCTTTTATCATCGCAACACCCACAATAATCAGGTGCAGCAACACTCCTACCATCAGCGCAGCGCTCATTATCAGTATGTTTATCCTGTTGTTGCTTGAAAACATAAGCCCTGCCACTTTGAACAGCGGGAAAAATATCACAGGAAGGAACAATTCAATTCCATAAATCAGCGCGAGTATGAGCCCATAAGGCTTTGTCGGCTCAAAAAAGAAAAGCACAACAATCAGAGGAGCAAGCGCAAGCAGCAGCAAAATTACCATGTTTCTGAGATACATGAGCGAGGTGTAACCCCATCCGCTTATCATAAGTATAGGCGAAACTACTGCTAGAGAGCTGAATTTTTCATATGTAGCCTCAACATCATTGCCCGGGTTCTCATTTTTCAGGCTGACCCATGGTGTTTCCTCAAAAAAGTCTTCTGTGTCGCTTTCAAGGTATGATGCAACATCAGTCCCAAGATCATAGCCCAGGTTTGCTATGAAAAAACCTGCGTTAAGGAAAATAAGCATGTAGATTCCTGCTGTAAGCTGCCTTCTTGCAGTGTCCCTCTTTTTAGGGTCTGTTGCTGATACAATATATACATATCCTGCGTATGTAATCACAAGAACAGCAAGGGCATTCGCAATCAAAAGCATGTCATTCTTTATTTCTTTTACTTTGGGATTATCCACAGAAATGTCCCTGTATCCTTTTGTGCTTTCTTTTACACCTTCCATTATGAAATCATTGGAGTCAACAAAAAAGTTTGTCCAGATATTGAATTTTGTTTCTACTTCGCATTTCATCTCGCTTCCAGGCTCGAAAAGATATGCCTCCTCACAGTCCTGTCCGAGAATGTCCTCAGCCCGTGCAAATGGTATAATCATAAATACAGCAAGAGCTACTAAAATCGCAATTGCAATATTCCTCTTCATTCTTCTGTGTTTCATCAGTGAGCATACCTCTTAGCAAGATAAACAAGGCAGTAAGATACTGCGATCAGCAAAACAACCCTCCAGTAGACTGAAAAATTATTTTCTGAGCCGTAAACCCCTTCTGAAAATGATTCTGCAGGGCTTCTCTCATCATCTCCCTTGAATTCAGCATAGACTGTCTTGTATCCTTCCTGAGGTTCAAGGGTAGCTGTTGCCCTTCCGTTATTGACATTGACTCCCTGCATTTGTGAGCCATAAATCAGTGTAACAACAGCGTCATCATTTCCGTCATCAGATTCAAAATCAATTTCAACATTAATTTTTTCTTCTCCAATCTCATAATGAGTTTCATCAATCTGGATATCCAGCTCTGTTGTGGCTTTCTGGAACATGTTGCATTCAAGCACATCGTAATCAAAAGGCCAAAGCGCGATAAACTTGCACTCTTCCATGTTATAGGGATATGTTGTGAATCTTACAGTATCGTTTCTTGTTTCCGCAACATGAATGTCATTCACAAGATAGCCGTCTCCAGGCTCTTTTGTTACAGTCAGTATGTTGTATGGAGGATACGAATATGTCAAGGAATATTTTACACCTGTTTTCTGGAGCATTGCCTTGTCCAGGAACAGCTTGTATTCATCAGCATTTGTTGTTATTGTGCCTGCAGGGGTTGTTTTTAAATTTTCAACCACAATGTCATTGGTTATCTCTTTTTTTTGGTATACCTGAGGAGTTCTTTTAAGTGTGTTGGATATCGGAAGTGTGATTACTTTTGAGGTTGGCTTTAGCTCCGTGTCGCAGCAGTACCTGTAGTAGGTTGTGCAGCAGTCTGACTCACAGTTGCTTTTGCACTTAGTCTTGCTGTACTTAAAATCCCAATCATAATTCTTCATAAAAACCCTGTTGTTAATGTTAAGTGTTGATTTGAAAACAGGAGACTGGGATACGGCAGTGTAAGGCCCGAGGCTGTATCCTCCGTTTTCTGTTGCATTTTCTTCAATAAGCACAGTATCCCCCATCTTGACAGTTATAGTGCTCTCATCTTCATACCAAAACTCTGTCCTGCAGTAGTCATATATGTTATTATAGTCATCAATATCATCATCATCCTTTATCGTCTTGCAGCTCCCTGCGCTTCTTCCAACATTGCTTGGCGCCCTTAGCTCGTAATAATAACCTGCGAAAGCCTCTCCTACCGGCGGGATAAAATAAGTGCTGTTTTCAATAATAGAAGGCATTACAGCAAGAGTGTTTAACCAGGCATAGCTTATGCATTCCTGCGGCGAGTTTTCGTCAATAAGGAAAGGGCACCCCAGACTCTGCGAATTCCCCAGTACAGGCTCTTTTCCAAATTCTAGCCCTGTGTTCCATTCTTTGACAAAGTCGTGTCTTGGCATTATCTCTCCTTCTGCAAAAATCTTCATCAAGAACCCCTTTTCTTCTTCACTGCTCCACCCTGCCCTCCTGGAGTACTCAGCCAGTGTGCCGCATAATGAAGGCACAAAGCCAAGGGCTTCGCAGTTGCTTATATTTAATGTGTCGATTGCAGCTAAAGCTGTGTCAGGCAGCGTACCCACTGCCAAAATTAAAAGGAATAAAAACAAAAAAACATTTTTCATTGTTCATTTCTCTAACCCAGTATGTATTTTACAATCTGCGGTGCAACAACAATTATCACCAGCCCGATTATGATGTACTTCAGCCTTTCCTTAAGCTGGTCCCTTTCTGAAGGGTCCTTTGCCTGGAACATCATAACCCCAACAACTGTTGCAGCCAATACTGCTATGGCCCCGCCGATAGCGGATACCAGGTTTGTTACCTTGTTTATTGTTGACTCGATTTCAGCAATTTCATCTGCGAATACTACTGGAATAGTAAACATCGCGACCAATGCAATTGCAATCAATAGTTTTTTGTTCATTTTATCGCCTCCTTGGAATTATTTGATTATCCTGTGGTAGCTTATCCCCTTCTCTGTCTTTATCAGGGGGGTGTATGGGTCTTCCTTGACCCACTCCTCAATTTCCTTCAGTGTCTCTCTCCTGTCCTCATCAATCTCTGCAGGGAACAGCTCAACCATCACTTCCATTACCTGTGCTATTGAAAATGAATTGCCATCCTTCTGCACGTTCCTTGCTATGTTCCTGTAAAGCTCTATTCTCTGCTGTCCATGCTTTGGCAGCTTCCTGTACTTTTTTGAAAGCTGCTTGTTTTGCGCTGATAATTTGATTTTTGGCATTTCCTTTACCTCTATCGCTTTTGGCACCACCTCTTTTTTGTTTGGCAGCAATTTCCCTATGAACCTGCTTACATCCATTTTTTTATTTGGTTTTGAAACTTTTTCAATTTCTTTTGTTCTTGCTGCAATGTCTTTTTTCTCCTTTTCAAGCTCTGCGCATTTTTTCTCTGCTTTTTCAAGTTTCTGTGATAATGAATCCTTTTCCTTTACTGATTTCATAAAGCTTTTCCTTTCCTGCTTCAGAAGCTGGTTAAGCTCTTTTTCGCTTTTTGTCTCTTTTCTTTGTTTTTCTTTCCTGATTATTTTTATGCTTGGGAGCTTTATGTCAGGAAACCTTATCTTAGGA
>JAFGCE010000016.1 GCA_016932755.1 Candidatus Woesearchaeota archaeon
AATGTGCCAGTCTGAAGAAGAAAGGTCGCCGACAATTATTATGTTGTTGCTGCTGTCTGTTGCTATCTGGTATGGAACACCTTCGCTATAAGAATTAAATGTTGTGTTCCAAAGATGGTCTCCGCTTGAGTTGAGCTTTACAACATACCATCCTGATGCAAGTAAAGTAGCTATCACATTGTCGCTGCTGTCAACTGCAACTGCCCCTGCCCCGTATCCGATGTTAGCATTTGTATTGTATTCTGCATGCTCCCACTGAAGGCTTCCTGATGAATCATATTGCCTGATAATCGGGTAATAAATGCTTGAGCCATGGTTCCATCCTGTTGCATAAACTATTACATTATCATTGCTGTCAACTGCAACTCCTCCTGC
Source organism: Candidatus Woesearchaeota archaeon (assembly GCA_016932755.1). Lineage (GTDB taxonomy): Archaea > Nanobdellota > Nanobdellia > Woesearchaeales > JAGWAF01 > JAFGCE01. The sequence continues at coordinate 376 of JAFGCE010000016.1, forward strand.
AAAGTCATTGCTGGCTTCTCCAGAGCCATAACTGCTTGTAAAAGCATCAGCCCAGTCAGGACTTCCTGTAGAATCAATCTTTTCTATAACAGCATCCTGCCAGCTGTTCACACCTATGAGATGTGTGCCGTATCCTGCAAGATAAATATTGCCATTGCTGTCAACTGCAACAGCATCATAAATCGGGTCAAGTTGCTGTATGTTAAACGAAGATGTATAATCCCACTGGTAATCGCCTGATGAATTAATCTTCTCCACATAAATATAGTAAGGAGAGCCTGTATAACCCACAACAATTGTGTTGTTATTTGCGTCAACAACCATGCCCCTTACTACTGTGCCTGAAGAAGAATATTCCCACTCTTTCTGGAAAGATTCAGATAATGTAGAATATGATTCCCCTTCTCCCCCAGAAGCAAGCCCTGTAATCTTTGGCACGAATTCAGATGATGACATGTACATGCCTGTAACTCCCATCATTATGAAAGTGAAGGCAACAAGAAGTGCAGCTAGCTCAACACTACCTCTTTTATTACTCATAATGCTATTTTCATATTATACATATATAAATATTTCGTCATAATGCGTATATGACATAGAGAACAGAAACAACCCAAAGCAGCGCTCCAATCACAAGCCTTCCATCCTTGTAGAACCTTCCTGGAGAAAGAGGTATTTTTGAGCCTGAATAGACAAGGTAAAGATACCTGAAAATCACATAAACAGCAAAAGGCGCTGTAAACATAAGCATCCTGTTAAAGCTCTGGAATGAATAAAGAAGGTATGAGATAAGCAGCGCTGATGTTGAAACAATAAGGACAGCGGAAGTCATTTGAGGAGTGTAATATTTCAAAACTTTCTTGTATTTTCCTGCATTTTTCCCAAGAGCAATCAGCTCTGAATCCCTTTTTCCGACTGCAAGAAACAATGCAAGAAGGAAAGTGCAAATCAAAAGCCACGGCGAAACCTGGATATAAGGCCTGCCTGCAGTTATTACAACAAAAGCTCCTGACACCGCCCTTAGCACAAAATTAGCAGATATTACAATAACATCAACAAATATCTCATCCTTAAGCCAGGCTGAATAAACAACTGCCAGTGCAAACAGCGCAATTACAAAATAAATGAACTGGACTGAAATCGTATAAGCTATCCCAAAAGACAAAAGCAAAAGAACCAGCATCAGGACAGATGCTGCAAAAACACTTACATCTCCCTTTGCAATGTATTTTTTGTGAGCCTCAGGATGGTGTATGTCCTTTTTCCTGTCAATAATATCATTGATAATATAATATGCTGAGCTTGCAAAGCACAGGCTGAAGAATGCAAAAATTGTCTTTTCGAGTGCAGGGATATTTGAAATCTGCTGGCCAAAAACTATCGGAAGGAAAACAAGCAGGTTCTTGTACCACTGATGTACTCTCAAAAGGCTGAACAGCTTCCCCATACAGCCTGTAAAAAGAGAAAGGTTTATAAATTTTGTTGCCTATAATAAGGATATAAGGGGAAAATCTCTCGCTCACTGAAAAACGCAATATATGGAGCCTATAAACGTATTTAATTCTGTAGAGTATTTGGACCGACGATGCCCAAAATGCTCCTCTAAGATAGATTATGGAGTGACAACTGAATGGGATGAGAAAACACAATCCCAGAAGTGCAAGAAGTGCGGCGAGATTCTAAGGTAAGGTTTATATACAACCGGCAATAATTTATTCTCATGAGCAAAAAACTGGCTGGAAACACTGCAATTTCAGCTAGCATCATTTCTATCATTATTATCGCATAAGCAGGCTTATTTCTCAAGCCCTGCATTTCAGAGGATAAAGATAGAAATGTTTTTAAACAATACAAAACCACAAGAAGATGAAAAATGGCAAAACCGTATGATTTCAAGTTTGTAGAGCCGAATATGCTCAGGTTCTGGAAAGACAATGATACTTACAGGAAGGCAAAGGAAAAGAACAAGGGAAAGAAGAAATTCTACTTTCTTGACGGTCCTCCATACACTTCAGGCAAGGTCCATATAGGAACTGCATGGAACAAGGCGCTGAAAGACATGTTCTTAAGATACAAGCGAATGAGCGGAGTGGATGTATGGGACAGGGCAGGGTATGACATGCACGGGCTTCCGACAGAGCATGCTGCTGAGAAAAAGCTCGGGATAAAGAGCAAGGAGGCAATCCAGAAGATGGGCATAACCAAGTTCATCGAGGAATGCAAGAAGCTCTGCGTTGACAACATGAAGATAATGAACAAGGACTTCACAAGGATAGGAGTCTGGATGGATTTTGAAAACGCATACCAGTCAATTAAAAAGGAGTTCATAGAGTCTGAATGGTGGCTTATTAAGCAGGCGCACAAGAAAGGAAGGCTTTACGAAGGGTTAAGGACAATGACATGGTGCCCTCACTGCGAGACAGCCCTTGCAAAGCACGAGCTTGAATACAAGTCAGTGGAGGAAAGCTCAATCTTCCTGAAGTTCAAAGTCAAGGGAAAAAAGAACGAATACCTGATTGTGTGGACAACAACCCCCTGGACAATACCATACAACCTTGCTGTGATGGTAAACCCTGAGCTTGAATATGTAAAGGCAAAAGTCGAGGATGAGGTATGGTACCTTGCAAAAGGGCTTGCAGGAATTGTGGTGCAGGCAGTTGCAAACAAGAAGCTTCAGGTAATTGACGAGTTCACTGGAGACAAGCTTGAAGGCTTGAAATACGAGCACCCGCTTTACGAAGAGCTGAAGAATGTATACAAGGAATATGAAAAAAGGGCTGACAAGGTTTTCACTGTAATTCTCACAAATGAATATGTTGACCTGAGCGCAGGAACAGGGCTTGTCCATTCTGCGCCTGGCTGCGGTCCTGAAGACTATGAGGTGTGCCACAGGTACGGCATCCCTCCGTTCAACAACCTCAGCGAAAGCGGGGTTTTCCCGAAGGAAATGGGAAAGTTTGCAGGATTGACAGCAAAAAAAGACGACAAAAAATTCATAGATGCGCTGAGGAAAACAGGGGCGCTTATTGAGACAACGCAGGTTGAGCACGAATACGCCCACTGCCAGAGATGCCATCTTCCGGTAATATTCAGGACAACAAAGCAGTGGTTCTTCAAGGTTGAGGA
>JAFGCE010000017.1 GCA_016932755.1 Candidatus Woesearchaeota archaeon
TCAGTGAAAAGCCCGCTTTTTCTGTCTATCCATCCTTTCAGTTTGTTTTGCGTGTTTGCCATGACATTTTCAAGGAAAACCCCGAAATTAGGGTTTTGTATGCAGTTCATTTTTTTGGCAGAGCCCCTGCTTCTGCATTCTATAGAAACCATATGATAAAGGTCTGAATGAGTCTGTCCGTAGATGTCTTTTGTGAATACCTGGGAAGGGTCGCGGCTTAGCTCGTGCCTGTCCGCTGCCTCAGGGGATGTGAAAATTCTTACTGCTGCGTCCTTAATTCCAAATATGCTTGCAATAGCATGCTCATATCCCATTTCAAGCTCCTCTATTGATGTTGCTCTTCCTGCGTCTGCAAAAAACTGGTTGAGCATTCTAAGCTGTTTTTCAGAAGCTTCTGCCTTTTCAAGCCTGTCTCTCAGCATAGCTATCTCATTTTCAGCTGAATAAGAAGCAGATGGAGCTATCCCTACTAATACCTCTAAATCACTATTTGATATAGATGCAATGTCCTCCAAACTTGTTGGCGGGGTCATTGTGGTTGTTTCAAAGCCATATTCTTTGAATTTAGTCACCTCATTTATTATTCAAAAGATAAAGGAACAGATTTTTGGGCGCACAGGCAAAACATTGTTTTGCAGTTCATGCAGTTGTTTTGCAATGCTTGGTTTGTGTGTTTGTCACTTAAAGTCGCTTTTTGTGGTTTCTTTCTGTTGTTGTTATCTTCTGTTTTCCTTAATCAACTTTGAATAATTGATTTTGATTAAGATATTATACGCCAAAAGATTTATATATACTTAACGTACATATAATACGTTAAATACGTTTTTACTTATAATTAGACGATAAAAAGAGGTGTAGCTGAGCAAGTTCAGCAGACCGCAAAGGAAAAAATTGAGGTGCTAAAATGCATGTAAGAAAGCTTGTCAAGGCTGGCCAGGCATCGCATACTGTCTCCCTGCCAAAAGAATGGATAAAGAAAAACAAGCTGAAAAAAGGGGATACGCTGTTTCTTTCTGAAAAATCTGATTCTGAGATTGTCATAACCCCAAAGCTGAAAGAAGAAAAGCCAGCCCAAAAAGAGATAACAATAGAAGTTGACGGCAAAAGCATAGGCAGCATACAGAGGGAAATAACATCTGCTTATGTCAACAACTACTCAAAAATATACCTTGCAGGAAAAAGCCTTGATGAGAGCTCCAAAAAGCTGAGGGATGTGCTCCATCATTTTGTAGCGCTTGAGGTTGACGAGCAGACAGGCTCAAGAATTTCTGCGCAGGACCTGCTTAACCTGAAGGAAATCTCGATAGAGAAAACCATACGAAGGATGGACATGACTTTAAGGTCGATAATGCAGGACAGCATACGGTTTATCGGAAACAAGAACATAAAAGAAAGCATTGAGCAGAGGGATGACGATGTCAACAGGCTTTATTTCCTTCTTTTCAGGCTGCTTAAAAGTGCATTGAACGACCAGAAGATTGCGGCAAACTTCAGGATAACAAACGACGAGATTCTGTCGACGTGGTATTTGACTGTGAATATTGAAAACATAGCAGACAATGCAAAGACAATCAATTCGCTGGCAGACAAGATAAACGACAGGGAGCTTCTTAAATCAGTTTACAATGACATTGAGAAAGCGTATGTCGACGTGATGAAGGCATACTACAACAAGGACAAAAAAATAGCAGACGAGATTGCCTCCAGGAGGATTGATATATTTACAAACTGCAGCAAGCTTTTGATTAAGACTCCGACTGCAGGGGCTGCTGAAGTGATTGAAAACCTCAGGGCAATGGCAACAAACGTCTGCAACATTGCGAGAATCGTGATTGACGCAGAATAATAACTCCTCCCTTAAACCCAGTATCTTAAACCTGAACTTATTATTAATCCACTCCTCGCATTTTCTTGTGATTATCTTTAAGAATTCCTCTCTAAACTGATCATAAGTTTCAAGTTTCTTAGCTGCTTTGAAAAATTCCCTTTCCAGGTCATTTTTAAAAAGCAAAAAAAAGAAAAAATTACTTTTTACAGTCTCTGAAATTGAAACATGTTGATTCCAGAGGCACTGCTCCCCATTTTATTATTTTTTCTGTGGTTAGGTTGGGAGCGCGTCTTCCAAGACAAGAGTAACATTCCTCCTCTTGGAAGTTTTTGCAGGATGTACAAGGGCCAATATATTTGTGGTCTCTTATAATCTTCATGACTTCTGAATTCCAGATGTCCTGCAATGATTGTTTCTTAACGTCTCCCAATACAACTCCTGGAGAGCCCACACAGGGATGGACAATCCCATTTTGCCTTACATACAAGTGCCTGCTGAATCTTGTGCAGGGAGGACTTCCCACATAAGTACTTGTGATTTTCCAGTCTCTTCCGAACTCTTCCCTGTCAATTTTCTGAAGCCTTTCTATTGCTAATTTTATCTGGTCTTCATACAACTTAAGGCCGCATTCTTTTCCTTTTCCCCTGTCAATGATTGTATCGCAGTCAAAGATAAGGCCTTCTTTTCTTGCATATCTCAGCAAATCAGCAACTTCTGCAAAGTTTTCAGTCATGACACTGGTCACAATACCAACTCTTGCTTTTGCATCGTCTTTGTCTGCAAAGCCCCTGTCTATTAATCTCTTGATCGCTGCGTCTCTTAGTTTTGTGTATCCCTTTCTTTGGACTATTTCATCCTGGATTTCTGGATTTCTGCTGTTGCATTTGATAAGGAATCTTGCAGTATCATATTGTATTAATCTGTCTGCGATGTCATCTGTTATGTAAGTTCCTTCTGTAAATATTGTTGCATGGATATCATTCTCTTTGCAGTAATCCAAAACAGCGAACAATGCATTCCTGCTTTTAGGATGGAATGGTTCCCCGGCTCCTGGTATAGCCAGGGTTTTTCCACCTGCTTGTTTGAACTGCTCCAGCAAATCAAGTACTTGTTCAATGCTTAGCGGTTCATCTTCCCTTACTTCTGAAAAACAATACTTGCAGTTATTAGGGCACCATTTTCTTTTTCCGATTTCTATCCATAAATCATCTAGCTTATCTGATACCTCTCCCAATCCAGGATGTGCGCTTGATTTTTCCATTTTTTCCACCTCCACTCATTTATTTGTTACCTATTAGTAGAGA
>JAFGCE010000018.1 GCA_016932755.1 Candidatus Woesearchaeota archaeon
CGAAGGAGAACTTGTAGAATTGAATATATCTGACAAAACGGTTTCCCTAACCCCTGAACACAAAATAGATACTAAGAAAGGTGAAAAAGAAGCTGAAAAGCTTTCTGAAACCGATTCTCTAATTACTTTACTTAAAGCAGAGCTTGCAAAGGTTTTTAGTTGAAAAAACCTCGCCACCTCCAATATTGGGCTTTTTTGGAGGTGGTTCGGTTTAACTTTTTCAAAAAATTCAGATTCCTTAAACAAAGAGTCTTTATAAACCTTCACCGGAACAGTACTCTATCCAAAGTGGCTTAAAAGCAAAAAACCGAAATTTTACGGGACCAATGTTACTTGTTGACGAACAAGATATAATAAATACTTACTCAGAAGAGGAGAAATTCTCTTGCAACAAATACGCTGAGTACAACGAGTTAATCAAAGAAAATCCTTCTTTTGGCTATAAGCGCTGTGCAAAGTTGCTAGATACCCCACAAGGCAGAACAAGATGGTGGCATACAAAAGGAGCGAAGAGAGCAGTTCCTTTGGCGTTAAAGACTGCTAACAAACTTAAGGAAGAAGGTTTTCTGCCCTTCTGTACAAATCATAAATATTGTACAAATATTCTAAGAATTCTTGGGGTTTTATTTGGTGATGGTGGTATTGACAGAAGACTCAATACCCTGGCATTCATTTCAGCAGACAAAAGAGACATTAATTTGTGGAAGAAAGATTTACTTGAAATGTTTCCTTTTATTTCAAACAAAATGAATCTGAGAGAAGGTGGCGACTATGGCCATTCTTTTAATCTCAGGGTCTTTGATAGAAACATCATCAGATTTTTTGTTGCACTTGGTGCACCTGTTGGTGATAAAGTTTCAACAAAGTATAGCTTACCTGAATATATTTTCAATCTTTCTCAAAATAACAAAATGGCTTTTTTGGATGGCCTACTTTCTTCTGAAATTTCAGTTCCAAATTTTAGAGGGGATAATAGGTGGAACTGGACAAAACGGTTTACCAATTTTTCATTAGGGTTAAGCAAAATAGATTCTCTGGAAAAAGAACACAGACATTTGCTCAAAAATTTAAGAAACCTATGTGCCTCTGTTGGCCTGGCATGTACCCCAAATCTGAGAAAAGAAATTGGTAAAGTAACTCAAAGAAAAGATGGCCACACAAGTTGCTGTTACAGGATATTCTCCCAAACCCATTTTGAAAAAGTAATAAATTTTAATAAAAAATTTCCCTTAAGATACTCTCAAGGCAAGAAGAGAAGATTGGATGCAGAAATAGAAAAAGCAATAGAGTTTAGAAACTGGTGTGGCAGTCCAGCATCTGGTAAACCTTGAGTTTTGTAGGGAGTTACAGAATATATGCCATTATTTTACTCAATGAATGTACCAAAATCCATAATTAAAACTTTGGCCTAATGTATTATTATCATGGCCGGCTGGTTTACCCATCTGCTTGTTGCATTGAAAGCTTTGGAAAAACTGCCTAAAGAAAAGCGCAGCTTTCTTTCTCGCTTTGAGCACATTGATGATTATTTGTTCGGTTCTATCGCTCCAGATGTAAGGTATATCTCAAACGTAAATGCAGGAGAAACGCACGCCCCAAAGGGAAAGTCTTCTGCTTTTAAAGCATTTGAATCATCCAGCCCATTTGTTGCAGGGTATGAAGCGCATTTGATTACTGATAAAAATTGGGGGCGCATTGTCGATTCTTTTAAAGTTGATGTTAAAAAGCCTGAACAAAAGTTTGCCTTATATTTTGCTGTTGACCGGTACTTTAGGTCAAAGTCAGAGTGGTTTTTACCTGTAATGTTTTGTGGAAATGCCAGCAGAGCGGATGATGCCGCCTTGCTTGAATCCCTCGGTTTTGACAAAGCCCAGATTTCTGCATACAAACTGTTGGTTTGCGGTTATTTGCTTGCTTCTGATGCTCAAACCTCATTTCTCACTTTTTTGACCAGATTTCCCTTTAATGCAAGTGAGAAGGCTGCTATCAGCGTTTTGGACTCACTCGTTATTCCGGAAAGAAAATTAAACAGTTTTTTTAGCGCAAGCGTTTCTGCATCTGCAGAAGAAATTGCAAAGAACCTATAGTGGGGTGGAAAAATTTTTTCATCTGCCTTTTCTATCGCTGCATTGGGCCTGTTGTTTTTTGCATTCTTAGGTGCAATGCCTTTGCTTTTCCTCTGCAATAGCGCTACTTACACTGATATGAATGTAGCTAGTGTTAAAACTGATTTACCCATTAATTTTTTGGATTCGCATAGGGAGGGGGCTGATGATTTCGTTTACTACCAGTTCAACCTGCAGCCGGAAGCCGGATTGCATCTCGTTGAAGTTGTCATCTCCAATGAAAAAGAGTCAAAGAGCTTCAAATATTTTGATGCGGATTATAATGAGGTTGACATTTGGGGCAGCCCCTTGCCTGATTCAATTTTCTTGTCCCAAGAAGATTTTTTTGAGCAGTCACAAGGCAGCGCTAAATTGCAGGGCAAAACCCTTGTTATTACAAAAGATGCGTTTGAGGCCAATTCTCGCAGGGAAGATTCAAAAAATGCCACTGAGTTTTTCAATGGGGCTGACCTGACTGTTTTTTTCATATTCAAAGAAGGCACAGCAAAAGTGCAATACAAGTTTGCGCACAAGGAAATAATGCGCGCTCCTTTTTTCTCGCTAAGTTCCTGATCAAACGCTAACCATTTTTAACCCTTTTCAACTATTTCTATAGTGATGAATGAAAAGAATGTAAAGGCGGTTTCTGCAAAGGTTTCCTCTGTTTCCAAGAGGCCTTTCAAAGGCCACGTATACAATGTTACAACTGAAACAGGCAACCTTTTTGTTGAAGATGTGCTGGTTCATAATTCAGGCGGCCTTGGCACGCCTCCGCACTTGCGTGTTGAGCCTGGAATGATTCACAGGTCAAGCGGCGGGGTTCTCTTCATTGATGAAATAAGCACTTTGAGCCCAAAGGCACAGCAGGAGCTGCTTACTGCAATGCAGGAGAAGAAGTACAGCATTACAGGCCAGAGCGAGCTTTCCTCTGGTGCAATGACCAGGACAGAGGCTGTTCCATGCAATTTTGTTTTGGTTGCTTCAGGCAACTACCAGGATTTGAAGAAGGTGCATCCTGCACTGCGTTCAAGGATCAGGGGCTATGGATATGAGGTTTACATGAATTTGGATATGCCTGACAACGAGGAGAACAGGGAGAAGCTTGTGCAGTTCATTGCCCAGGAAGTGAAGAAGGATGGCAAGATTCCGCACTTTTCCCCTGAGGCTGTTGAGGACATTATTTTTGAGGCAAAAAGAAGGGCCGAGAGGAAGAACAAGCTTACCTTAAAGCTGAGGGATTTGGGCGGGCTTGTAAGGGCTGCCGGGGACATTGCAAAGGAGAAAGGCCACAGGCTTGTCATGCCAGAGGATGTAATGCAGGCAAAGTTCAGCGCAAGGACTTTGGAGCAGCAGATGGTTGACAAGTTCCTTGAAATAAAGCGCGATTATGATGTTTACCTTACTGAGGGCAGCGCTGTTGGAAGGGTCAACGGCCTTGCTGTAAGCTCTGATGGCTCTGCAGGAATGGTTATGCCTATTGAGGCAGAGATGGCCCCTGCTGCTTCCCGCGCTGAGGGAAAGCTTATTGCAACAGGCAAGCTTGGGGAAATAGCAAAGGAGGCAGTGCAGAATGTCAGCGCTTTGATTAAAAAGCTGAGCGGTAAGGACATAAGCAAGCATGACCTGCACATACAGTTTTTGCAGACCTATGAGGGCGTTGAAGGCGATTCGGCAAGCGTGAGCGTTGCAGCCGCTGTTATTAGTGCTGCTGAGGAAATTCCGATAAAGCAGAGCGTTGCAATGACTGGAAGCCTTTCTGTGAGGGGCGAGGTTCTGCCTGTTGGGGGCATTACTGCAAAAATACAGGCTGCCCTTAAGGCAGGCTTTAAGGAGGTCATCATCCCAAAGTCAAACATGCAGGACATTGTTTTGCCAAAATCCGATTTGGATAAGATACATATAATTCCTGTTACAACCCTGAACGAGGTTTTAAAGCATTCATTTGTTTCAGGGCATAAGACAACAAAGCTGCTTGCAAGCCTTTCCAAGGTGATAAAGCTTTTGCCAACAACCCTGAAGGGCAAGGTTGCTGAGGGCTTGCCTGTGCAGCAGGTTTGATTTCTGGCTTAGCTGCTTACAGTTATTTTTCCGTTTGAAACATTGAATTTTCCCTTTATTATTTCAACTGCCTCGTTTGTTTTGCTGTCCCTGTAGACAATGCTTCTTTTCCTCTTGTCAATTGATTCAACCTTGCCAAGCCAGGTTCCGTCAACAGTGTATATTGGAAGGTCCAAAAGAAGTTTTGTTACTTTCTCCCTTATCTCCATTACCTCGCTCAGCCTGAATGTTATGAGCAGTATGACAAAGCTTCCCACTATTGTAAGCAGGAACCAGTTAAGGTCAGCTGCCCTCAGGAAAACAAGGGTTCCTGCATCCAAAATCCACCAGAGCAGGATTATGCTTGCCCCCATGAGCAGGTATTTCCTCAGGAGGAATGCCCTCCTCAAGTGCACTGCGTCAATGCACCTTCCTATTACAATGCTCAGCCCTGCAAGCACAAGGAAAAGGTACGTGCTTTGCGCTATTGTAACAGCGTCTCCCAATGGCTCTGTTATCTGCATTACGCTGAACTGGGTGTATGCTGTTATTGCCCCAAAGCCGAGGATGAAAAGGCTTCCAATGTAAAATGGAAAGCTGGGCCTTTGCACTGAAATGCTTCCTGTAATGCTCCTGAAGCCGTTGAGCACTGGCTCTTCAACCCCAAACCCTTTTAGGAGCAGGTAAAGCCCGAGCACAAATGCAATTATCTGGAAGCTCCTTTCAGGGCTTATTGTAAGGAATGCAAAAATCATTATGAGGAGAATTCCCGGAATGCCAAAAACAATCCTTGAAATGTATGGGTCCTTGAGCGCTTCCTTTATCGTGAAGAAGGCTGACTCAATCTGCTGGGCCTGCCTTACTATGACTGTTTCCTTGCTTACAATATTGGCGCGGCTCTGCAGTATTGGAATTATCTGGTCGTCCTCTGCGCCGTCTGTTATAAGGACAAAGCCTGTTGGGCTTATTTTTTTCATGAGCTTGTCAAGCTGCTCGTTGATTATCTTGTCTGACTTGAAGCCGCCCTTTCCATAACCTGTTAATGTTGCAAGCTCCACATTTTTAACCATTTTTTTCAGTTCGTCAAGCTTCTTTACTGCTGCAAACATGCAGTTTGCGTCTGCCTCCCCTGGGTCTGCCAGGGCAAGGGCTGTGGCTGCCTTTAGGTTGGCTTCCCTGCCTATAACAGGGCCATTAATGCCTGTTTTTTTGCCCAGGTCATTGTCCCTGTCCACGCAAACTATGAGCAAGTTGTCCATTTTTAACCAAATCCTGCATAGATAGAATTATA
>JAFGCE010000019.1 GCA_016932755.1 Candidatus Woesearchaeota archaeon
CCTTGAGCCAACATTTGTACCTACAACACAGGGGATTCCCAGCTCTCTGCTGATGATTGCTGAATGGCAGGTCCTTCCTCCCCTATCAGTCACTATTGCAGAGGCTATTTTCATAATAGGCTCCCAGTCAGGGTCTGTCATATCTGTGACTAAGACTTCCCCTTTCCTGAAACTATGTATATCTTTTACATTAAGTATTATATTTGCCTTACCTACTCCAATCTTGCTTCCAACACTTGCCCCTTCGCATAGCAGCGGCCCTGTTTCCTTCAGGACATACTCTTCAACTTTGGTCATATCCTTTTGGCTCTGGACAGTTTCCGGGCGCGCCTGGACAATGAAAAGCTCGCCTGTCAAGCCATCTTTTGCCCATTCCATATCCATTGGCTTTTTATAATGCTGTTCTATGATAACTGCCCAATTTGCCAATTGCACTATCTCCTTATTGCTGACAGAAAACCTTTTCCGGTCTTTTTCTTCTACTACAATATTTATTACAGGCTTTATTCCCCCTTTGTGATAAATCATCTTTATTGATTTCTCCCCGAGGCTCTTAGATATTATTGAATTATATCCCAGCTTTAATGTAGGCTTGTGGACATAGAATTCATCAGGATTTACAGCTCCCTGGACAACATTCTCCCCTAGTCCATAAGCAGCTGTTATGAAAACAGCATCTCTGAACCCTGATTCAGTGTCAATTGAAAACATAACACCTGAAGAGGCAAGGTCAGACCTTACCATTTTCTGCACTCCAATGCTAAGGTAAACCTTGAAATGGTCAAATCCCTTGTCAGCCCTGTAAGATATTGCCCTGTTTGTGAACAGTGAAGCAAAGCAGTTCTTGCACGCCTCTATCAGCTGGTGCTCTCCCTTGATATTAAGGTAAGTTTCCTGCTGTCCTGCAAAGCTTGCTGTAGGCAGGTCTTCTGCAGTTGCAGAGCTTCTCACAGCAACATCTGTGTTTTTTCCGTACTGGACGCAGAGCTTGTGGTATGCAGCGATTACAGCAACCTTTAATTCTGATGGAAAGTGGCAGTTCCTTACTATCTCCCTGACTTTCCTTCCTCTTTCTGCTAGGTTCCTGACATCGTTGACATTCAAATCAGAAAGAACTTTTTTTATATCATCCTCAACACCTGCTTTTTCAAGCAGGTATCTGTAAGCAGAAGCTGTTATTGTAAATCCATTTGGGATATTAACCCCCTTTTTGGTCAGATGCTGGTACATCTCTCCCAAAGAAGCGTTTTTTCCGCCAACCAGGCCAACATCATCTATCCCAATTTGGTCAAACCACAGAATAAACTCTTTTGACTTATCCAATCTAGCACCTCTTTTTATACTATTCTTTTGCAATAGGATATATAAAGTTTTTTATATTAGTTCTATTTTTCACAGGTAATTATACTTATTAGGTGACAGTATATGGAAAACGAAGAAAACCAGGAACAAGCTGAAGAACAGCAGGCTGAAGAGTCGCAGGAAGAGCTTGCTCAGAAAGCAGAAGAGCTCAAAGAGCAGATTGAAGAGCAGAAAGAGGCTGTTGAGGAGATGGAAAGCTCTGCTGAAGAAGAGCCTGAAGAAGAGACTCCTGAATTGCTTGTTGAGAAAGCTGAACAGCTCAAGCACAAAATAGAGGAAGAGAAAGAGAAGATTGAAGAGCTTGAGGAAGAAAGAAAAGAAGAGCCTGGGGAAGAGGAAAAAGAAGAAGAAACACCTATCGCTGAAGAGCTCAAGGAAGAAACTGAGGAAAAGCTTGAAGAAGCAAAAGAAATTGAGGCTGAAGAAGAGCTGAAGCTTGAAGAGGAAAAAGAAGAGGAGCCTTCAGAAGAAGAAACACCTCTTGAAGAAGAGCCTGCTGAAGAGCTTCCTAAAGACATGGAAATACCAAAGCCGCCTCAAGGCATAAAAGAGTTTGAAAAAGAGTACAGGAAAGAAAAGGGCGAAGAGGAAGAAAAGCTTGAAGAGGAAGTAGGCGAACTTAAGGAGGAAGTTGAAGAAGAGAAGGAAGAGGTGGCAGAGCTGAAAAAAGAAAAGCCAAAAGAAGAAAAGCTTCCAAAAGAGCCTTCTGAGATTGAGAAAGCAAAGGCAAGGATGGATGAGCTTGCCCCTAAAATAAGAATTCTAAAATGGGATGCTGAAAAAGGGCAGATTAACCCGGCAAAAAAGGTTCAGTATGAGAGAATGGTCAAGGAATATGCTGAACTTGAGAAAAAAGTGAAGGAACTAAACAAGAAATAATTATTTTTTTAATGATTTTAACGCTTCTTTTACTGATTTGTTTTCAATTATTATTTTCTTGAGAGCCTGCGATATCTTCAAAGGCTCAGGATGCTGCCATACATTTCTTCCTATTGCCATCCCTGTAGCGCCTGCATCAACAATTTCCTTTGCCTGCTGGAGAAGCTCATTTTCTGCCTCCTTGTGCCCTCCTGCGACAACAACCTTGCATTTTCCTGCTGCCTTGACAACCCATTTGAACCCTTCAAAATCATTATTGTATTTTATTTTGACAATATCTGCCCCAAGCTCAAGCCCAACTCTTGCTGAATAGGCAATTATTTCAGTTGTTGAGTCATTCGGGACAAAAGGGCCTCTCGGGTACATCCATGCAACAACAGGGATTCCGTGGTCATGGGCTTCTTCCGCAATTTTGCTGAACTCTTCAAATATCTGCGCCTCTCTCGGGCTTCCGACATACACTGTATATCCGACAGCTTCAGCCCCAAGCTTTATAGCCCTTGAAACAGAGCAGGTCTGGGCTGAATACGGCTCAACTTTTGCTATGCTTGTCTTTCCATTGAGCTTTAGGATTAATCTTACCTTGTCCCTGTAGTTTTGGTAATATTTTTCTGCCAGCCCGCGTTGAAAAACAAGCGCGTTATACCCTCCTTTTTCAGCAATGTCAAGTATATAGTTTGGGTCGATGTTTTTAAGGTTAAAGTCAGTCGGACCGTGCTCAAGCCCCTGGTCATAAGCTAGAATAAGGCTTCTGCCTCCGGTAAGCAGCCTGTACATTTTTGTCTTGAACATCAATCCACCTCTTTTTCAATTAGTAATAAACTGTGAGTATTAATAGTTTATCTTTTTCATAGCTTCTTTCCATGTGAGAAGCTTGTTCTTTGCTCCGAAATGTGTTATGACTGACTCAGCATTTGCCAGGCCGAGCTTCAAGGCAAACTTAATGTCATTTTTTTTTATGATTCCTGCAAGGAATGCTGATGCAAATGAATCGCCTGCTCCTGTTGCTTCCACAACATTCACATTATGGGGTTTTATCGAATAAATCTCTTTTCCGTCATAAGCATGGCACCCTTTTGCGCCTTCTGTTATAACTACAATCTCAGGCCCCATCAGGTAAATCTTTTTCAGCGCCTGCTTGATGTTTTTTGTCTTTGTCAAATAATATGACTCTTCATTGTTCATAACAATAAGGTTCGTGTTCCTCACTGCTTTTGAAATGTATTTTGCCCCTTTTTTTGCAAGGTATGAGCTTGGGTTGAATGCAACCTTAATCTTGTTCTTTCTTGCGTGCTCAACAAGCTTTTCCAGTGTCTTGAAGGATTTTCCTACCATGCTTGAGCAGTATATCCATCTTGTCTTCAGCCTTTGTTTTGGTATTTCATCCCATCCCAAATCATCATTGCTTCCTTTGTATGCAAGTATTGTCCTGTCATGGCCTTTCGCATCCAGTATGACTGAGAATCCTGTCCTCCCGCCTTTTTCTCTCTTTACAAGGCTTGTGTCAACATTTTCCTTTTTCATCTGGCTTAGTATCCTTTCAGAATTTGCTCCTGCGCCGGTCTTCCCAATCCAAGCAACTTTCAAGCCAAGCCTGCTCAGGCTTACTGCGCAGTTTGTCCCTCCTCCGCCAGTATCCATGTTCAGCTTTTCAACCAGAATCTTTGAGCCGAAGGGAACATGGACATACCCTTTCTTTGCATCATGGAAAAGCTTTTTTCCTGTATCAACAAACACATCTATTGTCCCGGAACCGACAGTTATGGCATCATACATCTTAAATTAATTCTTAATATTGTTGTTTATAAATGTTTTCAAAATAAAAGAATAAGAAAAAAACAAAAAATAAATTTATTCTCCTGCTAGTGCATATATTGCCTTCAAAGCAACAACAAGTGCTGCTGGAGCAACGAATGCAACAAGATTCTTCAGGATGCCTAATACAATAGCTCCTGCTGATGGTACTGCGCTAAGTCCGCCTGTTCCAACTGCCATCAAAGCGATGGTAGCAACCAAGAACTCTGTTGTCTCTTTAGCAGTTATATTCAGAAATCCTACTATAAGTCCCAATACAATCAGCACCCATGGCAACCATGCTGCTGCCTGCAGTGATGGGATTAGTGCTGCTACAACTGCCAGCAATACACCAACAAGGAATGCATAATGGCCTTTCTTGTCCATTTGCTTACACCTCCATTTTAGTTGGTTATTATTTAATTGAATTTCTGGAATGTTTATATATAAATGTTTCGCAATTTATGTTATATTATCCAGTATTGAATGGGCATCAACTGACTTGATGTATTCCATTATCCTGGCGCTGTCTTTTCCTGCTTTTGACATCAGCATAACCTTATAGTATTCAGCCTCATTGTTTGAGATGCGGGCAAACCTGTCAGCTTCTATCAGTCCGTAAGGATAGCCGAGGAAAACAGGGTCTTTTGCATTATTCTTCAGCAGGGCAAGAACTTTTCCAGCCTCATCCTTTTGTTTTTTGTAAATTTCAAACCTGAAAACATATTTTGACTTGGGGTGAAGCTTGACAAAGCAAATCTCTGCTTTATGTTTCTCATTATCAACTTCTGCAACACTCCTGTAAACCCAGGCTCCTTCAGGCGCAATTGAGGAGATAACAGCTGAAGCGCTGTCCCCTGTGTCTGTGAACAGCCTTGTTGTTTTTGAAATTCCGCATATTATTATGTTTTTTTCATCTGCTTTTGCATAAAGCTCATCCATAACCTCCTTTTCTCCTGTAACCGAAGCTTCCAAATCCCTGTCAAGGACAATAACATCCCCTTGCTCAAGCTCGTCAGCAAGTTTCAGCGCCTGCCTCAGCTCAGCAATCTTCCTGCAGGCAAGGACAACCTCAGACGCATTAACCCTGTGGCTTCCTTTTGCAAGCGTCCTGTCAAAAGCGCTTACTGAATTGAAATTCTCATTTTTCCCAAAGACATCAATATCAAATACAAGGTCATCCCCCAAATTAGATGCAGATGCAAGCGCAAAAAACTCGTTTTTCCCTGTTTTTCTCTTTTTATTTTCTGAATATACTGCATAATACACCCTTAACAGCTGAAGGCTGAAGCTGGCAGCCTCAAGGATTGTGTTGTTCCCTCCATCAATAAAGGCAATTTTTGATTTTGGGGTGGAGTCAGGTATCTTTCTGAAATTATCGCTGCTGAACTCAGCAGCACTATAGCTTTGGTCTGAAAACTGGACAAATCTTCCTGTTGCCTTCAGCTTTTCCCCTATCTTTTCAACAACCTTTTCCACAATCTCTTTGTGCATTTTAGATAATCTTGACAAATATGCCGAGACCGTTTACCCCCAAAAAAGTGACCAAAGTGACAATAGCTCCTGCTATCAAAACCCCTATAACAGCAGAAAGAATGAATTTTTTAAAGCTCAAGCCAAGCGCGTAAGAGGCAATAGCTGCAGAGTAAACCCCAGAGCCTGGCAGGGGAACGCCTATGAACAGCGCAACTCCAAGCCAGCCGTACTTTTCCACATACTTGTGGATTTTTTTCTGTGTTCTTTCAACATGCATGTGGTAAGCCTTCTCTACAGGCTTGAAATAAAAAAATAGATGGACAAATTTGTCCAGGAAAAGATAAACAACCGGCGCAAGCAGAATGTTTGTTATTATGCACACAAGAAAAACAAATACTGCATCCATCTGCTTTACAATAATCCCGTAGGGTATGCTTGCCCTCAGCTCAAGAAAAGGCACAAGCGTAATCCAGACAAGCTCTACAATTTCCTGCATTTTTTAACTCTCTCCCTGAAATATCTGTCTTTTATCAGCTCTTTTGCAAGGGATTCTGGGGTTGTGTGCTTCCTTGTTATTTTTGCGAAAATCCTTCCTTTTTTCGTGAATGTTTTCCTGTATTTTTTCCTGAAATCCTTTACCCTGTTTTCCATAATCAGGGGAGGCCCCTGCCATTCAACTGATTCAGGCAGTTTTTTCTTTTTTGCCAGATACCAGAACAGCGCGTTTTTCTTTTTGTCCCATTCCCACCCTGCATCGCAAACCTCAAACTCTTCAAGCCCTTTTTTTACAAAATCAAAAGCCTTCAGGAGCTTTGCTCCGGATACATCCTCTTTTCCTTTTTTTGAAACAGCCTCAATCAAAATATACCCGTTTTTCATTAATTTTTCCCTGTCTGCCTTTTTTTCTGTAAAAAACATTTTAGAAGGCTTTTTCAGGAATTCCTTTGCATTTTTCACAAACAGGCCAAACTTTTCTTCATCAAGAGCTGCAGCAGCGTTCCTGTCAGGCTGAACAGGGTCAACGACAACCAGGCTTCCCTGGGTTTTTGACTTGTTGAGCTCAAACAGCGCTTTTCCCCTGTGCACATTGTAAAAATCAATTACCTGCTTTTTCTTCCATTTGGATGCAGCCCTCATCAATGGCAGGAATCCCTTGTAATGCACTATCAGGATATCCAGCACATGCCCTGAAAATCCGTTTATGTAGCTCTCAGCTCCGTAAATCTTGTTTGCCTTGCAGAACTTTTTCGCCAGCCTTATGTCATCAGCGTATTTTTTGCCGTTTTTGTTGAACCATTTCACATGCTCAGGCGAGAAATCAGTGACATTTTGGGCGTTTTTTGCTTTTTTTATGTCCAGTACCGGGACTATCTCAAAATTAAACTTGTTTTTTATGATAAAATAATCCCTTGAGCCGTGAACCTGCTCTGTTTTGAATGGCTTCAGTATTTTTTTCAGTAGCCTGCTCAGGTTTTCATTACTGTATTTTAGGCTGAACAGCACAAAAATATCAACATCATGGTCTTCTTTCAGGAAAGTGTTTTTTGCAAAGCTTCCTCCGACAACAGCTTTTGCTGAAATCCTGCTTTTTTTTATTTGGGAGTTGATTTCCCCGACAAATTCATCTACCTCTTTTATTGTTCTCTTCTTCGGCTTTATGTCAGCAAGAACTTCATCAAGAATCTTTTTTGCATTCATTGCAGAACAAAACTAGCCTGACAATATATAAAAGCTTTGCTATAAAACAAAACATTTTAATAATGCGCATTTCAATTAAGAACCAAAAGAGGTGCAAGAATGGCAATGGATGCATTGGGGATACTGACTTCCATAACAGCGATACTTCTCATAGGGCTTCTTGTTTCAATACTTTCATCAAGACTGAAGATACCTGATGTTCTCTTGCTGATACTTGTGGGCATAGGTATTGGGGCAGTGGAGTATGAAGGAGCTCCGCTTGTCCAGTTTCCGGTAATATTCCTTACATCAATAAGCATCCTTGCTTTGGCAACAATAATATTTGACAGCACATCAAAGCTCAAGCTGAGGGAGTTTGACGTATTTTCTGTGAAGGCATTCAAGCTTGCTTTTATATTCCTTTTGGCAAATGTGCTTGTTCTGTCTGTGCTTACAAAATACCTTTTCGGGATTCCTATCGGGCTCGGGCTTCTTTTTGCTTCAATCATGATGGGAACAGCTCCTGAAATTACTTTGTCGCTGCTTAGCGGAGCAAAGCAGAAGACTATTGAGATACTAAAGCTTGAATCAATAGTAAATACTCCTTT
Organism: Candidatus Woesearchaeota archaeon; assembly: GCA_016932755.1. Taxonomy (GTDB): domain Archaea; phylum Nanobdellota; class Nanobdellia; order Woesearchaeales; family JAGWAF01; genus JAFGCE01. The sequence continues at coordinate 7,797 of JAFGCE010000019.1, forward strand.
GACAGTATTGTTCCCTTTCCTTCTCCTTGACCTTATGCAGAAGCTTGAGTTCACAGTTATGTCAGCAGTAATAGGGCAGATTGGGCCTTTCCTTGCAAAATTCGCAGCAGGCATAGGCTCGGGCGTGCTGGTTGGGATTGTTCTTTTCAAGGTTCTGAAGAGAAAATTCTCGCAGACTTACACTCCTCTGACAATAATTGTCTCAGCCTTGCTTGCATATGTTCTTGCAGAAAACATAGGGGGCTCAGGCGTGCTGGCAGTAACAACTCTCGGCTTGTTTGTCGGAAATATATACACAAAACAAAAGATACATGAAGTGCTTACTTTTGAATCAATTCTTGCAAAATCACTCTTTATACTTGTTTTTGTCCTTATCGGAGTCGTAATCCAGATTCCCATTGAAAAGCAGTTCTTCACTTCAGCAGGAATACTTTTTGCAGTCTATGTTGTGATAAGATATGTTTCAGTTGCCCTTACATTAAGGGGCAAGAAAAGCGACTTCACATTCAAGGAAAAGCTGTTTATGACTTTGAACATGCCCAAAGGAATTGCTGTGGCTGTTGTTGCGTTTACACTGGCAGCTTACAACATTCCGGGCACACCAGCATATATCCCGGGCATAAGAGTTGTTCTTGACCTGACGCTTTTGTTTATGGTGGCAACAATAGCCCTTTCTGCAATATCAATGTTCTTTGCAAAAGCACTTGTAGGAGAAGCGCCCCAGCCTCAAAAATGATAAAGTTTGGACCAGCAGGAACAGGAATGAATTCTCTGGAAGGAATAAAGAAAATAGCAGAGCTGGGCTTGGACGCTGTTGAGATTGAATTCACATACGGCGTGAGAATGTCAATTGACCTTGCCAAAAAAATAGGGGAAAGGGCAAAAAAACTAAAGCTTGACCTCAGTGTTCACGCTCCTTATTATATCAACCTGGCATCTGAAGAAAGGGAAAAGATAACAGCGAGCATGAAAAGAATACTTGACAGCTGCGAAAGGGCGCATTATCTCGGCGCAAAATACGTTGTTTTTCATCCCGCATTCTACGGCAAAAGAAGCAGGGAAGATGTTTTTGAGATGGTTGAGTTTGCAGTCAACAAAATGCATGAGGCAATTGAGGAGCAGGGCTGGAAAAAAGTAAAGCTTGCTCCTGAAACAACGGGAAAGCCGTCACAGTTCGGTGATTTGGACGAGCTTTTGAGGCTGAAAAAAGAAACAGGCTGTCATCTTTGCGTTGATTTTGCGCATCTGAAAGCAAGAAACAACGGAAAAATTGATTACAAGGAGATTTTTGACAAGCTGAAGCCGGTGAAGCATATCCATGCCCATTTCTCAGGCATAGAATTTACTGCAAAAGGAGAGAGAAGGCACCTTATAACCACAAAACAGGACCTTGTTCCCTTGCTTTCTGAGATAAAGAAAAGAAAAGCTGACATCACCATAATCAATGAAAGCCCTGACCCTGTTGGCGATTCCCTGAAAGCAAAGAAATTATTTGAAAAACTGTAATATTGTCCTTGATTACAATAATCCTTTTAAATAATTACATACAAGATGTTGTGTATGGGTGCGGAGCCTCAGACTAGCAAGGATTATGCGGTTTCTGAAGAAGACTGTGCGGTAAAAGATGTCGGGGTTTTTTTGGCAGGGCTTATTGAGTCAGCTTACGGCAAAGCAGATGTTTCTTATGATGACGGAGTTATGAGTATCACCTATAACGGCGGGAGAGTTACAAAGGTTTCTCATGCTGAGGAAGGCAGGGTCAGGATAGAAGGAAATCCCCTGGACGAGAAGGTTGTCAGTATCAGCAGGCTTTTTGACATGCTGGCCGGGCTTTGCGTGAGCTATAACATGGAAAAGGACCTGGAAATCATAGTAACAAGCGGCTTGATAAAAGGGCAAAACCAATAACCTTTTTAAAATCCAAAGCAAAAATCAGTTCTGATGAAGAAAATAATACTTGACACAAACTTTTTACTGATACCATACCAGTTTAAGGTAGATATTTTCTCGGAAATCAGGAGGATATGCAGTTTCAGGTACAATCTGTGCATAATTGACAAGACTATTGATGAGCTTAAGAAGATAATAAAAATCCAGAAGGGAAAGGACAGGAAGGCTGCAATACTCGCTCTTGTTATGCTTGACCAAAAAAAGCCGTCTGTAATAAAGACAAAAGGAGAAAAGAATGTTGACGAACTTATTGTTGAAAACTCAGGCAGGGACACTATCGTTGCAACACAGGACAGGATACTCAAAACAAAATTAAAGAAAGCC
>JAFGCE010000020.1 GCA_016932755.1 Candidatus Woesearchaeota archaeon
CGCAGGAAGAATCTGCTTAAACTTGCGGATTCCAACAGCAAAGCATTTCTTTATCTTTCCTTTCCTTGCTCCGGCAAAGGTATATGATACCGCCGCAAAATAAAATCCTGCGAAAAACAGGACAGCAATAATAATCCTTGGAACAGCTCCGGGCTGAGCCTGCATTGACCTTACTGCAGCCTCATTCAGGTCAACATAAAGAGAGGCAAGGTGGTAAACAATAAACAGCGCAACCCAGAACAGGTTAAGAATAGCAAAATCCTTCATGTATTCATACATTCCTGCCTTTCTCCCGGCAATGTCAGAACTGATTTTCCATGTTATGGAATGGAAGAATACATACACAATATAAACCACAACTGCAGCCAGCAGATAGACAAGCAGCAGCTTTTGGAAATACTGAGTCAGCTGGGGGTCGTTGGCTATCAATGAGCCTAAAGTCGGGTTTTCGCCTCTTGTTATTGAGGCTGCATTCTGGCTTATCCCTGTCCCTATTAGCACAGCATACTCAACCAGCTTCCTGAAAATAGGCGCTGTCAGGAATCCGTAAGCGACAAAGAAAAGCGCGTCAAAAACAGACGCAAGAACTAATTTTTTCGGGTTTTTCTTCAGCTTTTCCAAAGATGTGTTTGTTCCCCAAAGACAGCATGTTTTTTTCCTGCTCATTTTTCAAGCTCAGCATCAATTATTTTCTTCATCTCCTCAAAAGAATGAACCCCTGCAAGCATCCTGCTGTTGATAAAAAATGTGGGTGTTCCCTCCAAGCCAGCCTCTTTTCCAAGCTCAAGCCCTTCATTAACCACAGCAGTCTTTATGCCTGATGAAAGGCATGCCTGGAACTGAAGCAGGTCAATATCAAGAATCTGCGCATAGCTGTAAAGATCTGCTGTTTTCATATCCCCCTGGTTCATAAAAAGAATGTCATGGTATTCCCAGAATTTTCCCTGGTCACGGGCGCATTCAGCAGCCTCAGCAGCCCTGAACGAGTCAGTATGGAAAGGAAAGTGCTGGAATATGACATTAACCTCATCCCCGTAATTCTCCCTGATTTTGTGCACTTCAGAAACCGCAGCTGCGCACGCAGGGCACTGGAAGTCTGAAAACTCAATGACATTAACTGATGCATTGGGGTTTATGCCAGAATAATTTCCAGGTGTATAGTTCACCATGCTTGCAATCTCTATAATCTTGCCTGTTGCCGAAGGAGACGGAAATATCCTGTCAATGTTTGCAAGCGCAATCCCAAGCAGGACTATAAGGGCAATAGGGATAATAACTGCCAGCATGTCCTTGTCAGATTTTTTTATCTATACCACCTCCTGAAATTAAAAAAATAAAAAATCCGCTTATCCGCAGCTTCCTGTGCTTCCGCTGCTTCCTGCAGTGTAGCCAAACCCTGCTGAAGGGCTTGCTGATGAAAGCTGTGTGCCGCATTCCTCAGGCGCATTGCTGAAAGCTGCGCATACTGCATTCAGAAGGCTTGCAGAATCCCTTCCTGTGCTTGGCGAAGCTCCGTTGATTACAAGATAAGGGCTTCCTCCTACTCCGTATTTTGTGTTGAGCTCCTTGTCAACATCAAAAAGAGGGTATCTTCCGCTGAGCCATGTTGACTGGTCTGCATATTTTGCGCTTACAGAGAACTCCTCATCAGTCTCTGAAACACATTCATCAACTGATGCAGTGTCAATCCCTGCTTCAGAAACGCATGTTTCAGTGTCTCCGTCAGCAAGGAAGCATTCAAGGTAGTCAAGGTATTTGCCTTTTTCCTCTTTCTGTATGCAGTGCTGCAAAAGCTCCTCGTCAAGCTCTGTCTTTCCGTGCATTGCATAATAGACAAACTTGACTGAGAAGTCAATCTTGTCTCCCAAAAGATTTGCAACAGGAACCATTCCTTTTTCAATCTGTGTTCCGTAAGGGCAGTGCGACATTACAAACAGCTCAACTTTTGGCTTGTCTGATTTAGGCACGTCGGTTGTTTGCGGGTCTTCGCTTCCCTGGCTCATCTCATCAAGCGCTGAATCCATGTCAATATACTGGAGGAAAAGAAGCTTTCCGTCCTTGCTTACATAAGAAGGATAAGTCTCTCCTTCAATTGCAAAGCTTACCTTGTACATGCTGCTCTCTTCCTCAACTCCTGTGAGCTCAGCCTGCTTTGCTCCCTGAAGAAGCGCGTTTGTTATGAAGTCAACTGTCTTTTCTCCTGCTTCATCTGAGGACACAATGCTTCCGCTTTTGCATCCTGAAGAAAATGAGTACACCAGCGCAACTGCCAGCACCACAGAGACAAGCTGCCATATTGTGGATTTCTTTAATTTTATCTTTGTTTTCTGTTTATGTTCTTGCTTATGTTCTTTTTCCATTGAAAATCACCCCTCCGGCATTTGAAAATATCCCTTCTTTTTAAAGGTTATCATTGCTTCTTCTTTTTCTTTTCCTTTACTGCCTCATTAAGGTCTTTTACAAGCTCATCAACATCAATCCCATGGGCTTTTGCTCCCTGCTCCAGTGTCTCGAACTGCGCAGCAACGCACCCAAGGCAATGGAATCCGTGCTTCATCAGGACAGCGATTGATTTTGGGTATTTCTCAACAAGCTCCCTTATGTTAATGTCTTTCTCTATTTCTGCCATCTTATCCTCCGATTGCCTTGACAATCCTTTCGCCGAACTTTTTTGCAGCTGCAGGGCCGTTTGCTGTTATTATGTGTCCGTCAGCCTCAACCTCAGCCCCTGTGTATTCAGCTCCCTGCGCTTCAAGGTTTGATGATTCTGAGCTGAAGCATGTTGCCCTCTTTCCTGACAAAATGCCTGCGTTTGCAAGTATTGACGGAGCTATGCATATGGCTGCAACAACCTTTCCCTGCTCATAAGCCTCCTTTGCAATTCCCAAGGCAAGCTCATCCTCAAAATAAGCAGCTGCACCAGGGCCTCCGATAAACACAACAGCGTCATACTCATTGACAGTCACAGCAGTAATGTCCTTGTCAATCTTTGCTTCAGCGCCAAGCGCCCCTTTTGCTGTGTCAACCCCTTTTGACGAGACTGTTACAGAAAGCCCGCTCTTCTCAAAAACAGCTTTCGGCTCAAGGAATTCCTCGTCCCTAAACCCTTCAGCTGCGATTATCATCAGTACTGATTTGCCTTTGACATCAGGCATTTTTTCCACCTCGTTTTCAGGTATAGTGCAGCCTGAAAAAATAATCAGCATGCACAAAAATAAGGATGCTTTCACCCCTCTCATGATATATGCCAGTTTTTACTATTATAAATAAGTTTTGATGTCAGTGCTCAAAAAATACCTTAATCAAAACCATAAATGCAATGCCTGCTGCAAAAGGAAGAAGGACCTTGACAGAGTTAACAAGATTTCCCCGGTACATCCTGTGCATTTCAGGGACAAGGTCTGCTGATGCTATATATATGAACCCTCCTGCTGCAAAAGGAAGAAGGAACGGAACAACAGCATCCACTTTTTTTGCTGCAAGGAATCCTGCTATGCCTCCGATTATGACTGTTGACTGGGCAAGGAATGAGTAAATCACAGCCTTCTTTCTTTCATGCCCTCCGTAAACCAAAGCGCCGAACACTCCCATTTCCTGCGGAAGCTCGTGCCCTGCTATCATAAGTGATGTGACAACTCCCAGCGTTACGCTTGTCATGAATGATGCCGCAATAACTAGTCCGTCAATCGAGTTATGGACAGCATCCCCAAAAAGCATTGTGTATGTGAAAGGATGGGCTTTGCATTTTTCGCAGAGGTGCGAGTGGAAAAATCCCTCTATAAGCAAGGCAACAACAAATCCTGTCAGCGCAAAAGAGGAAACATAAAACATGTCAGCCATCTCAACAGCCTCAGCCAAAAGATGGAAAAAAGCCCCTCCAAGAAGCGCTCCTGCTGCGAATGAAACAAGCACAGGAAGCATGCTGTCAAGCCTTTTCTGCTTAACCCAAAGCGAGAAAAGTCCTACAAGCCCGAGAAGGCTTACAAGAAAAGTTGCAATTAATATCCAGATTAGCGCAAGCATAACCTGTTTTTGGGTTAATTTATTTATAAATCTATCCCTTAGAATTAAGCCAAAAATAAATAAAAATTATTTAGTCTGCAGGGTTTAGCGCAGAAATGTTTCCAAGAAGCCCTTCGATTCCGCCATCGCCAAGGTCAAAAAGAGGTCCCTGGGCTTCACCGCTGACAACAGTTTTCCCGTGATTATACTGTCCGTTGAGGAAGTCCTCAACACCGCATTTAAGCTCTGTGACTTTCTTGTCCCCGTTTCCGTCTTTTGAGATGACTTTTAGGGTTTCTTTCTTCTGTGCTGTGTAGCTGTCCATGAAATCGTTGTAATGGCGTTTGTAGCCGAACATCTCGACTCCAACGATATTGCTGATTTCCTCGTGCATAACCGCATCAAGGTTCAGCTTTTTTCTTTTTTCCTCATCAAACCCATTCTCCATTGCGACATATTTCTCGGCAAGCTTCCCGAGCTCAGGGCTTTTTTCCTCCTTTCCTGCTGATGCAACAGCAACATCATACATGATGCTTGCGATTATGTCAGCAGCAAGGTCTTCCCTTGTTTCAATTCCTTCCCTGTTCTTGAATTTAGAAAGCCTGTAAAGCCTTTTTGCAAGCTCAGCGTCTTCTGAGGCATACTTAACCCTAAGAAGCCAGTTAAGCTCTATTACCTGCCTTGCAGTAAAGTCTTTTGTAAGCATATTGTAAAGCCTTGAGGCTGCGTTATAGTTTATATCCTCAGGTTTCTCAATAAGCATCAGAGAATTATGTATAAGGTTTGCAGCCCTTCTTATCGAAAGCCCCTTGTTGCTTTCAACAGGCTGGTTTATGTAAGCCCTTGGGCTATATATATTTTCACTTGTTTTTTCATCTGTTTCAGCTGTGTCGCATATCATTTTTATTCACCCGGTTATATTCGACAAACTTACATCGTTAATTACAGCCTCTTTATAAAGCTTATGGTTTATTGTCCTTTGTCAGTAGTAAAAAAATAAAAAAATAAAAAAGGTTTTTTTACTCTTCTGCTTCAGGCTCTTCCTCAGGCTCGTCTTCTGAATCGCTGCCTTTTACTTTGGGCTTTGCTTTTGCCTTGGTTTCTGCAGATGTGGCATTGTCCTCATCTTCATCTGCATCCTCGCCCTTTACTTTTGCCTTTGTCTCGGTTTTGACATCTGCCTTTACTTTTCCTTCTCCTTTCTTTACTATCCTTACTTCAGCAAGGTCCTTCCCCTGTTTAAGGGCGGATTCAAGTGCGGCAATCTCCTCGTCCGTTGCTCCTTTTTCAGCCTTGATTTTTATTTTTGCCTTGTTCTTGTTGGCTTCAACTTTAACATCGAAGGCTGAGTTTACTCCTTCCATGCTCTGGAGCATTGCCTGGAGCTGCTCTTTCTCCTCTGCGCTGATTTTATTGCTTACCTTAAGCCTTATCTGGTTAAGCGCCTGGAGAGCTTCCTCGTTTTCAGCCATTGCTTCCTCAATCTCAACAGCATCAGCAAGCTGCTCTTCGCCGTCTCCGTTGCCCAGCTCCTCAACAATTTCCTCGACTTCAGCTACAGTCTCCTCATAAGCTTCCTGTGCTTTTGCAGCCTTGTCCATCTTTTTCTGGGCAATCATTGCCTGGACTTCCATAAGCCTTTCATGCGCATGCGCAAGCCCTTTCTTTGCTTTTGCAGACTTGCCGAATGTCAAAGCAAGGCTTATTCTTTCCATAGCCCTTTCAAGCCCGTACAATGCTGAGTCTGGTGTTACTCCGGCTTCTTCAGTAACCTCTTCCCCGACTTCTACCAGAACTTCTTCCTCTTCTGTTTCGTCCTCAGCTTCTGTCTCGGTCTCTTCTTCGTCTTCTACTTCAGCTTCGTCCTCGGATTCTATCTCTGTTTCGTCTTCTGTTTCAACTTCTGTCTCTTCCTCATCCTCAACTTCTGCTTCAGTTTCTGTTTCGTCCTCTGTTTCCAATTCATCCCCGGCATCGGCTTCGTCTTCAACATCTGCATCTTCAGCCCCGTCGTCCACATCGCCAGACACATCTTCTGTGCCATCCTCAACCGAATCATCTCCGGTTTCAGTTGTATCATCTTCAGCAAATGCAAACGGCACAACTGCCAGCACCATCAGCATAGCCAGGATGACTGCTATTGTTTTTTTCATCTTTTTTACCTCCCTCGTTTGTTTACTATGAGCATGATTATTCATCTAATTGTATTGGATTTTGCCTTTCATCTACAAAAATTCTTGTAATGTCTTTTTTTGCTGCAGGGCTTCTTTCTGCATTCTCTGCAGTCCTTTCTACCACTGGCTCAATTGTTTTTTCAAGATACTCCTGCGAAAGGTCTGCATGCCGGTATATCCTTACTTTTATCTCTCTTCCGATATGCCCGTTGAGTATCTGGCCCATCTCCCTGTAATCCTCGCTGTAACCTCCCTGCGGGACAGCCCTTATGCTTGTGTCAAATGCGCCCTGTCCCCCTATCTTTATTTCGAACGGCTTTTTGCATTCCTTCCATTTTTCGTTTCCTTCACTGTCCAGCTCGCAATAAGCAAACCATACAAGGTCTCCGTCCTTTACTGGGTAGGTTGGTGAATGGGGCGCTTTTGCCTTGCCGTCATTTTTTGTTTCATCCATTCTTGTGTTTGCAATCCTTGCAACTGTAGCTGCAACAAGCGCCAAGGGATAATCTTTGCTGGTGTTCAGGCGCACTGTCTTCTCAAGTGCTGAGTAATCCCCATACTTTGCTTCAAAAGGGAATTCTGTTGCCAGGTATTTCTTTCCGTCGCTATGAACATATGCTGCCTCTCTGTATGCAACATCCTCAAGCCTTATTTCTCCTGCATCCTCAAATCTTGTTTCCCATCTTGAGTCTGGATTGTTTTCTGCCATATTATACCTATAAAGTAAAGCAAACACTTATAATCTGTTGATGGAACGATGGCTCTAAATCGGATAAAAACAAACAGAATTACTGGTTATTGTTTCTGTATGTTCCACAGGCTTTATTTTAAGAAAACAACGTTCTTTTTGCCTCTTTTTTCCTTATAAACGACTTTTCTGGCTTCTAATTCCATAATAAGCCGTGAAAGGTGCGCTTTGGAAAAACCTGTTACAACCCTTAAAGTTCCCTGCTCGCACTGGTTATCCCTCTGCCTCAGCACACGCATAATCTGCTGCTCATCATCCTTCAGATGCTCGAGGATACCCTCTTTTTCTTTGGTGTCTTTTCTTGCTCTCTGGACAACAATCCTGCTTCTTGTTTTTTTAGGCTTTTTGTAGAATCCGAAATAAGCAAGCACAACAATCACAGCCAGGAGAACAACAACCAGCGGAAGATAATTTGTTTTCTGCCTGTACATCACGAATGCTGAAAACTCGCCGCCCTGGCTCAGGCTTTCCCTTTCCCATACAAAGATAAGGCTTTTGCCGTCTGTTCCTGACTTGTCAGGCTTTGGGTAGATTGAGCCAGAGCCCTCCTTGATTGGTTTCCTGAGAACAGCTTCTTCCGGAAGCACAACCGCCACCTTCAGGTAGTTTGTTTCGTGCTCTAACGGAAGGTTAAGCAGGAAGCTGGACTTGTCGACATACTCTCCGGTGATATAGCTTAACCTTATCTCCTTTGTCGGGTTTTCCATGCTTACAATCCCGTTGGCGCTGATATCTGATTTTTCCCCGTCAAGATAAATCTCTATTGTTTCCGCATCTGAGGGAACAGGCAGGACAACGCTTCCTGAAGTCTTCTGCGTGAAATTAAAAACAGCCTGGACAAATACCCTGCTGCCGACAATGTCATATTTCATGACCTGAGAATCAAATGTTAAAGATGATGCAGCCCCGGCTGACAAAATCAGCAATGCAAAAATCAAAGCCAGCTTCGCAGCTCCCATAAATGTTTCTTAGTCTCCGGAATATATAAAGATTTGGCATTTTGGAAAAGTTTAATAGCAAGCGCATCTTATTTGCATTCCGTGGCAAAAGAAGTATTTGCTGAGAACAGGATATTTGCATACAACAGGGCAAGGAAAACAGCCTTTGGGATAGCTGTCATAATATCTGCAGTCATTGCAGCGTCATTTCTTATCTCGTATTTTCTTGTGCTGAAAAACTCAGAGATTGCATTCTTTGTTTATTTCAGCAGAATCACAAGCCATGTTGTGTCAAACATAATCAGCTCAACTTATCTTGGCATGTTTTACACAGCGCTTGTTGGCGGGCTGTTCTTTATTTTCATGCCTCTGGAGGTTCTTTTCCTGAAGTCGCTGAACTCCGGAAACTCTTTCATCCTGATATTAATATTGTACCTTTTGGGGGTATCAATCTCATATTCAGTAGACTATTTCATAGGGCTGAAGCTGTCAAAGCTTTCAAGAAAGCTTATACCCCCGAAAAAGTTTTACAGCATAAAGGGAAAGATAAACAGGTACGGAGGGTGGGCAATATTCTTTTTCAATGTCCTGCCGCTTCCTTCGCAGATTCTGGCTGCAATATTGGGGGTTTTCAGGTACAACACAGCAAGATTCTATATTTTCCTTTTGTTGGGCCAGCTTGTCAAGTGCATAGCAATAGGGCTGGGGGTTTACTATATATTATGAAAAAATTTTTAAGAACAGGAGTTTTATGAGGTGATTTGATGTTAAAAAACAAGATTAGGTCAATATCGTCAGGAAAGAAGGACCCTGCCTTAATGGAAAGCGCAAGGTCTTACATCGGAAGGAAGGTAGTTTCAAAATCAGGCAACTTTGTCGGAAAAGTCTATGATGTCCGCTTTTCAGGCAGTGTTTTTGCAGGAATTGTTGTCATGAAAAAGCTTTCAAAGGTGTTCATAGGAAAGGAATTCTTCAGTGTCTCAAGGGATGCTGTGATGCTTTCAATAAACCCGGTTACCTCGCTTGAGGGAAAGCAGGTTTTTGACGCAGACGGAAAAAGGATGGGCAAAGTCACTGAAATAATAAGGAAAGGAAACTCAAACACACTGGAGGCTGTCATGGTGAAGAAAAACCTTTATTCCTCTGCAGTCAAAATCCCGAAATCAGAAATAAGCGTGTCAAAAAAGAACATAATCCTGAAAAAGGTATACAGGTAAAATGGCTTCTAAAAAAAAGATAATAACCTCTGATGACATCCTCGGAAAAGAGGCTGTTGACACAGACGGGGAAATACTCGGGGTTGTTATGAAGCTCCACATAGACAAGGAGAACAAGAAAATGGTCGGCATAACAATTGACCAGGGATTCATGAAGCCCGACCTTTTTGTCGGTATGAGCTACATAAAGAATTTCGGCGTTGACACTGTCTTCCTCAGCAGGGTTCCTGCTGACAAGTTCAAGGGGCTTGATGTTCTGGATTCAAAAGGAAAACTGCTTGGAAAAGTCGCTGGTGTGAAGTCCCAGAGGCACAAGGTTGTTGAAATAATAGTCTCAAAAAAAGGGATTACCAGGGACAGGTTTTTGGTGCCCTCAAAGCATATTGAGGAAATAGGAGAAAGCGTTGTCCTGAAAAAATCTTTCAAGGCTGTAAAAATCGAAAAATAGCCCAAAGCTTTAAAAATAGCTTGGGGTTTCTTCTGAATTAAGTGAGTGAAAATGAGTGAAGGACTAGATGATACTATAACACAGGAAGAGCTGGCTCGGCTTAGAAAAAGCGAGGAAAGGTACGGCTCTTTAATGAAAGACCTAAGGGAAGGTATTTACATAACTACTGACAAGGGCTTTGTTTTTATCAACCCTGCAGGAGCCCATCTTTTGGGATATGAACACTTTGAGGAACTGCTTCTGTTGGACCCAAAAGAGCTGTATGTTGACCATTCTCAGAGGGAAAGGATTAACGAGCAGGTTGCAAAGAAAGGCTTTGTAAAAGATTATGAGTTAAGGCTAAGAAGGAAAAACGGTTCAATAATAATTGTTGAAGACACTGTCCACCTGCACAATGGAGAAAATGGTGAAGTTGAATACTGGGGTGTTATAAGGGACATAACCCAGCGAAAGCTTAACGAGGCAAGGCTGCTTTACCAGGCAACGCATGACTCCCTTACAGGGCTTTACAACAGGCAGGCTTTTTTTGATCATTTTACAGAGGAAGTTGCGCGGCAGTGGAAGTACAAGGCTCCTTCCCATTTGATGTTTATTGACATTAACGGATTCAAGACACTGAACGACACAGAGGGGCATCTGGCAGGAGACAATATCCTGAGGAAATCTGCGCGGCTTCTTATGGACAATTTCAGGGGAGACTACAACCCCCCTACATTGGAGTCTATCACAAACGGAAAGCCCTCGCGGAAAAATGATTTCCTTGCAAGGACAGGGGGGGACGAATTCGTTGTCCTGCCTGTAGTCCCAAACGGAGACGATACTCTTGCAGGAAAGCTTGCCCAGAAAGCATATGACCTGATGCTTCAGGCAGGCATAAGCCCCAGCATAGGGGTGTCAAAATTTCCTGACCATGTCGGCGATGCTGCTGACGCGCTCAAGGCAGTTGACCTGATGTACCACAGGGCTGATGTTGCGATGTATGCTGCAAAGCGGATGTTCAAGAAAGGAACACCTGTTCCATACATTTTCTATGACCCTGATTCGATGAGAGCCTGATAAGATAATTTTATATATCTCTTTATTTTGGAACAAATTATGAGTGTAATATTAGGAATTTATTCTAAAAGCAAAAACATAAATAAGAATGAGGTAAAGGAAGTTCTTAAAGACTTCTCTTTGAACGGCAAGAGAAAACTGCAAACAAAAAAAAAGAACAGAGTCATATTCTCTGCATTGAAGCAGTATGGTTATGGGAATATAGCTGAAAACGAAAACAAGTCTTCGGTTATTCTTTTTGGAGGAAGAATTTACGATTTTAAAGAAGGCGTAAGCAAATTAATAAGAAAAGGGCACAGGTTCAAAAACAAGAAAAGCTGTGCAGAATTTGTTTTGCATTCTTATGAGGAATTTGGAGAATCATTTTTAAAAAAAATAAACGGAATTTTTTCTTTTGCAATTTATGATGAGCCAAAGGATGAACTGATACTTGCAAATGACAGTTTTGGAATTCATCCTATGTTTATTTACAATTCAGGGGATTATATAATATTTTCTTCTGAGTATCACCCTCTAGTAAGATACCACAATTTTGACAAAAAATTGGATTATAATGCCATAGTAGAATATTTCACATTAGGGACGACCTTAGGAGATAAAACTTTCTTTGAATCTATAAAAAATCTCCACCAAGGGTCCCTTCTGAAAACAAAGGGCGATAAATCTTATCAGAAACAGTATGACCTACTAGACATTAAGATACCTAAAAATAAAAAGATTGATTATTTTGCAGGAAGGCTTGCAAATATTGTTAATAAAGCGACTCAGTCAAGAGCTGAAAATCCAGGAGAGATAGCTTGTGATTTATCTGGAGGTGCAGACACAAGGCTCATATTAAGCAACTTGACTGAAAGGCAAAGGCACTTGACCAAGTTTGCAACGAACCAAAGCGCTTATTTGAAAGAAAAAGAGGATATGGATGTTTTTATTGCCAAGAGAATCGCTGGCATGCTAAACTTAAACTTGAAAGTGAGAAAAAGCAAACCCAATGTTAAGGAGTTTGGGGAACATTTTTTTGAAAAGAGACCAATAAACAACCCGAAAAAGGTGCGCCTTACGGGGACATTTGGAGGGGAGTTTTTAGGGGGATGTTGTTTTGAAAAGTGCCCCATCCAAATCAATAAAATCAACGATAAAGAGATCCGGCAAAGCTTGAAGAAAATATTTACTAATCATTTCCTGGAAAAAATATCAGACCCCCTCGTTTCATTGAAAAAAGAACTGCAAAATATCAAAGCAGAAAACAAAGAGTTATACTTTGCAATACATCAGTTCACCAGGGGGTTCTTTACTAGGATATACGGTGGTTCTCGCAGCGGGATGGGGTCTTTATCTCCGTGTCAACTTGCAATAGAAAGCAGGGAGAGTGTATTTTGGGACAGCAGGTTTTTGAAAGTATTGTTGACTGTTCCAAAAGAGTTTTTGGTTGATTATAATGTTTATAACCAGATTTATAAAAAACATTTCCCGGAGTTAACCAATGTGCCTACTAATTCGGGTTTATCTGACAGAAAAGACAGCTGTATGGAGTTTATAGGCTCAGGCACAGAGCCCAAGAAAGTAAAAAAGCCGAGATACTCTAAGGCTCTGCAGGAATATCTTAAAAGCAGTGATACCTGGGATAAAAAGTTTTTTAATAAAGAATATGCCCTCTCAGAATCCAAAAGGAAATGTAAAAATTACTCTTTTTATGACACTCAGTCTCCTTTTATTAAATCTTTCATAGATTTTGAGGCATGGTACAGGGCATTCGTCCTTAACCCAAAATCCGGATCAAAATCTTCTTAAACATTCAATCCAGGAATCCTCTTTTCAGGTTTTCCGCGCCTATCTGGACTTCCATGACAAGCTCCTGGGACCGCATCCATTCTGTTTCGCACAGCCTTACAAATTTTTCCATTGCTCTTGTTATTCCTTTCCTTGTCCTTGCTGTTAAGGATGCAGGTGAAACTGTTTTCTTGAACTCATGCTCTTCCTGTTCAAGATAATGCATTATCTCTGATATTGTCCACAGCTCAAGATTTTGCCGTTTCATTTCATTTTTTGCGAGTGTGACTATCCTCCTGACTTTGATGTATTCGTTCCTGTACATCTCAACTTCATCTATCATCTTTTTTTCATCTTCCTGAAGCCCTTTCAGCCCTGCATCTTCCATTGCAATAAGCTTTTTCTGCGCCTTGATGCAGTTGTATACATAATTGAGAATCTTGTTTATTTCTCCTATGCTTATAGTCTCGTCATAAAGTATTCTTTTGATATGCTTTTTCTTGAGAGCCATGACAGCCATGTATTTTGCAAAGAAAGTGTGCATAACCTGCAGTTCTGTGGATATTTTTTTGCCTGTTTTCTTTATTATTCTTGTAGGAGCAGGCATTACCACTGTTGTGTCTGGCATAATGCACGCTTAGAAAGCATATTATTTAAACTTTTTCCTGTTGTTTTGGAACAGCCTAATTTGGGACGGTTTGAGGCAGCTGGAAGGATTTCAGGTCAAGCTCGCAAAGGACATAGTCTTCTCCTGTGTTTTCCCAGTTTTTGCATATTTTCAGCTCTTTTCCGCCTGCTTTTTTTATAAGAGCAAGCGATGCATTTGGCCTGAAATGCCCGAGAAGCTTTTCATACCCTTTTTCCTTTGCTGATTTTATAAATTCAAGAAGAAGCTTCATGCCGTAGCCTTTTCCCTGGTGGATGGGCTCAACTGCAAAGTTGAAAAGATAGATTGCCTTCACCTTAATCATTTCAGGGGTCAGGTCATGAAACTCAACATCCTCAATTGTGAGCGGATAGCCGATTGCGTTTCCTATGTACTCAGAATTGAAGCTCGCGCTTTTTGCTATATTCTCTTCCAGAATTATTTCAATATACTCATCTCTCTCAGTCCTGATTTCTTCAGGATAAGAAAGTTCAGTCTTCAGCACAAAGCTCTCAAATCTCTGCCAGTTGTCTGGCTTAATGTCTTCGAATATTAACATAAATTAATTTGCACCCCTCGAGATGTCATGAAATTGCAAGGGATTAATATACTTTACGGTCGAGGGTTCATATATTAAATATACAAAAAGGTATACTAGAATACAAATATGATATGAATTTTAATCAGGCGCAAATTTTCAGATTTCAATTGTTGAAAAAAGATAGCTTCCGACTGCCAGCACGATGACTGTTGCTGCAGCGACAACAGCAAAATCAGTCGCAAGCCCGATATGGACTGAACCGTTAAGCGTGCCTCTTATTCCGTCAACACAGTAGGAAAAAGGGTCAATTCTTGCAACAAATTCAACTGCTTTAGGAAGCCCCTCAAGAGGAAACAAAGCTCCTGAAAGAAAGAAAAGGGGCATTATAAGAAAGTTCATTATAATAGGGAATGCATGCATATCCTGAAGCCTTGACGCTATTGCAGTCCCAAGCGCAGTGAACATAACTGCTGTAAGGAACATAAAGACAAGGGCAAGCGGAATATAGTGCATGTTCGTTATCTTAAACCCAAAGAAAAGGCAGATTATGCCGATTGCAGTTCCCTGCAAAACTCCCACAGTTGCTCCGCCAAGAGTCCTTCCAATCATGATATGTGTTCTTGGCACAGGAGCAACAAGAGTCTCCTTAAGGAACCCGAACTGCCTGTCCCATATGACTTCTATTCCTGTAAACATTGATGTAAAAAGTATGCTCATTGCGATTATGCCTGGAGCAAGGAACTGCATGTAGTCTCCTCCCCCTGCTTTCTGGAATATCGGGCCGAACCCGAATCCAAGCGCCACAAGGAAAAGCACAGGCTGCGCAAGAGTTCCAATCATCCTTTCTTTTGAGCGCCAATACCTCTTAAGCTGCCTCAGCCACATTGCATAAACAACGCCTTTCATCTTCTCCACACCCTGCTCCTGAGCCTCATCCTGTCTAGTGATGTTGCATTCTCGTCCCTTATTTTCCTGCCTGTCAGCTTAAGGAATGCATCCTCAAGCGAACTGGTTTTTGTCTCTTTTTTCAGCTCTTTTGAAGTTCCGGTTTTTATTATTTTTCCGTGGTCTATTACCACAATCATGTCAGCAACCCTCTCTGCTTCCTCCATGTAATGTGTTGTGAAAAAAATTGTCATTTCCTCTTCCTTGTTCAGCTTTTTCAGGTATTCCCATACGCTGTTCCTTGTCTGTGGGTCAAGCCCCAGAGTCGGCTCATCAAGGAAAAGTATTTTTGGATGGTGGACAAGCCCCCTTGCAACCTCAAGCCTTCTTTTCATACCTCCTGAGAAGGTCTTGACCTGGTCTTTTCTCCTTTCCCAAAGCCCTACAAAATTAAGAAGGTGTGTTATCCTCTGCTTTATGATGTTTTTTGGCACGTGGTAGAGTATTGCATGGAACTCCATGTTTTCGTATGCAGTCAGCTCATCATCAAGGCTTGGGTCCTGGAACACAATCCCGAATGACCTCCTTACTTCATCTTTCTCATGCATGGGGTCATAGCTGTTGACTCTTATCCTGCCTTTTGTCGGGCTCAGGAGTGTTGTAAGCATCTTTATTGTGGTTGTCTTTCCTGCTCCGTTAGGCCCGAGAAATGCAAATATCCTTCCGTGCTCAACATCAAAAGAAATATTATTGACAGCTGTAAAATCCCCAAACTTTTTTGTGAGCCCTTTTACGCTTATCACAGCTTCATCTTTGTTGTTCATTCCGGAATAAAAAACATATAATCCTATTATAAACTTTTCTATATAAGAAAAATGCTTAGCTATCTCCGAGCATGCTATTTCTCAGCCGCAGCTCCCTGAAAAAATCCTCGCTGTCTCTCGGGGCAAACAGCATCGCATACTCTATATTGACAGCTTCCTGCCCATCTTCAGGCATATCTGGCTGGGATTTCCTTTCTTTCTTGTTTATCCTGAACATTTCCATGCACAAGTCAGAAATCTCGTGGTGCTTCTGTGAAAAAACTCCTGTCACCCTGAAATGCTCTTCTCCTGCAGACTCAAACACAGCCTGCGGGTTTCTGTAGAAAGTAACCATCACAGCCTCATCCCTGTAAGCCCTTGCCTTGTAAACAGCCCTCATCTGCGCAACCAGCCGGCTGGCTGACGCCCAGACATTATTCACGACAAGATTTCCTGCAGGGTCAACAAGCTTTTCATAGTAAACCCTGGTTGTCCCAAAATATAATTTGTCCACTTCACTCACCTTTGAGCAAAAACAGGCAGGTTGTATATAAAATTAACTTTTTGAAATCGCGCTTAAATATTGTTTGTTAAAAAGGAAAAAGCTTAAATATCCACCTATCCGGAATAAATCGCATCAGGATGTATGATTAAAAGAGGGTAAGATAATGAAAGCTAAACTAATTGAAAAATTAGCAGCATTGATAACAGCAGCTTTTGGGCTGGTTGCAGCTCTGGCATGGAACGATGCAATCAAGGCATTGTTTGTAGGCCCGTGCGGAAGCGAAAATGCAGGATTGCTGTGCGCAATCGCATTTGGAGGGCCGTGGGTCTATGCAATAATTGTTACTGTTATAGCAGTAGTTGCTACAGTCTGGATCGGCAAAGTTGCTGAGAAAGCCAAATAACTTATTTTGCAGTCCAGCCGCCGTCAACAACAATCACCTGCCCGGTGATGTAGTCTGATTTTTCAGATGCAAGGAAAACAACAGCATTTGCAATGTCTTCCGGAGTTCCCATCCTTCCGAGGGGTATTCCCATCACAGTCTGCTTTCTGGTTTTCTCATCAGAAGCAGCTCCCGGGGTGTCAATCGCTCCTGGCGCAACTGCATTCACGTTTATCTTTCTGGGTGCAAGCTCAAGCGCAAGCGCCCTTGTAAACCCGTTGATTCCTCCCTTTGACGCGCAGTAATGCGACAAGCCGCTGAACCCTATGATTGATGCTATTGATGAGATGCTTATAATCCTCCCGCCTTCCTTCATGGATTTGGCAGCTGCCTGCGAGCACAGGAAAACTCCCTTCAGGTTTATGTCCAAAACCCTGTCCCACTCTGCCTCGCTCATCTTTGAGAAGTCAACAAAAGGGAATATTCCTGCATTATTTACAAGAATGTCAACTTTCCCGAACTTTTTGGCTGCACTGCTTATCATGCTGTCAACTTCAGCTTTTTTTGAGACATCGCATTTGACTGCAAATGCTTTCACCTTAAGCTTCTGGACTTTTTTTGCAGCCTCCTCGCATCCCTTTAAGTCTATATCACCAAGAACTACATTGCATCCCTCTTTAGCAAGAGCCAATGCAATCCCTAATCCTATTCCCCGGCTTGCGCCGGTCACAACTGCGGTTTTTCCTTTTAGAAGCATATCATTCACCTCTTTTGTGTTCCATATTTAGCTGCAGTGCATATAAATAATTTGTGTTTTGAACTTCCGATATTTATTCTTTTGAAGATGCGTTGTCGTCGAGGTTTTTTTGCATTATTTGTACTTTTTCCAGATACTGATTATTTTCTCCCTTTTGCTTTTGCTCCCGAGAATTTTTTCATGGCTGGTGAATTGGAATATCAAACCAGCATTCAGCCCATTTTCTTCATAATGCTTCTTGAGCTCCTTATACCTTGATTTAAAACAAAGCTCAACAACCGGGTGGATTAAAGAAGACCCTGATGCGATGTACAACGCAGCATTCCATGATGCCCTTGGTTTTGATTTGAAATTCCGGTTCATCCATATCCTAAACTCATCAGCACCATATATTCTTAACACATCAGTGAAATTCACTGCATTTATCTTTGACTTCCTGTCTGGCAAAATAAGCTCTATGAGGATGTTTTCAGCAAGGCAGAATTTAATGCAATCGCTAAAAGGGATGCAGTATATCCCCATCTCGCTTCTCGAATAGGCTGCATTATTTATTGAAGTCCACAACTCTCTCCCAGGGGCAATATAAAGGCCGTATTTCCTCCTTTTATCCTGGGAGTAATCAGTCCTTGTGCAATGGACCAGCACATCTTTGTTTCTCTCGGCAATTTCTAGTATTGTGCTATAAAACAGCTCCCCGGCATTTGAAGGAGTTATTATTTTTGCCTTGATCCTGCTCAGCCCTTCAAACGCCAGTATCAAGGATGTTATCCCAGGCGTGTTTGCAGTCCCCATGACTTCATCGATCTTTAGCTGGATGCTTTTCAAACTCCTTTTTATGCCTTCCTGGCTGCCCCAATCCTGCCCTTCCATTAAACTTTCAACCAGACAGTCTAACTCTCCGCCTTTCTTTAGAACCCTTTTGATTTTGTTCCTGCAGGCTTCGATGTATGCCCTGAAACCCTCCAATTCTTTTCTTTCTGCAGGCTCCAGGGCTTCCTCATTGTTTACCAGCTTGTTGATTCTGCCGCCAATTTTTTCAAGCTTGTATTCAAGCAGGATTGCAATCTTTCCTTTTTTATTTGCTTCTTTTTTAAGATGCTTCAGAAGAGCATCTGCCTCTTTTCCTTTGGCAAAAAGGAGAGTTCTCTCTATATCTTGGACATTCTGTTTCAAGTCCAGCAAGTCATTTTTTTCAATGCCAAGAAAAAATAATTCCCTTTTTATGTAAATGGCAACCTTCCTTTGAATCCTGCCTAAATTCATGAGAAAACATAGCCTGCCCTGATATAAATATTTTGTCTTTAGCACTTATAATGGCATGTTTTATTCTTTTAAGACTGCGACAAACTTAGCTTGATTTTAGCCTAATCTTTTGTCTCAAACAGAGGGTTAGGATAGGTGTGAAAATCCAGAAACAGGACCTTAGGCAATGATTTCGGAAAAACCCTGAAAAACCAAAGATTTATATATGATTAAGCATTATAATGCATAATGGTAAGGCCGAAAAAGATAAAAACAGTGGGGTTCAGGCCGGGAGTTACATATTTCAAGCCCAGGGCTGTTCCTCTTAACGAGGTTCAGGAAGTTGAGCTTACGATTGACGAGCTTGAAACAATGAGGCTTGTAAATATTGAGAATCTTGCGCAGGAAGAGGCAGCCAAAAAAATGGGAGTCCACCAATCAACTTTCCAGAGAATCTTGACAAGAGCAAGGGAGAAAATCACAGATGCTCTGGTAAACGGAAAGGCAATTAAAATCTTCGGAGGTGACTATACAATGCCTGGAGGAGATGGAACAGGACCTGCTGGCAAGGGACTTGGGGCTGGCAGAGGAGCAGGCAGGGGAAGAATGGGGGGGCCAGTTGCAGCAGGCCCTGGAGGATTATGCATCTGCCCCAAGTGCGGCTATGAGCAGGCGCACGCAAGAGGCGCACCATGCACCCAAATTAAGTGCCCGAAATGCGGAAGCATGATGGCGAGAGGCTAAGATGAACAAAGAAAATGTGTCTGTAATCGCAGTAATTGTAAACATAGCTTTGGCTGTTTTCAAGACATCCGTAGGGTTGATAACAAATTCCTCAGCGGTATTTGCAGCAGGAATTGATTCGGCAGTCGATATACTCTCATCTTTGTTAAACCTTTTTGGCGTTAAGGCGTCAAAAAAGCCGGTGGACAAGGAACATCCTTACGGGCATTACAAATTTGAGGTGATGTCAGGCCTTATCATCACAATTATACTGTTCCTTACAGGGGCATGGATACTTTATGAATCTTACAAGGGATTCCTCAGCCCTGCTTTTACAGAAATAAGCTATCTGGCACTGGGGGTTATGGCTTTCTCTGCTGCTGCAAACGAGATTATGGCAAGGATAAAACTGCATTACGGAAAGAAAGAGGATTCCATCTCCCTGATAACAGACGGCGTGCACTCAAGGGTGGATGTCATTTCATCTGTTGTTGTCTTTATCGGGCTTTTCCTGACGCCTGTATTCAGGTATTCAGACCCATTATTGACGCTTTTGATAGGCTTATACATAATCAAGGAGTCATTCAGGCTGGGTAAAGAAGCGACAGATTCGCTGCTTGATGTTTCTGCAGGGGAGGAAATTGAAAATAAAATAAGGAGCATAGCAAAATCGTGCAATACTCCCTTATCTGAAATAAAAACTCAGAAAAAAGGCTCTGCGATAACAGCCAACCTGGCAATAAAGCTTGATAAGTCATTAAGCGTGGACAAGGCGACTGTTATCTCTGAAAGCCTGAGGAAAAGACTGATGGAAAACATACCTAGCCTTCATTATGTTGCGGTACAGATATCCTCCCACGATGTTGAAAATAGCTATTACCAGCCTGAAAGCATGATACCTGGAATAAAAGCAGGGCATGGCTTCGGATGGCAGGTGAAAGGAAGATTTGTTGAAAAAGTAAAGGGCGCAAAAGGCCAAGGCCCCGGAGGAAAGTGCGCATGCCCCAAGTGCGGCTATGAAACAGGGCACCAAAGGGGAGTTCCCTGCTCAACAATCAAATGCCCAAAATGCGGAAGCACGATGGCAAGAGGTTAAAATTCCCGGGTAAATGCCCGGATAATGCTCACCATTTGTTGGCGGTTGGATAAGGCAGAGCACAGCAATGTGCTTAAATCATGCCTCCAGGAGGCTTAATCCATGAAAATAAAATCATAGTGGATTATTGCAGCCTTGCTAAAAATAATGTAAAATGCAGTACAAATCAAATAATGGATACAGGAACAGCGCATCTTACAGCTTTGCCTACAGCTTTTCAGGGGATTCAGGGTATCCCCCTGCTCAAGACCTGGCAGGTTACAGCAGTAGTGCTGATATTTCCTATTCGGACAGCCCGGATTTAAGCTATAAAACATCTTTCTTTTTAGGGGATAATTCGGTTGCGGGCAGCCAGGAAAGCATAGAAGATTACAATGCAGGGAAGGGTAGCGTAATGGGTGCCGGAAAGGGGTCAGGAAATGGAAAGGGCAAAGGAATGGGAAAAGGCCAAGGAGGAAGAGGCGGACGAAATGGCATGGGCCAAAACTGTTCAAGAACACAGGAGATGTTTAGGGAAGAATTAGGAAGAAGCACACATATTGACAAACCTAATGAAACAGCACCGGCAGTTGTAGATGAGCATAAGGCAAACTTAGGAACCAGAATCCAGGAAGAGAATTTGGCTGCAATAATAAAAAAGATTGAAAAATTGGAAGAAAGCAGAAAAATATCAAAGCAGGTTATGCCATTAAAAACGGGAAAGCAAAATGATGCTTATAATTCCCATGAAATTAAGCAAAACATACTTCAAGTAGAGAGCATAGGCAATGAACAGGCGGAAGGGCTTGAAAAAGCAAAGGAAAAAACTAGGAAGGAGGAAGGTGAATAAAATGAGGATAGCGATAACCTGCCAGGACAATAATCTGGACAGCATGGTAGACCAGAGGTTCGGGAGATGCAAGTATTTCATTATAGTTGACATTGAAGGCGGCAAAATCACAAAAACCGAGGCTGTGCTAAACAAAGGCACAGAGCAGGGGCATGGTGCCGGAATCAAGGCAGCTGAGCAAATTGGCGAACTTAAGGTTGAGAAAGTATTAACTGGGCAGTTAGGCCCTAACGCAACCGCAGTCCTTGGCAAGCTGGGGATACATTCATACCATGCGTCAGGAAAAGCAGGGGAGGCTGTAAGGCAGTTCCTAAGCGATGAGCTTGAAATTATATCCGAGATTGCAGAGCCTCATTCAGGAATGGCAGTTAAAGGCAAGGCAAAAGGCGAGAGGATATTTTTTCCGCTGCTTGACAATAAAGGGCAAGATTCTGAAATAAGCCCGCATTTCGGGCATGCGCCTTTTTTCGGCGTTTATGACACTGAAAAAAAGAAGCTTGAAATAATAGAAAACTCGCTCGACCATACCGACCCGAACAAAAGCCCGATAGACCAGATTGAGGAGGCAGTCCACCCCACCACAATTTTTGCACAGGGAATTGGCGGCAGAGCAATAGGCATAATTGCGGAAAAAGGATTGTCCCTCAAGACAGGGAATTTCCGGACAGTAGGGGAGGCAATTATGAACCTTGGCAAGCTCAAAGACCAGACGCAGAGCTGCGGGCATATGCTTTAAAGAAGATTGGGCGGTGTGCGCCCGTAAGTTGCCGACAGATACTGCTCAAGGTAATATATGCTCCCTAAGGAAAAGCTGAGGAGGCAATTGCAGGACAAAAATGAAAGGGATATACTGCCTTTTAATTAAAATAAGGATGGATACCAGCCCTAAAATAGGCAGCCTTGGCAAAATCAGATTCGAGAAAGGGAATTATGCTTACATTGGCTCAGGACAGAAAAGCCTTGAGAAAAGAATAAAGAGGCATATATCCAGCAAGAAAAAGAAGCACTGGCATATCGACTACCTTCTTGCAAGCCCTTATGCAGAAATTATGAAAGTAATATTCAAAGAGGGTGCAGCCAAGGAAGAGGAATGCAGGACTGCAGGATTACTGGCATTGACAGAGAATCTGGTTGCTGGGTTTGGGTGCTCTGACTGCAGATGCAGCTCCCATTTGTTTAAGGTAAATAACCTAATAAGTGTAGGATGCATGAATGCTGCAAAAGGCTGGAGTGAATGGAAGCAATAAATAATCAGGATTAAATCAAAGGAGGGATAAAAAATGGCATACATAATTCATCTGGATGAAGGGAAGTGCGGAGGCTGCGGGGCATGCCCTGCTGTCTGCAGCAATTTCGAGATGATGGAAAACGGAAAAGCGCGCGTAAAAAACAAGGAAGTTAAAGAGATTGGGTGCAACCAGGAGGCTGCTGATGCCTGCCCCAGGAAAGCGATAACAATCAGGAAAGTGCGATAATGGAGAGTGCATCAGGCATGAGCAATATCAGGAGCAATTTGCTGGTAATGAGCGGGAAAGGTGGAGTAGGCAAGACAACTGTAGCTGTAAACCTTGCTTATGCCCTTTCAGAAAAAGGGTTAAATACAGGGCTTCTGGATGTGGATATACACGGCCCGAACGTGCCAAAGATGCTTGGCCTGGAAAATAATAAAGTTGCAACCACTAACAATAAACTAATTCCAGTAGACGCCAGAAAAAACCTGAAAGTGATGTCCATAGCGTTTCTTATAGAAAAATGGAAAGCAGTAATATGGAGAGGTCCGCTTAAGCATAATATAATAAGGCAGTTCATTGAAGATGTTCAGTGGGGGGATCTGGACTTCCTTATAGTTGATTTCCCTCCGGGAACAGGCGATGAAGCTATAAGCATATCCCAGCTTTTAAAAGGCAGGAACAGCTCAATAATGGTGGCAACGCCCCAGGATGTGGCTCTGGCTGATGCAGCAAAGGCAATTGACTTCTCAAGGAAGGTAAATATTCCAATAATTGGGATTATTGAGAACATGTCAGGCAGCGTATTTGGGGAAGGGAATGTAAAAGACTTTGCGGAAAAAGAAGGAATTAAGTTCCTTGGCAGCATTGGCATGGGAAGGGAAATAGTGGTTTCTGGTGATAATGGCATTCCTTTTGTGTCAGACAAAAGCCTGAAAGCATCTATGGAATTTTTAGGCATAGTAAAAAAAATAGAGGAATCGTGCAAAATAGAAAGTTAAGCAGACTAAGATGGGCAGGATAGCAGTTACAGGCGGAAAAGGGGGGACAGGAAAATCAACAGTAGCTACTGCCCTTGCTTATGAGCTGGCAAAAAAGCACAAAGTTCTGCTTGTTGATGCTGATGTTGACTGCCCGAATGACCATCTTCTTTTGTCAATAGAGAGAAAACATTTGAAGACTGTTGAGCAAAGAATCCCAAAATGGGATATGGGCAAGTGCACAAAATGCGGGGCATGCGGAAAGGCATGCAAAAACAATGCAATCGTGTCAATAAAAGGCAGCAGCCCTATTTTTATGGAAAGCCAGTGCAATGGCTGCGGAGCCTGCAATATAGTCTGCCCCTCATCAGCCATAGCCTGGGGCTCAAAAGAGATTGGCAAGGTATTCTCAGGCAAAAAAGGAAATATTGATTTTCTTTCAGGAGAACTTAAGGCAAACCAGCCAGTCTCTGAGTTTATAGTGAACAGCCTTAACGAAGAAATTGAAAAAATAAATGGAAATTATGAGTATATCATCATAGACACGGCTGCCGGAACCCATTGCCCGGTAATCTCTGCGGTTAATTGCGCAGATTCAGTTATAGCTGTTACAGAGCCTACGCCTCTTGGGGCGCATGATTTGGAGATAATACTTCAGCTATTGTCAAAGCTGGGCAAGAAATGCAGCATTGTCCTAAACAGGGCTGATATTGGCATGAAAGGCCAAATTGAGGGTTTAGCCTCAAAATACAGGGCAGGAATAGCCATGGAAATCCCTTTTTCAATGGGGATAGTCGGCTCTTACTCCAAAGGAGAGCCGATATCCATACCCAATATAGCGCTGCTGGCTGGTAAAAAATGAAATCAATAGTCATACTTTCTGGGAAGGGAGGCGTAGGAAAAAGCAGCATTGCTGCATCGTTGGCAGTTGCTTTCTCAAAGTACAGTAAAATAGTCTGCGCTGACTGCGATGTTGACGCCTCAAACCTTTCGCTTCTCTTCGGGCTGGGCACAGACAAATATGCTGAATGGAAGGCTATATCAACAAATCAGGCTGCTGTGATTGATGAAAAAAAATGCATAAGATGCGGCAAATGCGTCAGCGCTTGCTATTTCAAAGCAATCATCAAAAGCAGCAGCGGGCCAAAGGCCAATAAATTCGGCTGTGAAGGCTGCGGGGTTTGTGAGCTTGTCTGCCCGGCAGGCGCGATAAAGCTGGAAAAAATTGAAAACGCGTTTATCGGGCATGCAAAAACAAAAAACGGATTCCTTATAGCTTCAGCGCAGCTTCTCCCGGGAAACTCAGGCTCCGGAAAGGTAGTGTTTGAGGTAAAAAATAAAGCAAGGGAGATAATGCCTTCCGCAGGCCTTATGATTATTGACGCTGCAGCAGGGATTGGCTGCCCAGTCATTGCTTCTGTTACAGGAAATGATTA
>JAFGCE010000021.1 GCA_016932755.1 Candidatus Woesearchaeota archaeon
AATCAATAGACCACAGGGATGTTGAGATTAAAAACATAGTCAACATCCTAGCTCCCTCTCTCAGGCTGGAAAAACCATCCAATATTTTTATCTATGGCAAAACCGGTACAGGAAAAACACTTAGCATCAAATATGTTTTAAATCATATAAACGAGACGGCGCAGAAAAGAGACATCCCCATCAAAACAATCTATCTCAACTGCAAGCTGAAGAAAATAGCTGACACTGAATACAGGGTTGTGGCCCAGCTTGCCTCTGAGTTTGGCAAGGAGATTCCAGCCACAGGTTTGCCAACAGACGAGGTATATAGAATCTTTTTCACCACGCTTGATAGCCGAAAGCAAATTGTTCTAATAGTTTTGGATGAGATTGATCAGCTTGTTAAGAAAGGAGGGGCTGAAATACTTTACAATCTCACAAGGATAAATGAGGAGTTGAAAAATGCCCAGCTCTCCCTTGTCGGCATTTCAAACGACTTGCTTTTTGCCGACTCTCTGGACCCTAGGATAAAAAGCTCTCTTTCAGAAGAGGAGATTCTTTTTCCTCCTTACAATGCTCTTCAAATAAAAAACATCCTTACACAGAGGGCGAAGCTTGCTTTCAAGGAGGATGTTTTAGAAACAGGCCTTGTTGAAAAGTGTGCTGCTTATGCTGCCAGAGAACATGGTGATGCAAGAAGGGCACTTGAATTGCTTAGGGTTGCTGGTGAGTTGGCTGAGAGGGAGAACAATAAAAAAGTTTTAATAAAACATCTTGATGTAGCGGAGGAAAAAATAGAGAGGGACAGGCTTTTTGATATAATAGTCACCCAACCAAAACAACACCAAGCTGTCCTTTATAGTGTTTTGGCGCAGAACACAGACAAAAAAAACACCACCTTTACAGGAGATGTTTACGATGTTTACAAAAAACTTTGCACAAAAACAGGGCTTAGACCCTTAACGCAGAGGAGGGTGGGGGATGTTATTGCTGAACTTGATATGCTCGGCATTTTGCAAACACACGTCATATCGAAAGGCCGTTACGGCAGAACAAGGGAGATTTGTGTTTCAATACCTTCTTCCTCAAAAGAAAACATCATGAAGATTCTTGAAGAAAGTGTTGGTTTGTGAGATGGCAGGCATGTCTGACTTGCAGGAGGATGTGAAGAAAAAATTTATTTCTCTTTTAATAGCTAGGGGAATCTTGCTGTCAAAACAAACAAACTCCTTGCTTACACCTGAGAAAATTAAAAAAGGGGCGGAAATTCTTGAAAGTGCTGAAATTTCTTCCGAGCAGGAGCTTCTTGCCATGCTGAACAACCAACCAACAACCCTCAATTTATCTTCTTCGATAAAACCAACAATCAAGATAGTGAAGTCATACCCCCGGGCAACAAAAAAGGTGGAGGTTAGCGATTTTGTGCAGCATTTCAACTCAAGGTACAGAGTTTTAAGTTCATTTATCCAACACAGGCATGAGATTTCGAATATAACCTCAATACAACGGATAAAACAAAAAACAGACAGGGAGACAGTATCCATTATAGGCATTCTTAAGGAAAAACAAATAACCAAAAATAACAATGTTGTTTTAACTCTGGAGGATGTAACTGGAGAAATCAAAGTGCTTGTTTCAAAAAACAACCCCGAGCTCAACAAACAGTCACGAGACATTGTTGAGGATGAGGTGATAGGGGTTTCCGGAACAGCAGGCCAGGATATGATATATGCAAACACTATCATCTGGCCAGATATCCCTTTCAACAAAGAAATAAAAAAAGCGGATGATGAAACATATGCAATCTTTCTTTCAGACCTTCATGTAGGTTCAAAGAATTTTTTAGAGGAAAACTTTTTGAAATTTATTAAATGGATAAGGGGAGAAATTGGGAATGAAAGCCAGATAGCGCTGACGAAGAAGATAAAATACGCCTTCTTTATAGGTGATATGGTGGATGGTGTGGGGGTTTATCCTGATCAGGAATCCGAACTTGTAATTAATGACATATACAAGCAATATGAGGTGTGTGCAGAATACCTTAAAATGATTCCGGAGGACATAACATTGATTATCTGCCCTGGCAACCACGATGCGCAGCGAATCTCAGAACCACAACCCCCTTTGCCGGAAGACATTGCGGCGCCGCTTTACTCACTCAAAAATGCACTACTTGTTTCAAACCCTTCCCTCATAAATATCCATTCATCCAACACATTCCCTGGTTTTGATGTTTTGATGTATCATGGTTACAGCTTCGACCATTACATTGCGAGTGTGGACAGCCTTCGGGCAGGAGGAGGATATAACAAGATTGACAATCTGATGAAGTTTCTTCTGAAGAGAAGACATCTTGCGCCTACACACGACTCAACACTATACTTTCCTTCCCAAGATGACAACCTCCTAATAGACAAGATACCTGACTTTTTTGTAACAGGTCACATCCATAAAACGGCTGTTTCAAGTTATAGAAACATAACCTTGATTTGTGGTTCTTGCTGGCAGTCAAAAACATCATTTCAGGAAAAGGTCGGTCATGACCCTGAGCCGGCAAGAGTCCCTATTGTAAACCTTAAGACAAGGGAGATAAAGGTATTGAGGTTTTAACCATGGCGGAACCAGAGAGCGAGCCCATAAAAAAATATTTCCAACAGATTAACGACAATACTGTTCAGCTTTATGAGATTGCAAAGGCAGCAAGAAAAAAAGGATTGGACCCTGAGGGTGATGTTGATATACTTCTTGCAAAAAACATGGCGGAGCGTGTAGAAGGCCTTATCAGCTCAGTGGCCCCCCAGCTTAAAGGAAGCATGCTGACAAAAAGAATACACGAGCTCGAGCAGAAATATGGCAACCTTGCATGGGAGGTTGCATTGATAGTGGCTGAAGAGGTTGCCAATGAAAAGTTCTGCAATTTCAAGAACAAGGTTGAGGCCATGGAGGTTGGCATAAGGACAGGATTTGCATACCATACCTTGGGGATTGTCGCTGCGCCACTTGAAGGATTTATTGAACTGAAGTTAAAGCGTCGTCGTGACAACAACAAGGAATATTTTGCATTGAAGTTTGCAGGTCCTGTCAGGGGGGCAGGAGGAACAGGAGCATCAGTATGTGTTCTTATTGGAGATTATGTCAGAAAAAAAATGGGATACGCTTCATATGATCCTTCTGAAGAGGAAATCAGCCGCTTCATAACTGAGCTTGATGATTATCATGAGCGTGTTACAAATCTCCAATATCATCCAACTTCTAAAGAGCTTAAATTCCTTATCTCAAGAATTCCTGTTGAGATAGATGGAGACCCAACTGAGGACATTGAAGTATCAAACTACAAAGATTTGCCAAGGGTAGAAACCAACAGAGTAAGGTCAGGAGTCTGCCTTGTTGTTTCGATGTTGGCCCTGAAGGCGCCGAAGCTATGGAAGCGCCTTGAGAAATGGGGCAAGGGATTTGACCTTGACTGGGATTTTTTAAAGGAATTCCTTTCCATTCAGAAAAAAGCAAAAGCACAATCAAAGGAACAGAAATCAGATTCAAAAAAGCTTGTTCCTAATACGGTATACATTACAGACCTTGTTGCAGGAAGGCCTGTGCTGTCCTATCCTCTTACCGTTGGAGGGTTTAGGTTAAGATATGGCCGCTCAAGGCTTTCAGGGTTTAGCGCAGCATCCATTCATCCTTCAACATCCCGGCTGCTTAACGATTACATTGCTACAGGCACCCAGCTGAAAGTAGAGAGGCCTGGAAAAGCAGCAGCAATCACCTTTGCGGATACCTTAGAGCCCCCGATAGTAAAGCTTAACGACGATTCTGTTCTGAAGCTTGATAAAGAGGAGCAGGCAAAGAGGCTTTCAAAAGATGTCAAGGAGATTCTTTTCCTAGGCGATATCCTGTTCAACTATGGCGACTTTTCTGAGAACAACCATTTTCTTGTGCCTGCAGGCTATAATGAGGAATGGTATGTATTGGAGCTTGAAAAAGCGATGATGGATATGTTTGGTAGCTTTGACCTGGAGAAGCTCTCCCTTCGCGTTTCAATACCAAAAAACATGCTTGAAGTGATGATGAAAAATCCACAAACAACGAAGATATCTGCTTCAGCTGCCATTTCAATAGCAGAAAAGCTATCTGTTCCACTACATCCAGCCTATACTTATTACTGGTCAACAATTTCAAGTGAAGAGTTTTTCGAGCTTGTTAACTGGCTTAGTTCTGCCAATATTATAAAAAAAGGCAGCGTTAGAAAGATAATACTTAGAATCGAGGAAAAGCCGAAGAGAGTTCTCGAGCTTCTTGGCATCCCTCATATTGTTGTTGTTGAGGAATGGGCTGTAATTGACAGGCAGAATTCCATTGCTCTTCTTGCAACGCTCGGCCTCAAGACAAAGGAGGATGCCAAGAAGCTTTTTTCAAAAAAAGATGAATTAAAGAATGAGTCTGTTCTTGAAATCCTTAAAAAAATAGCTCTTATCCAGCTAAGGGACAAGGCAGGAACATTTATAGGCGCAAGAATGGGACGGCCTGAAAAGGCAAAGCAGAGGAAGATGACAGGCAGCCCGCATTCGTTGTTTCCGGTTGGCGAAGAGGGGGGCAGATTAAGGTCCATCCAGTCTGCTTTGGAGGCAGGAAAAATAACAGGACAGTTTCCAATCTTTTTCTGTGAGAACTGCAGGAGGGAAACAATATATTCTGTATGCGAGGAATGTTCGTCCAAAACAAAGAAGCAGTATTACTGCAATAGCTGCGGGGTTATTGACGTAGAAATCTGCCCAAGACATGGGAAAGCCCTTCATTACAGGCAAAAGTCCATTGACATAAAACACCACATGGACAGGACACTTAAGCAGCTCTCAACTAAGGTATATCCTGATTTGATAAAGGGCGTTAGAGGAACATCCAATAAGAACCATATACCTGAAAACCTTGTGAAGGGTGTCTTGAGAGCAAAGCATAATGTTTATGTCAACAAGGACGGCACCACAAGATACGACATGTCAGAGGTTCCAATGACACATTTCAAGCCAAAGGAAATAGGCACTTCTGTTGAAAAGCTCATTGAGTTGGGCTATCTCTTTGACATACACAAACAACCGCTCGTCAGTGAAGACCAGGTACTTGAATTAAAACCCCAGGACATCGTTCTTCCAGGAGGACAGATGATAGATGAGTCGGCTGAGATAGTTATGTTTAATGTTGGAAATTTTATTGACGAACTTCTTAAAAAGTTTTACGGCCTTAAATCCTTCTACAATTTCAGAACACCGAAAGATATTGCGGGGCATCTTGTAATAGGGATTGCTCCACACATATCTGCTGGCCTTATTGGCAGGATAATCGGTTTTTCAGGAACCCAGGGTTGTTTTGCCCATCCTTTATGGCATGCCGGCTTAAGAAGAGACTGCGATGGTGATGAAGCCTGCATAATGCTTGCCCTTGACGGTTTGATTAATTTTTCAAGGCAATTCCTTCCTGACACAAGAGGTGCAAAGACAATGGATGCTCCTCTAGTCCTTACATCAAAGCTTGTTCCAAGTGAGGTTGACGACATGGTTCACGGTCTCGATGTTGTAACAAAATATCCTTTAAGCTTCTATGAAGCAACTCTCGAATACAAAAACCCGCGGGAGGCAAAGGTGGAGCAGCTTAAGTCTCGACTCGGGTCAGAGCTTCAGTACGAAGGATACGGATTTACCCATGATTCATCAGACATGAACATGGGGGTTACTTGTTCAGCCTACAAAACTCTGCCTTCCATGGAGGAAAAGCTTCGCGGGCAGATGAACCTTGCTGAAAAGATACGGGCTGTTGACCAATCAGGTGTTGCAGCACTTGTAATAGAAAAGCATTTTCTCAAGGATACAAAGGGAAACCTGAGAAAATTCTCGCAGCAGCAGTTCAGATGTGTCAAATGCAATGAGAAGTTCAGAAGGCCGCCCCTTTCAGGAGTATGCTCAAAATGCGGAGGAAAGCTGATATTCACGATATCAGAAGGCTCTGTAGTAAAATACCTTGAACCAAGCATTAGCCTTGCAAACAAATATAACGTTCCCCCGTACCTGAAGCAAACCCTCGAGCTGACAAAAAAGAGAATTGAAGGCTTTTTCGGCAAAGACAAGGAGAAGCAGGAAGGTCTGGGGAAGTGGTTTGGTTGATTACTCGCTCGTAAACAAAGCCTGCGCATGAGGAACTTCTTCGATTATGATTATATTATTCTCTTCAATCAATTTCTCTTTTACTGCAAAATCAACAGCCTCTTTTCCTGTTACATTCATCATGTCTATGTTTTTGATAATCTTCCTTAACTCCTCCATTGTCTTTTCCTCTCCCATGTAGAAGTCAGTAGTCAAATCAATCTCAAGGCCTTTCTCATTGAACTTTTTTCCAAGAAGGTTCTTGTCACAAATGGAGAGCATTGTTTTTTCCCTCGCCTTGTGAATCTTTGCAACAATCATCCTTTGCCCCTTACATTCTTTTTAGCGCCGCAAGCAAGGCACTTCATGAAAACAAAACCATCTTCCCTTATAAGCTTTGTATCAGGCCTTTTGCATTCAGGGCAGATTACAAATGTTTCAGCATATTCCTCTATTCTCTGGTTAATTCTTGATGCGGGAACCTTTGCCCCGATTATAACAGCATTCTTCTTCAGTTCACCAGGGGTTGCCAGCTCCTTCAGGATGTATTTCAGGAGATGCTCGGGCTCCCTCCCAAGGGTCTCGGCTATCTGGTAGAAATTGCTTAGAATCGTTCTGTTGCCCTGGATATGGCCTCTGACTTTAGGCACCTCAAACCTTTCATGCTTAAGTGTAGATTCAGGCAGTTTTTTCCTTGCTTCCTCAAGAAGTTTTTCATAATCCATGCTTTCGAGAAACCGCCCCGCATATATAAATCATGCGTTTTTACCCCATGGAAAGGAAAGATTTTTATATTAGCATCTCTTTTTATTCTCTATTAAAAAAGAGGTGTTGTGAAATGTTCGAAAGCATGACCATGGAGGGATTTATTCTAGCCATAATCATAGGGACTCTTGCAGCCATAGTTTACAGCCTCAGGATTCTTGTGCTTCTTGAGAGAAGGATTGCAAGGCTTGACATAAATGTTGAGAAGATTGTCAGGAGAATAGAGAAGGAAGAGCTGAGGATAGAAGCTGAGGAGCGCAGGATAGAGCACGAAATCGGCGTCAAGAAAAAGAAAAGATAGCGTTTTATTTTGATTTTTTTCTTATCTTATGACTTCTTCCACAGAAAGCCCTTTCATCCTCGCCTTCTCTTTTGTGATTGAAAAGCTCTTTTCAGTTTCATCGAGGTCCATCGGGTTGATGAAAAGCCATGCTTCCCTGTCGAACCTCAGTGCCACCCACGGTTCTGCACCAAACATTCTTCCAAACTCCTTGAGCTCAAAAATATCCTCTTTTTCAAAATATTTTGAAGTATCTGCTGTTGCCTTGCACTCTATTGCAAGCTTTCTTTCACCTTTGCCTGCCAATAAGTCAGGGCTTGGGAATTTCATTGAGCCGGAGCCGGCACTTCTTATGGTTGCCCATCCGTTATGCCACAGCATCTTCAATAATTCCCTTTCAGCCTTTGTCCCTTTTATCTTGCTCATGGCTTCACCAAAAACTTTATATATATTTAAATGTTAGGAGTAATTATGCCAAAGAAATACCTGCCGCTGGCAGCAATGGAAACCCTCCTGAAAAAAGCAGGGGCTGAAAGGGTTGCTGATAATGCAAAGGAAGCGCTGAAGGAAGTCCTCGAGGAAAAAGCACTTG
The DNA here is from genome assembly GCA_016932755.1 of Candidatus Woesearchaeota archaeon. Classification (GTDB taxonomy): domain Archaea; phylum Nanobdellota; class Nanobdellia; order Woesearchaeales; family JAGWAF01; genus JAFGCE01. The sequence continues at coordinate 7,751 of JAFGCE010000021.1, forward strand.
AGATTTCTGTAAAAGCAATAAGGTTTTCAATACACGCAGGAAGAAAAACAGTGAAAGCAGGAGACATAAAGCTGGCTGTGAAGTAGTTGGCTGTTGGCCTGCAAGGCGGAATCTCTAAATCATTATTATACGTTTTTTCTGCAAGAAAAAATCAACACGAAGAGTTGACAGTATAACGCAAGGGCAACTTACTCTACGTTTTCAAGAATAATTTTATTTTTGAATCCGCCTCTTTCATTTTCTTTTTTAGAGCGAATTGATTCAATTTCTTCTTTAGAAAAACCTTTGAAATCATAAATTGCATAAAGAACTTCTTGGATATCTGCTAATTCTTCAGAATTATTGTCTTCTAAAAACTCATTTACTTCTTCTAATAGTTTAGTTTTTAATTCTTCCCAATATTCCTCATCATTAGCAATATGAGTTTTTGGAACTTTGTTAGAGTTCTTTATGATTTCAGGAATTTTATCTCTGACTAATTTAGGTTTCATGCAAAAGATGAAAGAGGCGTTATTTATTAAATTTTTGTAAGTCGCGGTTCTGTAGAAAAAGTTAATAACCCAAAGCAGCTGTAAGGCTGCTGTTGGGGGTGGAGACGTGACCTCCACCATGAAAAAAGAAA
>JAFGCE010000022.1 GCA_016932755.1 Candidatus Woesearchaeota archaeon
AACTAAGAAAAAAATATAAGAGGAGTCGTTTGACGCACGAACCATTTGCTGAAGAAAATACTTGTTAAAAGAAAGATAAAGCGAAGAAACAATCCCCAAGACTGGATTTATTCTTATTCCAATTAAGAATATCAGGACACAAGTAAGAAAACCCATAATTAATCCTGGAAATCTTGCAATCGTGAGTATATTTTTAGGCGGCACTCTTCCATTATCCAGATTCCATTCATAATCCTTCCCATCCCCCCATAAATAAAAATAAGTGAAGTTCTGGTTTCCGTACCCGGAAAGATGAAGAGGCATACCAATTATATATTTCCCAAACTGAGGGTTCATCCATGACCAATCACTAAAATAGCTGTTTGTCCAAATTTCGTTTTCAAAATCTCCCTTTAAGAACAGCCTGAAGTAAGTGTTTCCCGAGCTAATCCACCAGCATTCATTGCCAGAAGAAGGTTCAAAAGATGAGTACTCTTTCGCAAAAGGGCATAGTAACAAAAGTAGGAAAAGCACTAAAAAAAAAATATTATATTTTTTCATTTAACCATAACCCAGAAAGAAGCTATATAAATTTTTTGAATTAAGCAAAACCTTTTTATTGAATGCCTGTTAATCATTTCCTATGCTCAAGATAATGCCTAATGCTGGTGAGATAGAATTCAAAAAACAGTTTGTTGAAAGATACAGCAAATTAACTGAATTTGATGACTTCAAGAGATACTGCCTGGCTTTTTTGCGAAGGTCAATAAGGGTCAACACTCTCAAAATCTCAATTAAAGAGCTAAAAAAAAGGCTTGAAAAAGACTGGAAGCTTGAGCAGATACCCTGGTGCAGGGAAGGGTTCTGGATTGAGCACAAAAGAGAGGATAGAAGGGATATTGGAAACCTTATTGAGCACAGCCTAGGCTATTTTTATGTGCAGGAAGCTGTCAGCATGATTCCTCCGCTGGTCCTTGATCCCAAGCCAGGAGAAACTGTGCTGGACATGTGCGCAGCTCCTGGAAGCAAGGCTTCACAGATAGCCCAATACATGAAAAACAAGGGGGTTCTTGTAGCCAATGACTACAAGGGAATAAGGCTTGCGCCTCTTGGAATCAACATGCAAAGAATGGGGATAACAAACTCTGTCCTTACATTAATGGATGCAAACTGGTTTGCAAAATCAGGGCTGGAATTTGACAGGATTCTTCTTGACGCTCCATGCAGCGGGACAGGCACAATAAGGAAAAGCCTAAAGACGCTTAGGATATGGAACTCAGGCATGATAAAAAAGATTTCATACGACCAAAGAAGGCTGGCAGAGACTGCTTTCTCTATACTCAAAAAGGGAGGAACAATGGTTTACTCAACCTGCAGCCTTGAGCCTGAAGAAGATGAAGGTGTTGTGAGCTTACTGCTTGAAAACCATCCTGATGCAAAACTTGAAGAAATAAGCCTTGGCATAAAAAGAAGCCATGCAATAGAAGAGTTTGAGGGAGTAAGATATAATCCTGAAGTGAAAAAATGTTTGAGGCTCTGGCCCCAGGACAATGACACTGAAGGGTTCTTTGTTGCAAAAATTAAGAAAGTTTAATAAAAAACAGAATTAAAGCGGTATATATGAAAAGCGATTTTGTCAAGTCAATAGCAAAAAGGTATGTAATCCTGTTTGTCCTGCTTTTAGCCTTGTTTGTATATGTTCTCGCAAGAGCAGATATCAGCGGAAGCATGTTTGCAAACATTATCGCTACTTTAGTGCTTCTTGCAATAATTCCTTTTGCTATAATAATGCTCATGAACAAGCGGAAGAAGTGACTATACACCCAAATATACCGAAAGCAAAGATTTATAAGCAGCATCTTCTCAACAGCCGGCAGATCTTGCGTGGCTGAAGAGATTACATGTGAAAAGTGTTCCGGGGAATGCTGCAAAGATGTTTCTATATACTACCGCGAGCCTAAGCGATTTGATGATTTTGAGATTATGAAATGGCTTATAGCCCACAAGGATGTCTGCGTTTATGTTGACCATAAGGGAGTATGGGCTGTTGAAGTAAAGACTCCCTGCAAGTTTCTGGGACAGGACAGCAAATGCATGATTTATCCAAAACGATACACCCTTTGCAGGGATTACAGCGCTTCTGAATGCTTAATGTCCGAATGCCCTGGAGAATATTACAGCAGGATTTTCAGGACAGAAGAGGACGTTGACATCTATATGAAAGAGATAGGGTTTTACGAGGAATACCTGAAAGAAAAAGCAAGGCGCGAAAACCCCGCAGGCAAAGGTCCCTCAACTCATGAGCTTATAGCTGAAAAAAAGGAAGAGGCTGTCCAGGCAGTGCAGCCAGTAATAGAATTCTCTCAATAAAAATCTTATTTTTATCTTGCTGCAAGTGATTTCTTTGTGTAATGGATGCCGTATGCAGCTATGCCCCCAGATATTGCTGTTGTAACCTGAATAATGCCCATTGCTGTCAGGAAAACAACAGGGATTATTGAAAGCTTGTAAAGGATAAATGCTGACAGGAACAAAAATGCTCCTTTTGTCAATGCGCCTACAGCAAGAGTATACGCATAGCTGTGATTTTTCTTAAGCCTGAAATATTTGAATGAAAAGACAAGAATTGCATTTCCAGCCCAGATAAAAGGAATCATGTAAACCAGGAACTTGCTGAAAGGCCCGAATATAATCCCTCTTGAAAGCACTCCAAGGCTTGGGAGCATTATAACCGGCAGCAGCTTATACCCCCTTAGGTTAAGGGCTGCTGCTACAAGTGCTGCATTGACAGCAATGCCCACAAAAAGCTGGGGATGCCCCATAAAAAAAGGAACAAAAAAACAAACTGCAGAATAGATAAACATCTCTATATGCTCATAAAAATAGCCGACAGCATAATCCTGCACATTTGCCAGCTCATATATGTATTTCATGACAAATACCTTGAACACTATCCTTATATATTTTTTCATTTTCACTCAGGAATAGGAAAAAAAGTATATAAGCAGAAGCAGGGAATAAGAGGGTTATGGAAGACAAAGAGGCATACCCTGACTGTCTGGGGCTTTTGCCAAAGCTTGAAAAAGAGCAGGCAAAAAAAGGATGGATTTCTGAGCAAGCGCTAAAGAGGATTAGCAAGGAAACAGGTATACCAATATCCAGGGTTTATGGTGTTGCAACATTCTATGCCCACCTTCACACAGAAAAACAGGGAAAATACATCATCGAGATATGCAACTCACCTTCCTGTTACCTGAACAGCTCGCTTAACTTGATAAAATTTATTGAAAAAGAGCTGAAAATAAAGTCAGGACAGACAACAAAGAATGGAAAGTTCTCTATTCACATTTGCTCATGCATCGGGTGCTGCGACAAGGCTCCTGCAATGATGATAAACAAGAAAGTATACGGCAATCTTACAGAAGAAAAAGTGAAAAAAATACTGAAGAAGTGCAGATAAAATGCAAATCCTGAAAAAAACAAACCTGAAAGCTTTTGAAAAGGCAAAAAAGCTCGGTCCTGAAGGTGTGATAAGCCTGATAAAGGAAAAAGGGCTTGCAGGAAGAGGTGGGGCAGGATTCCCGACAGGAACAAAATGGGAGATGGTAAGGAATGCAGAAGCTGATGAAAGGTATGTCATATGCAATGCTGATGAAGGGGAGCCAGGCACATTCAAGGACAGAATGATAATCGAGAAAAACCCTGAGACTCTTATTGAAGGAATTCTCATAGCGTCTTATGCTGTCGGAGCAAAAAAAGCATTCATCTATCTGAGGGGGGAGTACACCTGCCTGAAGAGCAAGCTGAACAAAAAAATAAAAGAAGTTCTTTCAAAAGCAAAATCAGATTTGAAAATAGAAATCTTTGTCGGAGCAGGCGCGTATGTCTGCGGCGAGGAAACTGCAATACTTGCATCTATTGAGGGAAAAAGAGGGCATCCAAAAGTAAGGCCCCCATACCCCACAACATACGGCTTGTTCGGCAAGCCCACTGTTATAAACAATGTTGAGACTCTTACAAATGTCCCTTTGGCAGTGATGTTTGATGACTGGAACAAGGACACGAGGCTTCACTGCATTTCAGGAGATGTTGAAAAGCCGGGAGTCTACGAAGCTCCGCTCGGTGAAAAGCTTTCGCAGGCAATAGAGCGCGCAAAGCCGAAGGGCAAGCCGAAAGCAGTTTATTTTGGATGCTTCGGAGGGTGCATGCCTTATGAAAAATTCAGGGATCTGGAGCTTAGGCCTGAAAAAGTATGCGAAGGGGAGTGCATGCTTGGCTCATGCACAATGATTGTTGTCAGCGAGAAAAGGTCTATTGTTGATGTCGCGACAAATATTGCAAAGTTCTATGAATTTGAGTCATGCGGAAAATGCACGCCCTGCAGGGAAGGGACAATGAGAGTCCTTGCAATGCTCCAGAATATATCTGTCGGAGACGCTAAACCTGAGGACATTGACACGCTGCAGGAGCTTGCAGAGGTAATAAAGGAAACCTCATTCTGCGGGCTTGGGCAGACTGCAACTTCGCACCTTATCAATGCGCTGAAATTTTTCAGGAAAGATTTTGAGGACAGGATAAAAAAATGAAAATAAAAGTTGACGGAAAGGAAATGGAAGTGGAGCCTGAAAAGACGCTTCTTGTCAGCCTCAGGGAAAAAGGGCTCAAGATTCCGTCAATATGCTACCAGGAAGGGCTTGAGCCTGAAGCAAGGTGCAGGCTCTGCCTTGTTGAGATTAAAGGAAAGCTTGTCACTTCATGCTCAACCTACCCCAAAGAAGGGATGGAAATAATAACAAAATCCGAAAAAGTCAAGAGAGCAAGGCTTGTGAATGCAGAGCTTCTTATGTCAGAGCATGCAAAGACATGCTATATACAAAACAAGGAGCACGAGCTCTGCAGGATAATTGAGGATTTGGGGCTGAAGAAAGTAAGGTTTGACCCTACAAAAAAATACAAGGTTGACCTTGGGGCTTCTGTTGTAAGGGATGACAACAAGTGCGTAAACTGCGGAAGATGCGTCGCTGTCTGCGCAAAGATACAGGCAACATATGCTATTGACTTTGCAGGAAGAGCGCATCACGAGCATGTAACCCCTTATTCTGAATACTGGCTTCCTGAAGTTGCGTGCACAAAGTGCGGGCAGTGCATTGCAGCCTGCCCTGTAGGCGCAATCTCCGAAAGGGAGCACCTGCAAGAGGTAATCAAAGTCCTGAAAGACAGGAAAAAGCATGTTGTTGTGCAGACAGCTCCTTCAATAAGGGCTGCGCTTGGAGAGGAATTCGGGATTGAGCCAGGCACGCTTGTCAAGGGAAAGATGGTTGCAGCTTTGAGAAGATGCGGTTTTGATAAAGTATTTGACACAAACCTGGGAGCGGACCTAACAATAATGGAAGAGGCTTCCGAGCTTTTGGAAAGGGTGAAGAAAGGCGGACCTTTCCCGATGATAACCACCTGCTGCCCTGCCTGGATTAAATTTATGGAGCATTTCCACCACAATCTTATAGACGGAAAAAACATGTCAACATGCAAAAGCCCGCATGAAATGCTCGGCATGCTTTCAAAGACATATTATGCAAAAAAAACAGGGCTTAACAAAAAAGACATAATTGTTGTAAGCGTAATGCCCTGCACTGCAAAGAAGTTTGAGTCAACAAGGCCTGAGCTGAAAAGCGGTGTTGACTATGTCCTCACAACAAGGGAGTCTGCTTTGCTGATAAAGC
>JAFGCE010000023.1 GCA_016932755.1 Candidatus Woesearchaeota archaeon
AGCAAGTATGTCGATTTTTCTAACGGTAATCGTGATGAGAATGGGTGGATTTACTTTAATATAAGCTACTCAGAGGGCGATGTAACTGATGAGGATTCATTGGCAGCATATGAATTTGGGACTTCAAGGTGGATAAGTCTAGACGATCTTGGCGAAACTGGCGTTGACACAACTAATAATATTGTTTACGGCAATTTCACAGATTCTGGCGGAGATTATGCAATAATGGAAGATCTGCACCAGTGCGGAAGAATCGATGAAAATAATTTTTACGGAGACTGCGAATGCGGAGATGCAGTAATGGCTGACATGGATTTTGAAGAGAATATGACTTGCAGTGGAACTGCTTTGACAATCAATGCGAGCGACATAACAATTGACTGTAATGGAGGTTCAATCGCAGGAGACGGGACAGGAGACGGAATAATCATTGCTCCCGGCTCAGACAGGGTTACAATAACCAACTGCGAAATATCTAATTTTATACACGGAATAAACAACGACGACCCTATGGCAGACAGCGGAGATAATCTAACTATCTCCTACAACCTGATCCATGATACAGATTATGCAGTTTATTCCAGACAAAACGATAACTGGGTGCACATAACCGGCAATGAGATGCACACCTCAGAAATAGGAATTGATCTGTATGACAGCAGAAATGAGGATATCATCAGCGGAAATGTAATCTATGATATTTTTGCCGATGCGGCAATTAAACTTTCCTATGGTACATATGCCCAGATAAATAACAACCAGATTAATAATTCAGTTATTGGGATTTATTTATATGAAGTGCATAACTCCACAATCAGCGGGAATACTATCGGGGAAGTAGGCACTGGAATAGAAGTGTACAGCTCAGACGCAAACACTGTCCAATCCAATAACTTAACAGATGTTACATCCGAAGGAGGGATTAAGATCCATACAGGCTCAAACAGCAACATAATAACAGGAAACACTGTCAAGTGCACCGAATCCTCCAAGAACTATTACGGAATAGGCGTGATAGGCTCGATAACTCCTGCAGAAAACAGCCAGATGTCAGGAAACGAGCTTTACAACTGCGAGTACGGGCTTTATGCACTTGATGTGACTTATTTCTCGGCAGACAGCGAGGAATACCATGACAACTGGTATGGAGCATTCCTGGATGATGTAGGCTTTGATGATGATACCATGCCTGCAATCACAGAGTCAGAAACTTACAATAACATAGACGGAATTTATGTCATCGGAGGCTCATATGCATATATAGAGAACACTGACTTCACAGAAAACAATGACATTACCTCAGGGCTCCATGTAGGCTTTGGCTCTACAGTCTACCTTAACAGCGGGGACTTCATCAGCAACAGCGTTTACGGAATAAACGCAGACGGCACAGTTTACTGGTCACTCGGGGAGGATGTTTATTGCACAGATAATGACATAGTAATTGCAGACGGGTGGATTGTGCCTATGGGCGGCAACATCATTGCAGACACCTGCTCAATATCTGTGAATGGAGAGGATTTCAACATGTCAGGAGGGCAGGTAGGATACTATACTGAATCATTCTCAGCAGGAATGCCTGACTTCGGAAGCTCGGATTATGGTGTTTCAGGAGAGATTTATACATTGGGAGGGTACCCTGGCGGAGATTTGGTTGTTAAGTTCTACAATGAAAATCCAGGAGGCTCAGGATTTTACCTTGAAGAGTTTGGGCTTTGGATTGACGCATCACTTGACCCGGATCCTGGCGCAAACTTAGACTGGTGGATTTTAAGGATACATTACACAGACGAGGAGCTTGCAGCATCAGGATTAAGAGAGTCAGAGCTTGAGATACAGTTTTACAATGCAACTAACAGCAGCTGGTACAGGGAGCCTAACCAGGGAGTTAACACAACAGACAACTATGTATGGGCAAACTTAACACACTTCAGCGTTTTCGGAATATTCGGAAGCGCGGCAACAGGAGGCGGCGGAGGAAGCACTTCAAGATGCTCAGACGAATGCGATTCTGGGGAAGTGTTATGCAGGGACGGCTCGATGCTTGTGTGCCAGTACAGCTCAAGCCTAGGATGCTGGAAATGGGCTGAGGAATACTGCGCATTAAACGAGGAATGTGTTGACGGAAAATGCGTTGAGATGGCATGTGTCGAGGACTGGATCTGCGATAACTGGGGAGAATGCTCAGGCGGAACCCAGACAAGAGCATGCGAAGACTGGAACAGCTGCGGAACATCAGTGCACAAGCCTGCAACATCAAGGGCATGTACAGTGACAGAAGAAGGGGCAGTAGTGCCTGTAGAAGCGCCTCCTGCAACAGCAGGCGTGACAAAAGAAACAAAACCCCAGAAGAGCAAAGCAGCAATTGCAGGCGGGATAATAGCCTTGTTTGCTGTGGTCGCACTAGCTCTTAAGTTCGGGCTTGGCTACTTCACAAGCAAGAAGAAGCCCTAAAAAAGGGCTTTTTTATTTCTTTTTTTAAAATCAGCCACCGAAAAGTTTATATACAATCTCTATCAAACAAGTAGAGAATGAAGCTTTCAAGAAAAAGCGAATATGCGTGTCTAGCCTTAATCGACCTTTCTGAGCACTATAATCAAGGGCTTGCAAAAATAGAGGAAATCTCAAAAAGAAAGGGCATACCAAAAAAGTACCTTGAGCAGATTCTGTTAATCCTTAAAGATGCAGGCTACCTGAAAAGCAGGAGGGGGTCTGAAGGAGGCTACATGCTTGCAAAAAGCCCTAACAAAATCTGCATTGCCGAGATAATAAGGCTGATAGACGGCGCATTGGCACCTGTCGGGTCAGTAAGCAGGTATTTTTATGAAAAAACTCCGATTGAGAAAAGCAAAAAACTAATCAGTGTTTTCAGGGGGATAAGGGATTATATTGCCAAAAAAATGGAGACAACAACTTTCCAGGACCTGATTTAAATTTTTTTGGCCCTAATCTCTACTAATTTAGTAGACAAAGGTGAGAAACAATGAGAAGCTTAAGGTTCATGTGGAGCGGAAACCCTGCAACATTAGGGGATGTTGTGTGGCTGAAGAAAAAAAGGGGGCATGAGATAGCAGGAGGTGTTGAGCTTGCTGTCGAAAGGCAGATGAGGGAGCATTTTATTGAGGGGATAACTGTAAGGTATGAATGCGATGCTTTAATGGCAGAGTTCAGCTTCAGAGGATGGGAGAGCCCAATCAGGATAGCAAAGGAGTATGAAAACGACTTCAGCCCTCCTAGGGAGATTTATATCCCGCCTTCTGCGCCCCATCTTGTTGAAAATGCCAACAGGAGAATCAGGGCAGACTACGAAAGGATAAGGCAGGCAGGAATACCTCTCTGCGAGAAATTCTTCACGCAGGCTATGGTCACAAGAGAGAGGCCTTCATCACCGGAGCAGAGAGTATGCTCGCTCCAGGATGCAATAGACCTCAAAACCTGCGGTGAAGGGGTAAGCGTGAATGTTGAGACTTTTGTCTCGCTCGGAAGGAGCGGTGGACTTCCTTTGAGGGTTTTCGGGGCTGTTTACACAGTTGAAACCAGAGGGGAAAAGTTCCATGTCATGAAAGAGTATGTCCTCAACTCAAACATGATGTATGCCCCAAATGAAGAGGAGGACATTGCAAACAGAAGAATGATGAGGGATGTATCAAGGCTCCAGGCAGCCGGAATAATGCCTGAATACAAAAAATTTGAGGTGAACAAAAAATGATATTTGAGCTGGGTTTGGGAATTGGTCTGGCAATAATAATTATTGCGTTTATTGCCGAATATGCAGATTCAACACTTGGAATGGGATACGGCACAATGCTCACGCCGTTGCTTCTGCTGATGGGGTTTGAGCCGCTGCAGGTTGTTCCAATTGTGCTCTTTTCAGAGCTTATAACAGGGCTTCTGGCAGGATTCACGCACCATTCAGTTGGCAATGTTGATTTCAGGCCAAAAACAATGAATGTTGTGAAAATATACAGGGCAATAAAGGAGTTGGGATTTAAGGAAAGCTTCAAAAGAGGCATTCCTTTCCACCTGAAGGCAGCGCTCCTTATAGCGTCATGCAGCATAATCGGGACAGTGTCTGCTGTTTTTATTGCAATAAGCCTGCCAAAGTTCTACCTTAACTTATACATAGGGCTTCTTGTCCTGGCCATAGGGCTGTTCATACTTGCAACAGTAAACAAGAATTACAGGTTCTCGTGGAAAAAAATGACAGCACTCGGGCTTATAGCCTCGTTCAACAAGGGAATAAGCGGGGGAGGATACGGGCCTGTTGTGACAGGAGGGCAGCTTCTTTCAGGCATTGACGGAAAAAATGCAGTCGGAATAACATCGCTTGCTGAAGGCCTGACATGCGCAGTGGGGGTTTTGATTTATTTCCTGACAAAAAACATTGCAGACTGGTCTCTGGCTCCGTACATAATAACAGGGGCTGTAATCTCAGTGCCTTTTTCAGCAATAAGCGTGAAAAAAATAAAGACCAAGAACCTGAAAATCCTCATAGGAGTCATAACAGTTGTCCTGGGAGCTTTTACCATTATCAAGCTGTTTTAGAAGAATTCAGTGAGATTTATAAAGAAGGGAGCATATTGCCAGTCCATGCCTAAATTTGACAGGATTGTGGACAAGGTAATAATGGAGTCAGACATAATTCTTCTAGTTATAGACGCGAGAAGGGTTGAGGGAAGCATAAACAGGGAGCTTGAGGCAAGAGTGAAGAGCCTGGGCAAGAAGATGATTTATGTAATCAACAAGTGCGACCTCATAAGCAGGCAGGAGCAGTCAAAAATAAGGCTGAAGAATTCAATCCAGGTCAGCGCAAAAGAGCACCTGAGCACAATGAGGCTCCTGAAAAAGATAATGGCTCTTGGAAAAGGCGAAAAAGTTAGCGTGGGAGTGATAGGCTACCCCAACACAGGAAAGTCAACATTAATCAACTCGCTTAAAGGAAGGCACAGCGCTTTGACAAGCAGCATCAGCGGATTCACAAAGGGAAAGCAGAGAGTGAGAATAAGCAGCAGCATCCTTCTGATAGACACTCCGGGAGTTATACCTTACAAGGAAAAGGAAGAGCTGGACTCCCTAATAATCGGCTCAACAGACGCAGGCAAGTCAAAAGACCCTGAATCATCCGCAATACACCTCATAGAGGAGCTTAACGGAAAAGTTGAAAGATTCTTCGGTGTTGAGAAGTCTGATGATGCTGAGGAAACGCTTGAAAGGATTGCGCTGAAAAAGAACATAGTCAAGAAAGGAAACCTAGCTGACACAGCAAGGATGGGAAAGGAGATTATAATGCTGTGGCAGAAGGGCAAAATAAGGTAAAAGAAACCGAAATTATAGAAACATTTATAAATAATAAGACTAAGAAATTAGTTTAATTAATAGTCAAAAAAGAGGTGTGCTAAATGGAAATATTCGGACCTAAGCTAAAAAGAAAAGGTTCTCTCCAGCTTTCTATCAACGCTATTGTTGTCCTTATTCTGGCGATAACAATCCTCGGACTTGGGCTTGGCTTTATCAAGAAGCAGTTCGGGGCATTGGGAGCGCAGTTTGAGGAGGTAAGCGAGGAAATCAAGGGAGAGATTGTCCAGAAGATAAGGGATTCTGGAGATTTGCTTGTTTTCAACAAGGAGACTATCAACGCCCAGATAGGTAAGCCTGTGGAGTTTTTTGTAGGAGTCAAGAACACAGGTGCTGAGACAAACTGCTTTGCAACATATGTCCAGTGCATAAGGGCATTGAAAGGAAACTGCGACCCAGCACAGCCTGGAGTTCCAATACCAGTAGGCGGAGTCAATCCCCTGATAAATGACAGGCCGGTAGCTGAGAACGTATGGTTCAGCCTGTTTGACGAAGTTGACATAAAAGGAGGGGATGTCGGAGTATTCCCAATAACACTCCAGATACCTGGAAAAGTAAGCCCTGACACATACCTCATGAGCTACGAGATATACAAGACAGAGAGCGGAGACTGTGAAGGGCAGCAATGGCCTAGCACAGAAACACCATACCAGTCAAAGCCGTTCTATATTAACGTAAGGTGATAATGATGGACAAGAAGATGAAAATCAAAAGAAAGCTCAGCCAAAGCGAAGAGTTCGAAATCATGAAGCTTGTGCTTGACAAGGTCCTGTGGCTCGGATTCATCATAATGGGCTACGGGCTTTACATATCAATCACAAAAGACTACACTGACGGAGTTTATTACCTGGCTGCAGGAGCTGTAGTGCTCATAATCTTCGCATGGTTTATTGTGAAGGAGTTCGAGAGGATAAGGTAAATTTTTGTTTTTTTACAAATTTTTTTAAGTGATTGATAATGAGAAATATCTATATAACGCTGATAATTGCAATGATGCTTGTTCTTGCAGGCTGCGGAGGCGGAAAAGAATGCCCTCCAACATGCGATGACGGAAATCCGTGCACAATTGACGACTGCGGAAAGGAAACCGGTTATGAATGCAGTAACACTCCAATACCCGGATGCTCGCTGGACTGCGGTGTTCCGTGCTCAGGAGCTGCAGGACAGTACATGGAGATGCAGTGCGACCCTGCAACAAAGCAGTGCGCATCAAATGCAAAGCCAGGGCTTAAGATAAGCACCTCTTCCCTGACAAATGAAATGCAGAGCGCAGGAAACAGGTTCTCAGTCATCACAACCTACAATCTTCCTTTCAACGTGAAAAAAGACCTTTTCAATGTAAAGATATCATTAAGCCAGATAGGCACAGGGCTTTCTGAAATAAAAATAAAGAAAATAGAGATGTTCGGAATGGACGCGAACAGGAACACAGTCACTTTGGGAGAAAAGACAGTCAACAAGTATGCCTGGACAACAGAGACAGATATTGAGGAGGGAGTGAGGATTGATTTCCCGACTTCAGAAAATGACGGCCAGTTCACAAACATAAGGATAAGGATAGGGTATGAATACATGCAGGAATACGGAGGGCAGGTCCAGGCAAGAACAGCCACATTTGAAATAACATTAAGAGGGGTTACATTCACCTGGTTCAAGCCTGGGATGACAGGACAGTGCCCTTCAAGCTGCGATGACTTGAACCCGGGAACAGCAGATGTGTGCAATGCTCAGACAGGATATTTCTGCGAGCACCAGCCTATACCCGGAAAATGCGGGAATTTTGCCTGCGACCCTACTGAAAACAAGTGCACATGCGCTGAAGACTGCGGGCCGTGCGAGGGAGATGCAGGAAGGTATTTGTCATTCATGTGCCAGGCAAACGAGTGCAGGACAGCAGTAAAATCAGGAGTCATACAGGAGCCAGTATCAAAGCTGGATGAAAAGAACAGGAATTTCTACTATCTCCAGAACAAGTACATATACAAGAACCCTTTCAATGTCAATGCAGACAGTTTTGAGATTGAGTTCAGCCTTTACAGCAAGCAGGATGCTGTCGGAGCAGTAAGGCTGCTTAGCGCAAAGCTGCTTGACAGGACATCAGAGATTGCGTCTGTAAACATAGGAAAAGCGCTGAACATTGCCGGAGACAAGGCAGAAGTTTCCTTCCCTTCAGTCCAGTTTGCAGGATATGAGGAGGACAAGTCTCTGAGCATCAAGATTGAGGTTGAATACGACTTCACAACTGTGTCAGGGACAGAGCAGAGAAAGGACAGCTTCACCACATCCCTTGGGACAGTAACAATGATTAACCCGACTTTGTCTTAAAATGAAAGGAAAGAAAGGATTTGAGCTTACAGCAACATTTCTTGTCATACTCATAATAACCATAGTGATATTCGTAGGGTCAATCTACTTCACAAAAAAGTTCTTTTCAACAGCAGAGGAAATGAGGGCAACGATTGACAGGCAGACAGAGGCAGAGATTGAGTCGCTTCTTTTCCAGGAAGGCTCAATTGTCGCAATGCCTATGTTCAAGAAAGCAATTGTGAGGGGAAAGCAGGGCGCGTTCTGGCTCGGTATAAGGAATATCCTTGAAAAAACAGAGAATTTCTATGTGCTTGTGAAATTCAGCAAGGCATTTTCTCCTGACGAGGAAGTTATTCCGACAACAGACTCTGATTACATAAACACGAAATGGCTTTTGTACAATCCGGGACCGTACACAATTGAAAACAATGCGTTTGAGATGGTTCCTGTCCTTGCAAATGTGGACTTGTCAATGGCAGACGGCGTGACAACACAGCAGGGAACGTATTCCTTCAATGTCTGCGTTATTTCAGGCACAATACCCTCAGGATTTGACTGCGCAAGCCCGCCAAAGCCGATTCCTCCTTCAGTCTACAGCGGAAAAATCTACAAGATGTATGTTGAAGTCAGTTAGATAATCCTTTAACCAATTCCTTCAATGCTTTCTCAGGGTCTTTTGCTTTTGTGACTCCTGAAGCAACAAGGATTCCGACAGAACCTAATTTAACTGCAACCTTCACGTCTTCTGTTGTTTTCACTCCTGCTCCGACAAGGACATTTTTTCCTATTTTCCTTACAGAGCCTTTAATCAGCTCAGGCTGCGCTGTTGAGACGCTTATGTCTCCTCCAATCAGCTCAGGAGGCTCAACTGCGATAAAGTCAGGCTTGAATCCAGCAAGCTCTTTTCCCTCGTCATCATCTTTTGCGCAAATAACAACAGCTAATCCGCACTCTTTTGCTCTTTTCACAGCTCCTTCAATTGCTTTTTTTGGAATTCTTTTCTCAGAATGGTTTAGAAGTGTTCCGACAGCTCCGTTTTCCTTCACAACCTCTGCCAGAATATTCCCTGTGTTTGAGCCGAACTCAGAATCATCTATGTGCTGGGCTAAAACAGGTATCTTAACTGCCCTGCTTACACTGAAAATATCAGGAGCAGAAACAGCAACTGCAATGCTTGCCTTTGTCTCTTTTGCAACTTTATCACAAACCTTTGCAAACTCAACTGCCTTTTTTCCTACACAGCCCCTGTATGTCTTGCAGTTGATTATGATTATTGGTGTTTTGAGCATGTTCATATTATCCTAACTTGCCTTTTAAAAATTCATCGATTTTTTCAGCAGCTTTCTTGCCGTCGCCTATTGCCTTTATCACAGTAGCGCTTCCGGATATAGCATCGCCGCCTGCAAAAATATTGTCTTTTGAAGTCTGGAGGTTCTCGTTAACAACAATTCTGTTCCATCCGCCGACCATTATCCCGCCTGTTTTCGCGATAATAGGATTCGGGCTTGTGCCGATTGCAACTATGAACTGGTCGCAGGGAATAGTAAATTCTGTGTCAGGCATTGGTATCGGGCTTTTTCTTCCTGTCTCATCCTCCTCGCCAAGCCTCATCTGCACGCATTCAACTCCCTCCACTTTCCCGCTTCCCAAAACGCGGATAGGGTTTGTGAGCATCAAAAGCTCAACACCCTCTTCCTGCGCGTGCTTTATCTCCTCAATCCTCGCAGGCATCTCGTCAAAAGACCTCCTGTAGACAATTGTCACATGGGCGCCAAGCCTTTTTGCTGTCCTTGCAGAGTCAACAGCCACATTCCCTCCTCCGACAACAACAACCCTGCTGCCCTGCTTGACAGGAGTGCGGTATTCAGGGAACTCGTGAGCCCTCATCAGGTTTATCCTTGTCAGGAACTCGTTTGCAGAATAAACATTGTTCAAGTCCTCGCCTGGAATGTCCATGAAATTAGGGGAGCCTGCCCCTGTGCCAAGAAAGACAGCGTCAAAATCCGCGGAAAGCTGGCTAAGCTCTATTGTCTTGCCGATTACAGTGTCTGTATCTATTTTCACGCCAAGTTTTTTTATAAAGTCTATCTCATCATCAAGCACGTTTCTCGGAAGCCTGAACTCGGGGATTCCGTACCTCAAAACCCCGCCCACCTTGTGAAGAGCCTCAAATATGGTTATGCAATAGCCTTTCAGAGCCAAATCAGCTGCGCAGCTCAATGATGCAGGGCCTGAGCCCACAACAGCAACTTTCTTTTTCAGCTTCTTTATTTTAGGGACAGCGCTTTTTCCGCCGTTGTCTGCTGCAAACCTCTCAAGCTTGCCTATTGCGACAGCCTTTCCAGCCTTGTGAAGGATACAGCTCTGCTCGCACTGGCTTTCCTGCGGGCACACCCTCCCGCACACTCCGGGAAGGTTGTTTGTCTCCTTTATTTTCGCAAGAGCTTCCCCGAACTTTTTCTCCTGCATGCTTTTTATAAAAGAAGGAATGTCAACTTTTGCAGGGCAGCCTTCAATGCATGTGGGGTTTTTGCACTGCAGGCATCTTGAGGCTTCCTTTACTGCTTCCTCTGAATCATAGCCCAAACAGACTTCTTCAAAATTTTCCACCCTTTTCTTTGGGTCAAGCTCTCTCACTGGGGTTGTGCTCATTTGCCGCACCTGCAGGCGTGCTTTTCCTCCTCATGGTATCTCTTGTTCCTGTTGATTATGCTGTCCCAGTCAACAGCATGCGCATTGAAGTCAGGGCCGTCAACGCATGCAAACTTCACCTCGCCTGCTATCCTCACCCTGCAGCTTCCGCACATTCCTGTTCCGTCAAGCATTATTGTGTTGAGCGAAACAACAGTCCTCACCCTGTTCTTTGTCATGTCTGCGACTGTCTTCATCATCAATGGAGGGCCGACTGCAAAAACATGGTCAAGCTTGTTCAGCTTCATGACGCGTTCAAGCGCGTCTGTCACAAACCCCTTCATGCCTTTGCTTCCGTCGTCTGTTGTGATTATCAGCTCCTTGCATGCCTTCTTCAGGTTGTCCTCCCAGAAAAGAAGATTCTTGCTTCTGGCTCCTGCAATTATGTACACATCGTTGCCTGCCTTTTTCAGCGCCTTTGCTATCGGATAAAGCGGCGCAATGCCGAACCCCCCTCCAATAAGGCAGACTTTCCCGAAATCCATTATCTCTGTCGGATTGCCGAGAGGGCCTGTGAAATGAAGTATTGAATTGCCTTTTTTCAGCGCTGCAAGCTCTTTTGTTGTCCTGCCTACAGCTGCAAAAACAACTGTGACAGAATTCTTGTCATAGTCAGCTATGCTCAATGGGATTCTTTCCCCTTTCTTCCCAATCTGGAGCATTACAAACTGGCCGGGCTTTGCGTTCTTCGCAACATCCGGCGCCTTAACCTGCATCAGGTAAATATTTTCAGCTAGCTTCTGCTTCTTGAGTATCTGGTTCATCTTCAAAAATTAGTTTTTCATTACTTCCTGCGCAAGCTCTGCTTTTGAATGCCTTGGAGCTGACTTAAT
>JAFGCE010000024.1 GCA_016932755.1 Candidatus Woesearchaeota archaeon
TAACCAATATACGGATTATTATACTAATTTACTGATATTCAGAAATACTAATATATAAATGTTTTGATGCAAACAGCAAAAAAAGAAAAATAATCAGGAAGAAATTTCTTCAAGTATTTTCTTCGCAGCCTCAGCCCGGTTTTCTGCGCCTGATATTGGCCTGCCAATGACAAGATAGTCTGAGCCTGCGTCCACAGCATCTTTTGGGGTTGTAATCCTTTTTTGGTCTCCTTTCTCAGACCATGCAGGCCTTATGCCCGGCGTCACAATAACAAAATCCTTGCCGCAGGCTTCCCTTATTATAGGGATTTCCTTTGGAGAGCAGACAACTCCGTCCATTCCTGCTTTTTTGGCAAGTTTTGCAAGGTGATTTACCTGCTCTTCAACAGAACCGCTGACTTTGAGCTCTTCATTAAGAGCCTTCTGGTCAATGCTGGTCAGCACTGTAACAGCAAGGACTATTGGCTTTTTTTCTGCTCCGCTTTCTTTGACAGCATCAGCTGCAGCCTTCATCATTTCAAAACCGCCTCCGGCATGCACATTAAACATGAAAACCCCCATTTTTGTCGCTGCCTTTGCATAATTTGCAACTGTGTTTGGGATGTCATGGTATTTCAGGTCAAGAAAAACCTTGCCTCCATTGTCCTGAATCTCCTTTACAATTGAAGGACCTTCCTCGTTAAACAAAGAATTGATTTTGTAAACCCCGACATAATCATGCAGTTCAGCAACTAATGCCTTGGCTTTTTCAGCTGAATCTACATCCAATGCAAGTATTATCTTATCTTTTGGCTCCATTCATCACACCCCTTTTCAAATAACCTTAATTTTCTTAATCGCAACTTCGTTGTATTTGTCCTGGAATTTTTCAAGGAACTCTCTGATTGGGTTTTCCTTTTCAATAGCCAGCGGAATCAGCTGGTCTGCATCGCTCATTGAATAGTATTTTGTTCCTTTTCCCTCAACAGATTCAGCAACTGTTGTTCCGTCGTCCCTTAATTCCATCCTGTTTGCAAGGGCAACAACAGCAACGACCGTAATTCCTGTTTCTTTCAAAAAATCAAGAGTTTGCAGCATCGAGCCTCCTGTTGTCGTGACATCTTCCACAACCACAACCTTATCTCCCTTCTTGGCAGGACCTATAAAGTACTTGTCTTTTGGGTCTCCGTGCTCTTTTGGCTTGCCTCTTCCTATAACCAAAGCCTGTTCATCATTGTTTTCCTGAATCCCTTTTTTGTAGTTTGCAACAACAGCCAATGTTGAAACACCTTCGGGAACCCCATAAATATAATCATATTCTATTCCTTTTGCATCCAAGAAATCCAAAAGAAATCCTGCTGTTTTGTCTGTTGCGCCGACTTTTCCAGCCAAATTTCTGCAGTTGATGTACCAGTAAGAAAACCTTCCTGATTTCAGTGTCCTTCCTTCCGGGAAAAAACCAACAACATCATGCTCTATCAAAAATTTGTTAAACTCCTCCTGATTAAAATCAGCCATCAAAAACCACCTCTTTTGCTTTTATATCATAAAATCCGGTTTCATCAAAAACCACATTCCCCCCGACAATTGTAATGACAGGCCATCCTTTAAGTATTTTTCCGTCAAAAGGAGACCATTTGCATTTTGTGAACAGCTCCTTGTTTTGGACTTTCTTTTTTTTGTTCATGTCTAGGATAGTAAGGTCAGCATCATATCCTTCTTTCAGCCGCCCCTTGTTTTTTATCCTGAAGATTTTGGCAGGATTGACGCACATCAGCCTTACAACCCGGGTCAGTGAGATTTTCCCCCGGTTCACAGCATCAAGCATCAAAGGAAGCGCGGTTTCGCAGCCAGGAACTCCTGAAGGGTGTTCTTTTTTCCGTTTCTCCTCTTTAGTGTGCGGCGCGTGGTCTGTCCCTATCGTGTCTATAATTCCCTCGTCAATCGCTTTCCACAGAGCATCCTGGTCTTTCTTTGATTTTAGGTTGGGTTTCATGTCTGCAAACCCTTTTTGTTTCCTGAAATCTGATTCTGTCAGGAACAGATGGTGGGGCGTAGCTTCAGCAAATATTTTCCTGTTTTTTGCCTTTCTCAAAAAATCAATTTCATCCTTAAGGCTTATATGGCAGAGATAAAGAGGAGTGCCTGTTTTCTTTGAGTAAGCCACAGCTTCAGCAACTTTTTCTTTTTCAGCATGAACTGCCACTATTTTTGAAACTTCAAATATCTGCTCCAGTTTTATCCTGTCGTCAATCATCATTTTTCCTGTGCTTAGGTTCATGAAAAGCTTTGTAGAAGCAACTTTGTCCCTTACTTTGATTATTTCCTTGATATTGTCTATTGCAGCGCCAAAGTGAAGCCCGTAGTTTACAATTGACTTTCTTGCAAGATGTTTTTTTTCTTTCAAAAGCTCTGCCGTGGTTGTTGGAGGGTTTGTGTTCGGCATGTCAAGAATTGTTGTTATGCCTCCTGCAGCTGCTGCAACGCTTCCTGTAAAGAAGTCCTCCTTGTGGGTCATTCCAGGCTCCCTGAAATGAACATGAGGATCAATTATTCCAGGTATAACATAATTTTTTTTCGCGTCTATTTCTTTGTCAGCTTTAAGGTTTTTTGATGTGATCGATGCTATTTTTCCGTTTTTTACAAGGATATTCCTGAAAATGTCCTTTCCGCTACTTACCAGCCTGCAGTTTTTTATCAGCAGTGTCATAATTTCACCTTTTTGCCTGAAGCGCTTCTCTTATACTTGCCAAACTCTGCAATTTTCTTTATTTTTTTCGCAGAGAAAACAGGACCTTCCTTGCATACCCTTACCCCGCTGTTGTCAACACAGCACTGCCCGCATACGCCGAAACCGCATTTCATGTACCTTTCCATGCTGACTTCGCATGGAATACCTGCTTTGAGGCACATTTCAACAACATGCTTGAGCATTACTTCAGGCCCGCATGCAAAAACTTTGTCCAGCCTGTTTTTCTCAATAAAAGTCTTAAGAAGTTCTGTTGTGAATCCTTTTACACCGAAACTTCCGTCATCTGTTGTTACAAATGTTTTTACTCCTGATTTTTTCATCCTGTGAAGGTAAAGAAGGTATGGCTTTGATTTTGCTCCGACAATAAAGTTGACATCTGCTTTGATTTTTTTCATCTCATCTGCAAGAAACCCAAGAGGAGCTGTTCCGCATCCGCCTCCGACCAAAACAACATTTTTCCCCTCAAGCTTGAAATGGTTCCCGTAAGGCCCTCGTATCCCTACTTTGTCTCCTTCTTTCATCTCAAAAAGTTTTTGTGTAAACGGGCCTACCTTAAAGATTGTCAGCGCAAACCTTTCCTTGTCCTGGTAAGTCACTGAAAAAGGCTTTTCATCCACTCTGGGAATCCAGAGCATTACAAACTGTCCTGGTTTTGCGTTAAGCCTGTGCCTGAAGATAAAAGTCTTGAAATCCTTTGCTTCATCCACTATTTTTTCTATCTTTAGAACTAGTGGCTTTTCCAATTTTTTGCTTTCAGTGCAGCTGCATTCACTCATGCGCAATCCCCCTGAAATCCTTTAGCTTGCTGTATCCCTCTTTTTCCATAAATTCAATAATTTCATTGCAAACTTTTCTGAAAACATCAATCCCCCTGTAGTGGACAGCAGAGCCTACCCCCACAGCTAATGCTCCGGCCATTATCATTTCAACAGCGTCTTTTCCGTAAGTCACCCCTCCTGTTCCGATGATTGGTATTTTGACAGATTCGTAAATGTCATAAACACATCTCACAGCCACAGGCCTTATCGCAGGGCCTGACAACCCCCCTGCCTTGTTTGCAAGCAAAGGCTTGCCTGTTTTTATATCAATAACCATCCCCGGCCCGACTGTATTTACTGCACAGATAGAATCAGCCCCTGCTTTTTCAACTGCCTGGGCAATAATCTTTATGTTTGGGACATTGGGTGAAAGCTTTACAATCACCGGAACTTTTGAATTTTTCTTTACAATCTTTGTAACGCCTGCAGCCGCTTTTTGGTCTGTTGCAAACGGCTTTCCGAATTCTGCCTCAACATTCGGGCATGAAATGTTCGCCTCAATCATAGCGGGCTTTGCCTTTGAAACCTGCCTGGCAACCTCTCCGAACTGTTTTGTTGTCGGCGCAAAAATGCTTGCAATAACAGGAGATTTTGATTTTTCAACAGCTGCCTTAAGCTCCTCAACCCCTTCCTCTATGCCCGGGGAAGAAAGCCCCACTGCGTTTATCAGACCGTTTTCCCATTCAAGCACAACAGGAGCTGGGTGCCCTTTTCTTTCTTCCAGGCCTATTGACTTTGTAGTTACTGCTCCTGCCCCATTTTCCGAAACAAAGCAAAGCGAAGCTCCGGTTACTCCCATTATCCCTGAAGCCAGAACTGTAGGATTCTCTAGTTTTATACCGCAGATTCTTGTTTTTAGCATTGCCTCCCCCCTCATTACGGAAATTTAAGAGTGTATAAATAATTTTCTGAATTATGAGGCATACTCATCCCAGCTTTTTATTGCAAGGTCAGCCGGGGTTTTTTGCGCAATTGATTCAATGAAAAGCTTTGCAACCTGGACATTGTTTATAAGAGGTATTGAAAAGTCAACAGCGCTTCTCCTTATGATGTATGTGCCTCCCTTGCCGATTTCTGCGTAGTTCTTCGGCATTGATATTATCAAGTCAATCTTTTTGTTAAGCAGGAAATCCTTTACATTGGGTTTTTTGTCCTCGTGGATTTTGTAAAGAAGGTTTGTGGGTATGCCCCATTTTTCATAGAATTTTGAAGTGTGCTCTGTAGCATAAATCGTGAAATTAAGCTGCTGGAGCTTTCTAATGCTGTCAAGAAGCTCGTATTTGTTCTCCTCCCCGCCTATACTGACAAGCACGCTTTTCTTCGGGAATTCCATCCCTGTTGAGATAAAGGATTTGAGAAATGCTTCGTGGATATCATCCCCCAGGCATGCAACTTCTCCTGTGGATGCCATCTCGACATGGGTTGTGGGGTCTGCTCCCTTAAGCCGTGAGAATGAGAACTGCGGGGATTTTACTCCTACATAGTCCAGCTCAAGGCTTGACTTGTCTATCTGTGGGATTTTTTCCCCTAGTATTGCTCTTGTTGCAAGGTCTATAAAGTTTTTCTTGAAAACTTTTGAGACAAAAGGAAAGCTTCTGCTGCTTCTTAGGTTGCATTCAATAACCTTGATGTTGTTTTCTGCAGCCAGAAACTGTATATTGAAGGGACCTGTTATGTTAAGCGATTTGGCAAGCTGCCTTGCCACTTTTTTTATCTGCCTGGTTGTAGCAAGATATGTTTTCTGGGGAGGCAGAGCCATGTTTGCATCCCCGCTATGCACCCCTGCGTTCTCTATGTGCTCGCTTATAGCATAAATAATTATTTCCCCGTTTTTTGCAACAGCATCTATCTCTATTTCTTTTGCTCCTGTTATGAATTTTGATATAACAACAGGATGCTCTGGGCTTACATCTGCCGCTGCGTTCAGGTAGTTTTCAAGATCCTCCTCGCTGAATACCACATTCATTGCTGCGCCGCTCAGGACATAGGAGGGTCTTATCAGAACAGGGTATCCGACGCTGTTTGCAAATTTCTCAGCTTCCTCCAGTGTGGTAAGCTCTTTCCAGAATGGCTGGTCAATTCCCAAGTTATCCAAAAGCTGGCTGAATTTGTGCCTGTTCTCCGCATTGTCAATGCTTAAAGGGGAGGTTCCAAGGATTTTTATTCCCTGATTGTGGAGAGGCATCACAAGATTGTTCGGAATCTGCCCTCCCATTGAAACTATCACTCCGTGCGGTTCTTCAAGCTCATAGATGTCCATCACCCTCTCGAAACTTAATTCGTCAAAATAAAGCTTGTCGCATATGTCATAGTCTGTGCTGACTGTTTCAGGATTGTAGTTTATCATTATGGAAGAATGCCCAAGTTTTTTTGCGCTCAGTACTGCATTGACACAGCACCAGTCAAATTCAACAGA
>JAFGCE010000025.1 GCA_016932755.1 Candidatus Woesearchaeota archaeon
AATGTCGGGGGTAATTTCAAAATGAAATCAAAATTATGTTTTGCACTGCTTCTTTTAGTAGGCATTGCGCTTGCAGCAGGAATAGCTTGTGCTGAGGATGTTCCTGTTAATCTTACAAAGGTTTATGTTGACGGAATCGGAATTGATGTTGAGGAAAGCTGCACAATTGATGCTGACGAAGACAACACTCTTGTATGCAGGCAGGAAAATTCTATTGAGCTTCTTGATATGGAAAAAGGAAGGGATATAGAAGTCAGTGTAAAGCTTGAAGCATATGAAGACAAGGATGATGTGCAGGTTGAAGCATCAATCAAAGGGTATGAATATGATGACCAGGACAAGACATCTGATGAAACTCATGTTTTTGATGTTGAAGAAAATACAACATACTGGAAAAATCTTGAGCTTGAAATTCCTGACAAAATGGAAAATGACAATTACAAGCTTTGGATAGCTGTGAAGGACAGGGATGACAACCTTAAGCTTTATTATTTTGACCTGCAGGTAAGCCCTGAAAGGCATTTGCTTCAGATTAAGGATGTTGTGTTCTCTCCCCAGAATGGAGTCAGGGCAGGAAGCCAGCTTCAGGCGTCAGTAAGGGTAAAGAATATCGGAGCAAAGGATGAGGAATCTGTTAAAGTAAGCGTAAGCGTGCCTGAGCTTAATATAAGCGGTTCAGCTTATATTGATATGATTGAAGCAGGCGAAACAGAGTCAAACGAAGAAATCTGGATTAGGATTCCTGAATGCGCTGAAGAAGGGTTTTATGAAGCTGAGATAAAAGTAAGCTATGACGAACTCTACGAAGAGACACCAGCAGTCAAGACTCTTGGAGTAACAGGAGATATCTGCAAAGTTGAAGCTGAGGAAGAGCTTATGGAATACGGCGGAGTTCCGATACAGAACCCTGCAGACGAACCAGAAGCAGGCAGCGAAGGCGAGGAAAAGCTCAGGAATGTTCTTGAGATTGCGCTTGTTGCGCTGATTGTTGCGCTTGCTGTTACAGGGATTGCAGTTGGGTTCATGCACTACAAAAAGAATGAAGAGTTCTAAACTCTTCTGATTTTTTCTTTTATACCTAAAAAACACAAAATTTTAATAGCCTCACCCTAATTCTAAGTGTATGCCCACAGATAAGGAAATCAAAAAAGAGTTTAAGCTGAAAGCGTCAAAAGAACCGGATAAATACTATGCTACTTCAGTTTTGAAAGAAGCAGGATTTACCAGAAAGAAATGCAGGTGCGGAATCTATTTCTGGACAACAAACAAGAAACAGGAAACGTGCGGAGATGCTGCCTGTTCAGGCGGTTTCAGGTTTTTTGAAAACAACCCGTGCAAGAAAAAGCTCAGCTATGTTGATGTCTGGAAGGATTTTTCAAGGATGTTTGAAAAACTGGGATATACACCTATCAAAAGATACCCTGTTGTCGCAAGATGGAGGGATGACATGGATTTTGTCATAGCAAGCATAGCGGATTTCCAGCCTTATGTTGTTTCAGGCGAGGTTGACCCTCCAGCAAACCCGCTGGTTGTCCCCCAGTTCTGCCTCAGGTTCGGGGATATTGACAATGTAGGCATAACAGGAAGCCACATGACCTGCTTCAACATGATTGGGCAGCACATGTTTGTAAGCCCTAAAGAATGGGACCAGGCAAGGGTTTTCATGGATATTAAGAAATGGCTTAATGACGGAATGGGTATTCCTGATAATGAGATAACATTTCATGAGGATGCATGGGCAGGAGGAGGGAACTTCGGCCCGTGCATGGAGTTTTTCTCAAGAGGTGTTGAGATTGGAAACCAGGTTTACATGATGTTTGAGCAGACAGAACATGGACCCACAGAATTGAAACTGAAAGTGCTTGACATGGGAATGGGAATGGAAAGATGCGCATGGTTCAGCCAGGGAACACCCACAATTTATGATGCTGTTTTCCCGACTGTTGTTGAAAAGCTGAAGAAGCTGACAGGAATAAATGCTGATGAGAAGCTTTTGAAAAAATTTGTTCCTTATGCAGGGCTGCTTAACATAGACGAGATTGATGATGTTGACAAGGCATGGAAGGATGTTGCGAAAAAAACCGGAGTTGAAGTTGAGAAGCTGAAAAAAGAAGTCCTGCCAATGGCAGCAATATATTCTATTGCAGAGCACACAAGAGGGCTGCTCATTGCACTAAGCGACGGCGCACTGCCTTCAAATGTCGGCGGCGGATACAATTTAAGGGTTATCCTGAGAAGAGCGCTGAGCTTTATTGACAAATACAGATGGAATATTGACCTGTTCGAGATATGCAGGGAGCACGCGAGATACCTCAAGCCATTATTTCCTGAACTAAGCCAGAATCTTGATGATGTAAAGGCGATTATTGAGGTTGAGAAGGTCAAGTATGATTCCACAAAGCAGAAAACAAGGCAGATTGTTGAAAAAATAATAGGCGAAAAGATAACAGAGAATAAGCTCATAGAGCTTTACGACAGCCAGGGAATATCGCCTGAGCTTGTTGCAGAAGAAGCTGCAAAACAGGGCAAGAAAGTAAAGATTCCTGACAATTTCTATGCAAAGGTGTCTGAAAGGCACGAGAAAGTTGAGCAGAAGGCTGCAACAAAAAAAGAGGAAA
The DNA here is from genome assembly GCA_016932755.1 of Candidatus Woesearchaeota archaeon. Classification (GTDB taxonomy): domain Archaea; phylum Nanobdellota; class Nanobdellia; order Woesearchaeales; family JAGWAF01; genus JAFGCE01. The sequence continues at coordinate 2,619 of JAFGCE010000025.1, forward strand.
AGCTTGATTTGGAAGGTGTTCCTGCAACAGAAGCGCTTTATTTCAGCGATTACAGCATTGTTGAGTTCAAGGCTCATGTTGTCAAGGTGATTGGAAAGAATGTTGTGCTGGACAAGACTTATTTTTACCCGACTTCAGGAGGCCAGCTGCATGACGAAGGGAAAATAGCCGGAGAAAAGGTTGTTGACATTTTCAAGCAGGGAAATGTCATTGTCCATGCCATGGCTGCAGAGCCAAGATTCCGTAAAAATGATGATGTTAACTGCCTTATTGACTGGCAGACAAGGCTGCAGCTTGCACAGCACCATACTGCAACTCACATTGTCAATGTTGCTGCAAAAAAACTGCTTGGGCATCACATAAACCAGGCAGGCGCGAAAAAGACTTTGGAAAAAGCGCATCTTGACATAACGCATTACCAGAGCGTCAGCGATGAGGAACTAAAGGAAATTGAAAAGGAGTCCAATAGGATTATCAGCGAAAAGCATGATGTAAAAACGTATTTCATGTCAAGAAACGATGCAGAGAAGAAATTCGGCATGGAAATCTACCAGGGAGGGGCTGTTCCAGGAAAGCAGATAAGGATTGTTGAGATTCCGGGAGTTGATGTTGAGGCATGCGGAGGAACCCATGTAAAGAACACTGCTGATGTCAACAAAATAGTTGTCCTGAAATCAACAAAGATTTCTGACGGGATTGTAAGGCTGACATTCACAGCAGGCATCGCAGCTGAGAAAGAGGCAAAAGAGGAGCAGAACCTTGTTGCCGAGACAGCAAAGATACTTGGAGTCAAAGAAAGCCAGATTCCTGCAAGGGCTGAAGAGCTTTTCTCAAAATGGAAAAAGGCAAAAAAAGCAGCCAAAAAAGGAAAAGAGCTCAAGCCTGAGGAGCTTAAGCTTACTTCTACTGAAGAATTTGAAGGCGATGTTTTGGCAAAAGCTGCAGAAATATTCAAGACCCAGCCAGAGCATGTTGCAAAGACAGCGCAGAGATTCTTGTCTGAGCTGAAAGAGATGAAAAGAAAGGGCTAAACCTGCCTTATCATATACCGTGCTTCTTCAATTCCCTCGCCCCTGCATCTTGGGCATTTTGAAGGAGGCTTCATCTTTGACCTTTCCTTGAACAAGAATCCGCAGTTCCTGCACATAGGAGGCTTGAACCTGAACATCAAAGGAGGCTGCGTGCTTCTTCTGACATGCTCCAAATCCTCTATTATCTCAGCCATTGTGCATCCAAAATACTCAACAAGCTCTTTCGGGGTCCATGGCCTTTGCTTCAGAAGTTCTGCTATCTCCTCTCTTCTGGTCATAGCAATAACTTAGGAATAAAGCATTATAAATTTTTCTATAGATTGGAGAACATAAATCTATTTAAAATAAATTAAACCTCCCTTTTTAATGGAGTGGTGGGAAAGTATTAGTGAAGACATGCTCAGGCAGCATTTCAGGGCTATCGGGCACATCGGGCTTAACCCCAAAACAAACGGGTATACAAGACCGAGTTATTCTCCGCTGGAAAGCGATGCGCTTAATTATTTTCGCGAGTATGCAAGATGCCTCGGGCTGGAGGCATTTCCTGACGAAATGTGCAACCTGATAATTATAAAAAGGGGCAAAACAAGCGCAAGGAAAATCATAATCGGCTCCCACTGCGATAGTGTTGCAAACGGAGGAAACTATGACGGCACTGCAGGAGTTGCTGCAGGCATTTCAATTCTTGAGGCAATCCAGGATGCAGGCGTAACCCCTGAACTGGATATTCAAGTGATGGGGTTAAGGGCAGAAGAATCGCAGTGGTTTGGAACGACTTACATAGGCAGCAGGGGAGCTCTCGGACTGCTAACACCGGAAGATTTGGAAAAAAGAAGAAAAGACAGCGGGACAACATTAAAAGAATACCTTCTAAACATGGGAGTTGATACAGATGCTTTAAGAAGAGGTGTCCCGACAATTCCAAAAGAGAATGTTGAGTGCTATATTGAAGCGCATATTGAGCAGCATACAGCACTGCTTGAGAAAGGAGTTCCTGTGGGAATTGTCACTGCAATAAGAGGGAACAAAAGGCACCGCGAAATAGAGTTCAGGGGGGAGTATGCCCATTCAGGCGCGACACCTATGGACAAAAGGCAGGATGCTGTTCTTGCTTTTGCAGAGACAGCTGAAAAAATGGATGTGCAGTGCAGGAAATACAATGAACAGGAGCTGGATTTGGTTTTTGCATTTGGAGAGGCGCATACAGACTCTAATTTGCATGGCATTACAAAAGTCCCAGGATATTTCAGGGCAGTTCTGGACATAAGAAGCACGCACAGGCAAACGCTTAATGACTTTTATGAATTTTTCAGGAATGTTGCAGGAGTTGCATGCAGAAGAAGGAATGTTGAGCTGAATCTTGAGGGTTTTTTTGAAAGCCAGCCTGCAGTAATGGATGAAAAAATTGTCAGCTCCCTGGCGCGCGCTGCCGGCGAAATAGGAGTTCCATACCATTACATGATAAGCGGGGCAGGCCATGACGCTGCTGTATTTGCAAATGCGGGAATTCCCTCAACTATGGTTTTCTTCAGGCATAACGGAATAAGCCACAGCCCGAAAGAAGAATTTGAATATGAATCCGGTGTTCTGGGAACAAAAGCAATTGCAAAGCTTATTGACTCTTACTGCTGAAAATCTTTTCCAGAATGTCGATTGTGTAAAGAATCATTGCTTCTGTCTGGGCTTTTGAAGGGTTGAAAGGCTCCTGCTTTACATGGACAGAAGAAACCCTTACATTATTGATAAGGTGAATCTGCTGCATCAATCCAGGGTCAAAGCTGATGTTTTTTTCAGACAGTTTTGCGACAATTTTTCCCAAGCCTATGCCTGGCGCCTTCTCAAGAAGGTCGTCTCCTGTAGCCTCAAAATATTTCCTGTGAAGGGCGGTCTCAAGTATTCTCCCGCAAAGTATTGCCGCAGACCTGTAGCATCCGGCATTGAATGCCTTGTTCAGCTCATCAATGTCTGCATTTACATCATCCCTTATTTCAGAAGGAATGTAAGAAGGCTTTTGAAGCTTTTTTACCTTAGAAACCTGTATCTGGGACACAAGCTCAATTATTTTTGCAAGAACCTTGTCCTTTGAATCTGCGAAATCCAGGTCAGCAACCATCTTTCTTATTTTATCAATAATCGCGCCGTTTGCAGGGTCTTCATCAACAAGCTTTAGCAGTGAATTAGCCTTTGTCTTGACCTGGTTAAAGCTTGTTGCAACAGCGTTCCTGTAATAAGTCTCCTTGCTGTTGCTGAAATCATAAATCTTGCTCCTTGCCGGAGGCTTGTCTACCTCAATTTTATTTGCCTTTGCATTTGCAAGAGCTGCTCTAAGCTCAATGCAGCTTCTCATGAATTCGCTTGGGTCCATATTATCTGATTTGATGTCAGTGCTTTTATACTTTTCGAAATGATTTAAGAAACAAATTGCGCCAGTTTCCGCTGGGTATTAATCTCTTTAAGAAGTATGCTGTGCTTCAGAAGGTTTTCAAGGTTAAACCCGAATTTTTTCTTGACAAGCGCTTTTGCATATTTCAGCATTAATTCCTTGTCAGCAAAATAAA
>JAFGCE010000026.1 GCA_016932755.1 Candidatus Woesearchaeota archaeon
GATGCTTTCCTTATCACATTCCGTACTGCGACAGATGCTGTGCACTGCGGCGTTTCAATGCAGAAATCTTTTGCAGAATACAATCAGCAGAATCCATCAAAGCAGAAGCTGAGAATACGGGTCGCAATCAACATGGGAGAAATCCTTGTGCGGAAAGGCGATGTCTATGGAGAGGCTGTCAACATAACAGCAAGGATTGAAAGCATTGCAAAAGTTGGGGATGTTGTCTTCAGCGAAGCTGTCTATTCTGCGATGAACAAGTCTGAAATCAGCTACAAATACATCGGAAAGTTCAGGCTAAAGGGAGTAAAGGTGCCTGTCAGGCTCTTCAAGGTCAAGACAAAGCTGGACGTCAAAAAGGAAAGGATAGAATTAATGAAAAAAAGGCTGAAAGCACTCAAGAAAAATTCAATAAGCATAATTATTATGCTCGGCGGGCTGGCAATTCTAATCGCAGTTCTTTATCTGTTGCTCACAAGCTGAACAACAACATTTATAAATCAAATAAAAATTTCTTTTAGCAGATGGGCTCATAGCTCAGCCTGGCTAGAGCGTTCGGCTCTTAATCCGTTTAGGAGCAACCGAAAGGTCGGGGGTTCGAAGCCCCCTGGGCCCATAACCAAGTTAGGGAATAGGGTTATCTGAACCTGTTCAGATTTACCCTTGGCTTATTTTATCTAGATCTTTGCAACAAGCTTTCCATTGATAGTCTTTCCAGTATCGTCTCCCTGAGGAGTATACACAATCACTATTCTTACTTCGTTTGTTCCTGGATTTAGGTCTTCACAGGGAATATTGATCAACAGAGACTGGCCTTTGAACAAAGTCTTTCCTGCAAAAGAGCCAGGCACATCTTCAAGAGAAGTGCATTTTCCCTCTTTAGGGAATAGGTACATCCTAAAGTCTGTCATTGCGACATCAAGTGTGTTCTGGATAGCTATGTCAAAAGAATCTTCTTTCCACTCAAAATAAACACATTCGATTTCGTCAAGTGAACATTCTTCTTTCACAACACTTGGCTGTATAGCCTTTGCTGGAGCGATTTCTGCAGCAGTTCCCTGTTCTTCAACAGTAATTTTTTCAGATTGGCATCCGATTAAGATCAAAACAAAAACCATTATTGCAATTACTTTTTTCATTATACCACCCATTATTATTTATTTTTTGGAGTATAAAAATTTTGGGTTTCTGATATGGATACTAAAACGTTTCCTAACCCTTCTGGGCCCATTTTATTTTTTTCTTAGAAAAGCTTTTATAATACAATAATTAGTGTCACTGGTATGAGAGTTAAGGCAAAGGTTGTAAGGCCGGAAGGAAGCAGATGGGAGAGGATGAGAAGCTGGCAGTGGTACAGGCCTGTAAAAAGCGGGATTTCGTTTGGCTCTGCCCTTGCAATGGTGCTGTCATACACGCAGAATAAGTCAATCCTTTGGGCGATCATCCATGGAATCCTCAGCTGGGTTTATGTCATATACCGGATTATACTCCAAATTAGCTGGTTTTAGCCCATTTTCTTAGAAAGTTTTTTATATTATCCTTTCCAAAAGCTATTATTCGAGGTGATTACATGGCTAAAAAAGATAAACCTAGAGGTAAGATGGGCCACATTGTTCTTCTAATCGTGATAGTGGTCGTTGTTTTGCTTGTGCTAAAATATCGGGCACCTTCAGAAGAACCAAAGGCTGCTGAAGAAGTTAAGCAAGCACCTGCGGCTGAAGAGCAAGTGGAAGAAGCACCGGAAGCAGCAGAAGAAGCTCAGCCATTGTACCCAGACCTTTGCTATGCAGAGGGAGGAATTCCAAGAGCTGAGTGCAAATCTGGCGAAAAAAGCATAGGAGAAGTTCCTGGCTTTAAAGTGCCTAATTTCTGCTGTGTCCCAAAATAAATTATTTTATTTTTTTATCTTCTTCTTTTTTTAAAGGTGCAACCCTATTAAAAACACAAACCTTTTTAAAGAACTAGAATATTCCACAAGCGAGGAGAGAAAAGGAGCGAGCAGTATGAAAATGCTTTTTTCTCTGCTAATGAAAGCAGAATTGGGTGAAAAAGAGTGAGTAACCAAATTAAACCCGTATTACCGACTCTAAGGGAGAAAAAAAGGTATTTAGCGTTCGAAATAGTTTCAAAATCCAAAATAAAGGATTTTTCACAGGTTTCCGGCGCTTTTTGGGGCAGTTTGCTCTCTTTTGCCGGAGAATTAGGTGCTGCAAAAGCAGGTATGATAGTCATGCAGGACAAGTTTAACAGCACGACACAAAAAGGAGTGATAAGGATTAATCACAAATATGTTGATTACTTGAGAGCATCGCTTGCTTTGGTCAAGCAGATTGAAGGAAATGATGTAATAGTAAGAAGCCTTACAGTAAGCGGAATGCTGAACAAGGCTGCAAAATACACAGCAGGGTGAGTGAAGAATGAATATAGATTATACAATAAGCCCATCTGGAGATGATGGGAGGGATGATATGCCTGCCCCCCTAAGCGAAGCAGAAATAGGGCAGATACGAGATAGTGTAGTAGCAGAAGTTAAGAGAATGAGCGGGATTCCGCCGGCAAAGAAAGGCGAGTTATATGCAGACATGCTTGCCGCAGAACTAAATGATCCGGATTATATTCGCGATTAAAAATTAAAGGAGGGATAATAAAAAATGCAACCAATGCCACATCAATTAATGGGATACGACAGGGCAATCACTATGTTCAGCCCTGACGGAAGGCTGCTTCAGGTTGAATACGCAAAGAAAACAGTAAAGCAGGGTTCAACCGCAGTCGGAATGGTATGTTCAGACGGGGTTCTTCTTGTTACAGACAAGAGAATAATTGAAAAGCTGATAGTGCCTGAATCTGTTGAAAAGATATTCCAGATAGATGACCATGTCGGAGCAACAGCTTCCGGAATACTGTCAGACGCAAGAGTGCTTATCGAAAGGGCACAGCTTAGGGCTCAGCAGCACAGGGTTACATACGACAGCCCGATAGACATACTGACAATTGTCAAGGATGTCTGCGCCCTGAAGCAAATCTGCACGCAGTCAGCAGGGCTTAGGCCGTTCGGAGTATCACTATTATTTGCAGGAATGGACTCAAAAGGGCCTGTTCTTTTTGAGACAGACCCGACAGGAATCTTCTTCCAGTTCAAGGCAACAGCAATCGGCGAAGGCGAAGCTGAAGTCCAGGCAATACTTGACAAGGAATACAAGAGCGACACAACAATCGAGGAAGGGCTGAAAATCTGCATAAAAGCGCTTCTAAAAGTGCTTGACAAGACATTCAGCGTAGAGAGAATAGACGCAGCATACATCAAAAGTGATGAAAAGAAATTCAAAAAATTGACAAGAGACAAGCTTGAAAAGATGTTCAGGGAAGTGAAAAAGAAGTAAAATGCAGAGAAGCACTTTTGGCAAGGAAAAGGTATCGTTCAGCATAGCACGGCTGAAGAAAGAAGGGCATAATTTTGAGATTGCGGTTAATCCAGACCTGGCGCTTGATTTCAGGAACAGGAAGCCGGTAAATGTCGAGGATGTCCTTGTTGACCAAAAGATATTTTCTGATGCGAAAAAAGGAATGGTTGCCTCTGAACATGAAGTAAAGAAAATCTTCAAGACAGAAAATCCGATTGAGGTGGCTGAAATAATCCTCAAAAACGGAGAGGTCCACCTCACAGCAGAATACAAGACAAGGATGCTTGAAGAAAAAAGAAAAAGGATAATGTGGATTATCCATGCAAACGGAGTTGATCCAAGAACTCACGCGCCTCATCCCTTAACAAGGATAGAGAATGCTTTCGAGGAGGCAAAAGTAAGAATTGACGAGCATAAAAGCGCTGAGGATCAGGTCCAAGACATACTTAAAGCACTTAGGCCGATACTTCCAATAAAATTTGAGGTTAAGAAAGTGGAAATCATGCTGCCTGCCAAATATGCAGGAAAATTACACCTGCTCGCAAAAGGTTTTGCAAGAATAATAAGGCAGGACTGGCAGGGAGACGGCTCCCTGAAGGCAGTTGTTGAAGTCCCTGGAGGGCTGGAGCAGGATTTCTACGAAAAAATAAACAACCTCACGCACGGAAGCGTTGAGACAAAAGTGCTTGCTAAGTGACAATAAGAAAGGTGAAATAAAATGACAGAAGAAATAAAAGTAAATGAAAAGGAAGTAGTAGTTCCCGGAGAAACGCTTGCCACAGGAATGGGATTCCTGCCAAGCAAAGGAACCTACAGGGAAGGCGATAATATCATAGCTGCAAGGCTTGGTATGGTCCATGTTGACAGGAAGGTAATAAAGATAATACCTTTGTCAGGAATCTACCAGCCAAAAGCAGGGGATGTTATAATAGCTAAGATTATTGATGTCCTGATGTCAGGATGGAAGCTGGAAACAAACACAGCATATCCTGCCATGATGTCAATGAAAGACGCAACATCAGAGTATATTGCAAAAGGCGCTGACCTCAGGAGATATTTTGATGTTGATGAGTATGTTGTCGCAAAAATAACAAACGTGACAACACAGAACCTTATTGACCTTACAATGAGAGGCCCCGGCCTGAGGAAACTCAGGGGAGGAAGGGTAATCAAGGTAAACTCAAATAAGGTGCCAAGAATCATTGGAAAGCACGGCTCAATGATTTCAATGGTAAAGAATGCAACAGACTGCAAGATTATTGTAGGGCAGAACGGACTTGTATGGGTTGACGGAGAGCCTGACAAGGAGAAAATTGCAGTTGATACAATCAAGAAGATTGAGGAAGAATCTCATGTTTCAGGATTGACAGATTTGATCAAGTCTCATCTTGAAAAAGTGACAGGAAAGAAACTAGAGATTACCGAGAAAGGTGAATAAAGATGGCATACAAGAAAAGATTTGACGGAAGGGGTTTTGACGAGACAAGGCCTATTGAAACAAAAGTTGGAATCATAAAAAAAGCTGACGGAAGCGCAATGTTCAAAATAGGGAACACAGTTGCTTACGCTGCTGTTTATGGGCCAAGGGAGCTTCATCCAAGGTTTTTGCAGAACCCTGTTAAGGGTTTGCTGAGGGTTCATTACAACATGATGCCGTTCTCAGGGCACGGCGAAAGGGTAAGGCCCGGAACAAGCAGGAGGGGAAAGGAAATCTCAATGGTTACTGAAAAAGCCCTTATCCCTGTGCTTGACCTTGCCGAGTTCCCGAACGCAGTAGTTGATGTTTTCATAGAACTGCCTCAGACAGACGCAGGAACAAGATGCGCAGGAATAACTGCAGCCTCAATGGCTTTGGCTGATGCAGGGCTTAACATGAAAGACCTTGTCGCAGCTGTTGCTGTAGGGAGGGTTGACGACCAGATTGTTGTTGACCTCACATACGACGAGGAAGCTTACGAGGACGGAACTGTCGCAGACATTCCGGTTGCAGTGCTCCCAAACTCCGGGAAGGTAACGCTTCTTCAGATGGACGGGGAGCTCAAAAGGGAAGACCTGAAAAAAGCGCTTGAGAAAGCGCAGAAAACTGCAAAGGATATTTATGAGGTGCAGAAAAAAGCGCTGAAAGAAAGATTCAAGGCAAAGGAGGTGCCAAAATGAGCAGAATGACAAAAGAGCACATCCTTAACGCGCTTGCAAAAGGAATGAGGTTTGACGGCAGAAAGCCTGAAGATTTCAGGGAAATCACAGTAGAGTACGGCGTAACAAAAAGCGCTGAAGGCTCTGCCAGAGTCAAGATTGGCGATACTGAAATCATTGCAGGAGTAAAGATGGGTGTTGAAACACCATACCCTGATACGCAGGACAAGGGAAACTTGATGGTCAATGCAGAACTCCTTCCTTTGTCAAGCCCTGACTTTGAGCCAGGCCCTCCAGGAATGGAGGCTATTGAGCTTGCAAGGGTTGTTGACAGGGGGATAAGGGAGTCAGGGGCAATTGATGTAAAGGCTCTTTGCATAACCGAAGGCGAAAAGGTCTGGTCTGTCATGATTGACATATGCACAATCAACAGCGACGGAAACCTGATAGACGCGTCAGCACTTGCTGCTATCGCAGCGCTGAAGGATGCAAAATTCCCTAAGTATGAGGATGAAAAGATTGACTACATGGAAAAGACCGACAAGGCTCTTCCTCTCAAGAAGGAGCCGGTTACTGTGACAGTGTTCAAGATTGACAGCCAATTCATTGTCGACCCGACAGATGAAGAGGAAAAGAACGCTGACGCAAGGCTTACCGCCGCAATTATAAAGGACGGCACAATCTGCGCTATGCAGAAAGGAGGGGACACCCCCCTGAATGTAGATGAGATTGACAAGATGCTTTCTCTTGCCCAGGAAAAGGCAAAAGAGATAAGGTCAAAGCTCTAAACTCACAAGGTGATACATATGGCCAAAGAAAAAGCTGAAGAAATCACAAAATACACGAAGTACGAGAAAGCAAGGATGCTTGGCTCAAGAGCCCTGCAGATAGCAATGGGCGCTCCTTTCCTTGTTAAGCTTTCAGAAAGCGACCTGGAAAAGATCGGATACAATCCTGTTGAGATTGCAAAGATTGAATTCAGCGAGGGAGTACTTCCAATAACAGTAAGAAGGCCTCTTCCGGGAGAGAAATTCCAGGAAGATGAAGGGGAACAGGCAGAAGAAAAAGAAGCTGCCTGATTTTTTTATTTTTTAATAATCTTGACAAAATGAAAAAAAGCAAAAACTACATTAAAAACCCGGTTGTTTTGGTACTTGTGTTTGTTGTTCTTTTGTTTGCAGCAGGGGCTGTCATACCGAACAGCGTGCCTGCAGCGTCTGTTATTGAGATTATCCTTACATGCTTTGCAATTGCATTTATTTATGCCAAATACACAGGGGAAAATTTCTCAAAAAAGCAGAAGATATGGATGGCTGTGGCTTTCTTTATTGTCGGGACGCTTTCCACCCTTGCTGTTGCTTATTCAGGGGTTATAGAGGGAACATCTCCTGAACCGCTTCCTGCGGGGGTTATGGGCATATCGCTGGCATTTCTCGGGGTTATTTCGCTGATTGTATACCTTTTCCTCGGGACTGCAGGGAAGATTGCCTCTAATTCAATGAAGAAATGAAAGACAAAATAACAAAGCAAAAGCTTGAGAAATACTTCAGGATTAGTGAGGAGGCTCTTTCTGCTGCTGAGAAATCAGGAAACAGGACAAAACTGAAGGCAGAAAGGGAAGACATGCTTGACATGATTAAGAGGTATATTTCTGACGCAAGGCATTTTGAGGAAAAAGGTGATTATGTCAATGCTTTTGCAGCGCTGAATTATGCGCACGGATGGCTTGACACAGGAGCAAGAATCGGAATTTTTGATGTTCATGACAACAGATTGTTCACATCAGACTAGAATTATTTCTTTTTTCCTTTTACCAAAGCCTTTATTTCATCAAGGTCTTTCTGCATATTTGTTACTTCCCTTTCAGCTTTCCTGTTTACAGCGTAGTCATATCTCGCGTTAATCCTGTCCCTTTCTGCCTGCCTGTTCTGGCTCATAAGGATTATCGGCGCCTGCACAGCTGCAAGGCATGAAAGCATCAGATTGAGAAGAATGAACGGATACGGGTCCCAGTTCTCAACCCACATTACAATATTAAGAGTAATCCATATAACCAAGAATATTCCTAAAGTGATTATAAAAACCCAGCTGCCAAAAAAAGTGGTAACCTTATCCGACGCTCTCTGGCCCAAAGTCAGATTTGTCTGGAAAGTCGGATGCACGTTTTTCTGGTTCTTTCCGAACATATCTCTTCTTCTGAGTTCATTATATTTAAATTTTGCTCTTGCAATCACAATTTTTATATATTATTTGTAATTCCATTGTTTCATGAAATTGGGAGAAGATTTTCAGATACCAGGGCATAGCCATGATTCCCATACACCCCTCAACAAGCCCAGCACCAAAATCATGGAAGATATTATTACAGGGGGCCCGGGGCAGGGCATTGAGGTAATTTGCATAGGATGCAGCAGCCATATCCAGAATTCTGGCAAGGCATACTATGACCCAAAAACAGGCGCAGGACCCTACTGCCTAAAAACATGCCATGACCATTCGCAGGAACAAGCAAGGATAGAGCGGGGAGAATAATTATTTCTGGATTCTTGGGTAAGTGCCTGGAAGCATGAATACTTTTTCTGTTTTTGCAGCAACACCTTTATCTTTCTTGAGCATGTCCTTCGGGCTCATCCGCGCAATCCCGACTGCAACAAGCTCCCCTTTCAGGGTCATTATTGCAACATTCTCATCAGGCTGTATTTCTGACTCAATTAAGCTTATCCCAGGGACTTTAAGGTCTGCTCCGTGGCATAATGTGTCCACTGTTGTGTCAAAGACAAATATTTTTGGAAGGTGCGTGACAGCTGATTCAATAGGCTGTATGCATTTTCTTATGAACTTCTCATTTTTTTCATTCCTGTAATACCACAAGGCATCTGCCAAATCCTGGAGCGTCACAGAATCCTCTTCTTTGAAAGGTCCTGCTTTGGTTCTTATGAGCTCTGCCATGTGAGCACCGACTCCAAGTTTCTCGCCGATGTCGTGGCAGAGCTTCCTTATGTAGGTTCCTGCCTGGCATCCCACAATAAAAAGGACGTCTTTCCCGTCTATCTCAAGAATATCAATATAGTAAATTTTCCTTTCCCTTACCTGCCTTTTTACTGATGACCTTAGCGGCGGCTTTTGCTTTATTTTTCCCACAAACTCGTTTATTGTGCTCCTCATCTTGCCTTCAGGAATTTCCTTGTGCACGTGCATCAGGCAGACATACTCTTTTCCTGCATTCAGAAGCACCTGAACAATCCTTGTGCCTCTTCCCAATGCTACCGGAAGCACTCCTGTGACTTTCGGGTCAAGTGTCCCAGAATGCCCGCTTTTTTTTATCTTAAGAATTTTCTGCACATACGCGCTTACCTGGTGCGATGTCGGCCCTTTCGGCTTGTTTATGTTGACAATCCCGAAATTGATAAGCTCATCAACAGGCCTCTTGTCAGGGTCTATGCCAAACTTTGGAGAAGTTTCTGCTTTCTTTTTTACAAAAAGCTCTCGCTCAATCTTCTCAAAAGGAAGTTTTGTTACACTCATTCTGGGTCATGAATAAGGTGTTCCGGGGTGTATTTAAATGTTGCGGATAAGCCACTTAATCTGCCAGATGGTATACATCATCAACCACAAGCTCTGCTTTCTTGCACCCGAAATCGAACCCATCAGGAACCTGCCAGTCATACCACTGCCAGTATTTCATCCAGGGATAAATCCCTGCAACAAAATCCTGGTTCCAAAGCATGTTAAACATTGCCTGATAGCAGTCTGCCTGCTCCTGCTCGTCATAAACTGAGGAAGGAGCATACCACGGGCTTATGTTTGCCCCATCCAGGCTCTCATAACCTACTTCTGTAATGACAACCTGCTTTCCCTGCGCATTTGAGAAATCCCTTAATTCATCCACAATAGGCTGCCATGCTGATTCCAGCTCTTCGATTGTCGGGTCAAAATAGCTTGTCAGCGGGAAGTATGCATTTACGCCGATGTAATCCAGCTTGTCCCACCATGTTATTTTTTTGTAGTTGTCCCAGTTTGCTGCATAAACAATATCCCCTGAAAATTCGCTTCTTATGCTGTCAATCAAGCCGCCCCATTCATCCCTGTGCGTTGTTCCTTTGAGTTCTGTGCCGATAATCAAAACATCAGCCCCTTCTTCTTCAGCGATCCCTGCATAATATGATATAAAATCCTGGTAGCTGTTAAACCAGTCTGCCCAATCAGATTCGTTTGAGAAGCTTATGTATCCTCTCCAGCTGTTGTCCCTTACATCAACATGGGGCTTCAGCACAGTTTTCATGCCAAGCGATTTTGCCTTTCGGATTACATGCCTTATCCCTTCTTCTGCAGGAGTTTTGCTTGATAATGGGTAGATTGCTGTTGAGCTGGAGGTGTCCTGATATTCTGTAACAAGTATTGAGATGGATTCAACCCCTAAATCGTGCAGCCCTTCCAGTGTTGCATCTGTCTGCGCCTGAAGATAGTCATTCCACCACCATGATGTAAGGCACACTCCCTCATCCATTATCCTGTTCCTCCATGTTTCTTCTCTTGTGTATGTAACAGGGTCAGGGGTTCCTCCCCCGCCGTTGTTGTTTGTTCCGTCAACATCTCCGCAGCCTGCTGCGAATACAGCCAAAGCTCCGGCAAGCAGTATTTTTTCAAGATTTTTCATATTCCTCCCCTCGCTCGCGTATATTTATGAAAATTTTCTTCTCTTAACTTCCTTAACAACTCAGAAGATTTTTCTGTTCCATCATGCCACTTGTAGCCAGATGGTTCTGACTTTATCACAGAATCAATGTGTTTTTCAATTGCAAGTGATTCGCCAGTTGACAGTACCTTAAATCCACTGCCCCTGTTTTCTAAATAAAAAGTTTCAGAAAAGGAATTCCCTTCAGAATCCTTAACCATAACTTTGTACCACCCTTCGTCATCTTTCCCTCCGGAAACAGGAACCTGGAGCAGCACACCCGTCTTTTTGCCGGATAATTTCTGTTGGTAAAGCAAGTTGTCTTCTGAATATAAACCAATGGATTCTAATTCTGCATCATCATCTGCAGCTCTGCAAATGATATACCTGCCTTCACAAATAGGAATGTGTTCTTCAGTTCTTCCTTGTTCTTTGATATGTTTATGATGGTTACGAAGCCCGTCTACATAGACAATTGGCCTGTTTGGATGAACTAATTCATCAACAAATCTGTTTACCCTGTCCTGATTCTTGCAGTATGCTGTAAAAAGCAATAAACCTGCAAGAGTATATTTTCCGATATTCTGAAAAAAGTGATTCATAACATTGTTTCCTGTTTCCAATATCTTTTCAAGAGTTTTCATTTTGACATAAACGCCTCCCTTTGCTCTATTTTGAGAATCTGGAATGTCTGCAGGTCAAAGTTGAACCGGTTTTTTGCCCCCTCAACCCACCGTTTCATATCGATAGCATTCCTGAATATCACTTCAACAAAAAAATCAAATCCTGAATTTATATGGTAAATTGAATTGACACATGCCTGCTCCTTGAGGAAATCAAGGAACTCCTTTCTTTTTTCTGGCTCAACTTTTACTGCAATCTTTGCATGGGCAAAATAGCCAAGCATGGCATAATTGAGAAGCGATGCTCTCTTTATCACGTATTTCTGCTCAATCCGCCTTATCCTGTCGCTTAAAGTTGAGACAGGCATGTTCAAAGACCTAGCTATCCTTGAGATGTTGAGGCGCTTGCCTTTCCTCATGCGTTTTATTATTTCCTTATCTTCTTTTTTCATTGTAGTACCTCACAAAAACATGCGCTTTATACCATAGCTCGCCTTCCTTTCTGTTAAGAAATCCCAGCTGGAGGTATCTCCCTTCACCTGCAGTGCAAAAAAGCCCGATTTGAACTCCGTAAAAGTATTTTGCATTGTTTTGCATTCCAACCTGAACCCCGTTCATCTTGATTGCGTCATTTACCATTGCAACCTGCAGTCCGCTGGAATGCCCGTAAAATCCTCCTTCTATGCTGTTGCCAAAAAAACCTAGCTGGACCCCTTTCAGAAAATCACAAAAGTTCAGCAGGCTGGTCTGGACACCCCAAAACTCGTCAGCAAAATCAAAAAATCCAATTTGCCATCCTTTATTTGAATGCCAGCAGGCATTTTTTGCTTCATTTACCCCCCCGGCTTGCAATCCTTTTATGCCATAAGCTGTATTCTTAGCCCCAATCTGGACTCCGCTGAACGACTTCACTATATTCTCCAAGCCGATTTTAAGCGTCATTTTGCATCTCTCCATCTGCTGTTTCTTTCAGCGATGTTCCTGTCAATTTTCCTGAATGCCCCTTTATCCCAGCTGCGGCTGTCAAACACATTCCCCAAGCAGATGTATTCTGATTTTTTTGTCGTATAAAGATTCCCGTCAGGAAATACAAACAAGTAACCGTAATCATGGTTTGGAGGGCTGTGATTTATCCTAATCTTTCCGCTGAAATGGTTTTCAGCGTCATTTACAGCTTCCATAAACCTGCTGTATTCCAGATAAAATGGGTCTGATTCAGCATGTGTTTCTTTGGCGCTTCTTCCAATCCTTGTGTAATAGTTGAGCTTCCACCCAAAGTCCATGCCTTCGGTTTTTTCCAGAAGCAGGTTTCCTATGCCCCTAAGGCTGTACCTGTTTTCAGATGTCACGACAGTGAGGACCTGCACCTTTGAGCTGTATTTTTTCAGAATGTCAAGTGCGTGCATAACTTTCCTAAAATGCCCATTCCCTCTTGCGCTGTCATTGAGGTGTTCTATATGGTCATCAAGCGAAATTGAAATTGCATCAACATAAGGCATTATCCTGTCCGCTCTCTTCCTGTCCATAAGCATGCAATTGGTGAAAAGGAGTGTGCCCATGTTCCTGTATTTTGCGTGTTTTAGGATTCCAGGAAGAGACTCCTCAACCATCGGCTCTCCTCCTGTGAAGACAGTTTTTTCAACCCCGTCAAAATAGAAAATGTCTATCATGTCCTTTCTTCCTATGATTCCAGGCTCTTCATAGCAGGGCATCTCGCTGCCCCAACAGACTTTGCAGTGCAGATTGCATTTGTCTGTTACAATGAAATCCACGCTTTCAGGAAACACGCCTTTCATCTTTGAACCTCCAGTATTTTTCAAAATCTGACGGCACTTTTATGCTTGGGAAATAATGCTCTTCAGGCTGCTCCAGAAAATCCCTTTTAGAAGCAGGAATACTATTTATCAGCGCTGAAATCCTGAAGTCATAGTAATATGCCAGAATATCCTTAGAATCATAATCCTCCATCATCCCTTCCAAATCTTTTGTGTGCTCTATAAACTGTTGATAGTTGAATATATTCAATCCTGTAAGCGCATCTGCATTAGGATTGCCAAAAATATCTGCAGGAGAATATCTTTTGTCATACACCCCTCCGTTCAAAACCCGGTCATATCTTCTGTGCTCAGTTTCTTTCTTAACCTGCTCTTCATCTAATTTTTGCACATAACTCAAAACCCCTTTTTGTTCTAAAGCCATTCTTTCAACACCGGAAACAACATCATCCCAGCATATTCCTGTCTTGCAGCCGTCATAAACCGCAAAATAATCAACCCAGTATTGCCTGTGTTTTACAATCTCCCTCAGGCTATTCCTGAAGCTTCCTGGACCGTTAGGCACAGTCAACTTTTCGCCTTTATCATTAAGCACAACCTGCCCGTCTGGAAAAAAGACCTTGCTTTCTTCCTGGTAAAGATAAAAAATATCCCGTTTAATATGATGCTCCTCAAAATAGTTATCATAATCCCTTTTTTGCCCTGCCTGGATATGCAAGAATACCGGAACATATCCCGGAATGCTTCCCAAAATGTTTCCAATGCAGGTTTCCTTATCCCAGGAAAGCGGGAAAATCGGTTTTGGTATGTCAATAGGCACAAACCGCTTTCCGTTTCCGCCTCCCTGAAGAACCAGCCCGATATTAGCCATTGCAAGCCTCCAGATGCGGTATCATGTTAAGCCAGATTTCGCTTTCTTCAAGTCTCCGATGATACCTTATTAGCGTAATAGAAGTATGCCTGATATCCATCTCATGGACTTTTGTTAAGTCATAACCCATTACAGGAGCCAGAAGGCAGGCGATTGCGTTTTTGTGGGTGAATATTAAGTCTTTCCTGCTGTATTCCTTCATGTATTTTCTGACAGCTTCGCAATCATCCAGGTAGCCTGCAATGACCTTGTCCTCAATAAAATAGCGCATCCTTTCGTAAACTTCTGACTGAGTCTCTCCATGCAGTGGCTTGAACTCCCAGTTTTGAGCCTTTATTTCTTCCCAGACATGCGGGGGCCTTACCCTGGAATCAAGCTGCCCTTCCCATTCTCCCTGCCCTAATTCAGAAAGCCGGTCATCTGTTTCATATTTCGGCCACTTATGCTGCATAGCCTGCAGGCAGTATCTTGCTGTCTGCTGAGCCCTGACTGCAGGAGAGGAATAAATTCCGCTGAAACATTTTCCAGACAGGAACTCTCCAAGCTTTCTTGACTGCTCAATTCCAGTTTCGGTCAGCTCGCTCCACTGGTTTCTTCCGCAGACTTTCCTCTCTTCAGGGCTCCATTGCCTGTAAATCTCGTTGATTTCGCTTTCTCCGTGCCTTACAAGATAGATTTCAAGGGTCATTGGCTCACCTCTAGCCTTACCCTGTCAAAATCAACTGAAAGCGAGTCAATCTCGTCAATGAGATTGCTTATCGGAATGAACCATTTCTTTGATGCTTCTGATTTTATTTCCTCTTCTGCTGGCTCTTTTAGCTCCTGAAGCTTTCCAAGAAATGCCATGTACGGGTCTGAAATCCTGTAGCAGTCTCTGTCTCCGTATTTTTTTGCCTTGGCCATCAAATCAGGAACTTCCTCTTCAACAATCTCCAGCTCTCCCTCCAGGTAGTCTGCCAGCCCTCCAACCCCTTTCAGGCTGTATTCGCTGCCCATTTCCCTAAACTTTTTCGCAGCCTTTTCCTGGCATGCAACTGAATTTTCATAGAATGAATCGCAGTCCATGTCATCGCAGCCGCACCTTGAGATTGCAAGGAAAAGCTCTTCAAACTGGTTTTCGCTTTCATCAAAAGAATAGTACTCAGCCCAGTCAAGCTCGTAGCTGTAAAGCTCTTCATGAATGCCAAGCAGCTCTTTTACCAAACCAAAATATTCCTTGTTTACAGAAACAAATTCTTCAGATTCTCCTAACTGTTCTGCAATCTTCTCAAGCGCTTCTGCCTCTTTCCTTGCTTTTGGTATTTTGCTGAGAGTGTTGCTTATCATCTCTTTTGATGCTGTTTTACTGTCATACTCTGTTATAGGCCAGACCTGCCCCATCATAAGCTTGTCAAACCTTGTGTAGTAGTCAGAAAGGTCTGCTTTGCCGGTTTCTGGTGTGCCCTCAGTTGATGGTTCCTCAACAACAGATGTGCAGCCTGCAAGAAGCAGGACAACAAACGCGATGAATATTGTTTTTTTCATTTCATTTCCCTCCGTTAATCTTACAACTATATACGTAAAATTAACATATATATCTTCTCGATATAATTGATATATTTCTATATCATTCCATAAGATTTAAATACTTCAAAGGATTACTGATAGTTATGAAGAGAAAAGTCATAAAGCAGGGAAACGGCACATTAACTGTAACACTCCCGAAATACTGGACCCAGGAGATTGGATTGAAAGGGGGGGATGAAATAGATATTCTCGCAGTTGAAGACGGGCTTCTTTTGTCCACAAGCTATCACACAAAAGAAAAAACAATGTCCCTTAACATAGACAACATGGAAAGGCTGCCTTTAACAAAACTTTTAATTGCCTGCTTTGAGCAGGGATATGACTCAATAACCCTTACTTTCTCAAAATCAAAAATAAAATCATGGAGCCACGGGGAAGAGGGGGTAACTGACTTAATCAGGTCATTTATCTCTGTCCTTATCGGATTTGAGGTATTGAGTGAGACAAAAACAAGCATAAAGATTGGAAATCTTTCTGAAAAGCACACAAACTTTGAAAATATCCTGTCCAGGGCTTTCTTCCTTCTGGAGGAATATATAGACCATCTTATCTCTGCCATGAAAAGCAATGATTTGGCAGACCTGAAAAACAGGGAAAACAGGCATGACAACATCACAAAGCTACTGGTGCTTGGGAGAAGGATGATATATGAGGACACAATGCAGTCAAAAGCGCAGGCAATCAATTACTTTACAATCATGCATTCACTTGACAAAGTAACTGATTTCATAAGGTGGGCTTATAAAAACACTTTTGACAGCAACAAAAAAGTCAGCAAGGAGATAATCCAGCTGGCAGAAAAAGCAAAAGAATACCTTGAGCTTTACAGGCATTTCTTCTACAAATTTGACTACAAGCTGATAAATTCCCTTGACAGCCTGAGAGGCGAGGTTAAGAAGTTATACATTAAATCATCAAAAACCGACCAGGCAGGGATATCAGGCCAGCTTGAGGCTTTTGTGGAAACACTGCACGGCATAGTAGAGCCGAGGGTTGCCTTAGAGCTGGCTAAAGGGATTAGTTAGAATTAATTAGAAGTTGCAAATTCTCCGTTGTCAAGCATATACTGCATTGCCCTGATAAAATAATTCCTTCTTGGTATGATTGAACCGTTTTCCATCTGCTGAACTCTTTTTCTTGTGCATGAGGCATAGACACTCAATGCATGGAGGATTGCATCATCTGTAACTGCCAGCATTTCCCGGTCTTTGCCCCTCAAGACATCAGAGACAAACTTTTCATCGTGCATGCATCTCATCATGATATACTCAGAAACAAAGTGCCTTATCAAATTCCTGTCAACTGGTTTATCTTCGGAACAGAATCCCATGCCAGGTTCGGTTAACCCGTAGATTATATCTTCTATTTCCAGCCCCCATCCAGTCATTGCAAAATCATACATATACCCATTTATGCTGTTTTCCCTTATTTTGTTGTCCCCAAGAATCACTGACTTACTGCTGTGGCTATCGGCATAGTCTCTAAAAGCCTTAACCCTTTTCCTGCTTTCTTCAATAAGCCTGCCCGGAACAGGCATCATGTGCTCCCGGTAGACTTTAATGCTTGTTGCAGGCAATGGTCTTTTTATTGCATCAACATGCAAGCCTCCATCTTTAGGTGAATATTTAATATTAGGGAAATCTGCTGCGCCTTTGTGGACTGCCTGGGTTAATTCCTTATGGGCAAAGCCCAATAAAAACATGTTAAACATGGCTTCGTTATACCCCCTATGTTTAGTAAACCATGGGGATTTTTCTCCATGGCCCAACTTTTCATATAATTCTGTTGCATAAACCCATGCAGGCTTTCTTTTCTTAAGATTGCCCACCACAAGCAAGCTGTTGCCGTCATCAAGGTCAACAATCTGGCCTCTTTGCTCAGCCATGAAATTCCCAAAAACTTCAAGTTTTGGCTTCAGTAAATAAACTCTTTCCTCGCCTCTATTCTGCTCAATTGTAGCAACCTTGACAACATCGTCAGCCATGTCCAGAATAGCCTTTGAAGTCCAGCCTCCGGGCATGTTGAGTTTTTCGTGTTCCTCTGCAAATCTGTAAGGAGTTTTGGTTAGTATTGCTATTAATTCATCTCTTTCGTATGGTTTAAGGTCTAGATAGTTCCCCATAACAAAATCATTTATCTTTTCTTCGTTAGTTGGTCTGTGAGGCCTGTTGGTTTCTTGATGGATGTTCCTCATTTTTTCGAGTCTATAACTTTCTACAGCAAAAGCCAGAGCTAAATCTACGAATTCCTTGTAAAAATCCCCTCTATATGTTAAAATGAACTCTCCAAAGCTTCTTGCTATGTCTGCTGCTAATGCCCATCTATCATGCAGGTCATCACTATCTTTGATAACAACAAATTGGGTAATTGTTTCATTAAGCTTGTACAGCCTTGTTAAAGCATGCTCAGGATGCATCTCTGCAAGGCTTTGGAGTCCCCCGGCAGCCCCTTTGATTCCATTACATTGAAATGCAAGGTCATACAGTCTTAAAATGTCATCCAAGTTGACAAGCCCATGTTTTTCTAATTCAAGAAGATTTTGAAGTTCTTGGGCAACGCAACCAGCCACTACGTAATGATCTTCCACTATCCCCATTTCATAGAGATGAACAAGGCGTTTTGGGTTAAGTCTTTTGTTTAGTACAAAACGATTAAGTTCTCCCAAGTGACTGACTGCCCCAACAGAATCTTTGGAGTAAGGAATCATGCGCTCAAATAGCCAAAGCAAGTCTTCCAATCCGTTATTGCTTGCATCTACTACTTTTGCATAGACCGGCAGTAAATCATCAGGCTGGTTCATCAGGTTATGTTCGCCCTCGTGATCAGGCCTGTAAGTATCAAAAGTTGCCTTAAACAATTTTCTAACATCTTCAGGAGTAATCTTACCTGAACGCATCACATCAGCCAAAGCAGGCAATGCATTTCGCGCATACTGGTACTGGAAACGGAATTCCGATACATCGCTTATCCCTTTATAATAAAGACGCAAGACATCAGCAGCATCAACTCTTCCGGAAGGAATAGCATGGGCTAACTGCTCGAAGGTGTCTCTATCAACACTTTCATCCTGGTCCATGCGTTTTTCAAGCATAGAAATAACATCTTTGGACGGAATATGCCCTGCGAACATTAGAACCATGATTGTCTCAAGTTTTGTATCATCTACAAGCCCTTCTCTAATGCTTAACGCTGTTTGCTCGCGCATTTCAGGGGGTATATGCCTGCTGGCTAATTCAGCCAGCGGACCCTCAAGAGGCTTTGGCTTACCAAGCAGATTCTTGTATGCCTCGCTTAATCTGTCCCCATAACCTTCACCCATTGCCGATTGCCCTAGGACAGATGCTTTTTCTCCGGTTGGGTCTGTATATTTTTGCCATTCTTCAGCGATTTCCTCTGCTGCCAATGCAATCATCCCTTTTATATCATGAGAACCAATCTTGCGCAATCTTTTTTCAATTCTGCCCTCGTGCCTTTCAACACCCATTAAATTGTCTATGCGTTCCTCTAGAAGCTTGTTTTCTCTTTCAGATGTACCACCCATAAGTTGAAGAGTTTTAATAAATTCAAGCGCCTTTTTCTTGCTTACTTTGCCCTCTTTTGCTGCATTTCCAAGAACATTTAGGTAGTGCCATGCATAATTGCTGAGACTATGTTCGTCCGTGCGCAGGCATCTCCTGTAAAACAAAACTGATTCAATTAGGCCGATTCTGTCATAACAATAGCCAAAAGGAATTATCTCAAGGTATTCTTCAACATTAGTAAAAGTCTTCTCCATAATCTCAATTGCATTAGCGGGAAGTTGTTTTGCGTACATCTGCAGGGCATCTCTTTTATCCATGTTTGCTCTAGGCAAATTCTTATACTTGAGTATATGTTCCAAGAGGTTTTCTCCTGTAAGGAGACTTTCACCCAACCAGGAATATGACCCATCCGCAGCATAACGAAGAGAAAGGGCAGTCAAGAATCTGCCTGTGATAGTAGGTTTCTTTGTTAAGACTTTTGCGAGACTATGCTTAAATTCATCATCAAAATGAGCTTCAATAAATCGCATAAGAAATGATATGCTATATGCATTCTCGTCTTGGTTATTAAACTTCACATCATGACTTAAAGCCTCTGCAACCAACCTCGCCCTGTCTTTTTCTGATCTTATGCCAGACCAGACAATTGGTTTCAAATTACAGTCTCCTGTATTCTTTTCGGCTGTTTCAAAACCTTCAATAAAAGATTCTTCCAAACTTTGCCCGCTCACTGAAGTCACTTTTGAACCTCCACCCCCTTATTGCTAATTAAAGCTTATTTATAAAGATAGGTAAGATTTTTATAGAGGCTATTAATCCCCTTGCATATGAGAGTGAAGATTGCTGAGAAGGCTGGATTCTGCCCTGGTGCGAGGTTTTCTTTTCATCTTGCTGAAAGGGTTTCAAGGAACGGCGGAAAAGCATGCATTCTTGAGAAGCTTCTGCACAACCCTGATGTTGTCAGGCATTTTGAAGAGATGGGCATGCCCCCGAAAAAGTTTGAGGAGATAACCTCGGGCAGAGAGTTTGACACTGTTGTTGTCAGAGCGCACGGAGTCCCTAAATCCTATTTTGACGCATTTGTGGAAATGGGTCTGAAGGTTGAGGACGGAACATGCGTCCATGTAAAGGAAATCTACGACATTGTTGAAAGATATGAAAGAGAGGGATATTCTATTTTTGTCTACGGCAGTGCAGACCATCCTGAAGTAAAAGGGATTGTAAGCAGGGTCAAAAATGCTGTTGTTGTCGCTGATGTTGCGGACATCCCCCACAGAAAATATGAAAAAATATGCCTTGTCAGCCAGACAACCCAACGGGAAGAAAATTATGAGGGAATAAAAGAAGTGCTCAGCGACATGTGTGGGGAGATTGAAAGCTGGCCGACAATCTGCAGGGCAACAAAGGAAAGGCAGGATGCCGCAAGAAAGCTTGCCGGCAATGTCGATGTGATGGTTGTAGTTGGAGGCGCAGACAGCAACAACTCAAAAAAACTTTATGATATCTGCAGGGAAGCCAACCCAAGGACTTATTTTGTCCAGGATGCATCTGATTTAGAAAGTGGCTGGTTTAATAATGCTACGAATGCAGGAATAACAGCAGGAGCATCGACACCTGACTGGGTTATTGAAGAAGTAAGGCAAACGATTGCGGATTACAATCCTCTTAGTCCATCTAACCCTAAAAAATAGAATTCTTATTTTGTTGAGCCTTTTTTTAGAATTTGCTTAGCAAGCTCTTCTACTTTTTTTTGCTCTTCTTTTTCCTTGGCCTTCTTTTCTTCCCCTTCCTTGGAAATCTTTGGCTCTTCTTCTTTCTTTGGCTCAGGCTTTTTTTCTTTCTTTGGCTTTGGTTTTTTCTCTTCAAATTTAGGAGCTTCTTTCTTTGGCTCAGGCTTCTTTTCTTCTGCCTTGGGCTTTTCTTCCTTCTTTACTTCTTTTTTTGGCTCTTCTTTCTTTTTAGCAGCTTTTTCTTCCTTCTCTTCTTCTTTCTTTTCAGCGCCTTTTTTCGGCTTTTCTTCCTTTATTTCAGGTCTTGGAGCGCCCTCAAGCTCTGCTATAACCATCCCTTCAGAGTCTTTTGTTACATTAACCTTGACATGATGAGGGGGATTCTTGATTCCGTGGTTCCAAAGGTACTCATTAAGGTATTTTCCTAACTTGACATTGTCGCTTTTCATATGCCTCTGCAAAAATGCCCTTGCTGCTTTTACAGCCCGCTTTGTCCTCTTCCATCTTGGAACTTTAAGCCACTCCCTTCTAAGAGGGATATTATAATTTCTTTCAAGTACAATTGTCGGTTTAGCGTCTTTCTTTGCCATGGTTTTATGCCTTCAGCTTTCCCCTTCTCCAGCTTCTCTTTACAGCAGTATGCCTGCCTGGATGAACCCTTCTTCCTGTTCCGTATTTCTTAGGCACAGTCCAGAAAGGAGCCCATTTGGTTTGCTTTCCTTTCTTCGCAAGCCTTTTCTTCTTTGCTGGTTGCTTGTTTCTTGTCATTTTGTTAATTCACTTTCTTGTGATTTTGATTTGCTTCTTTTTTGGCTCGAGCATGATAAGCATCTTTTTCAGCTCGTCGTCTGTGATTTTCCTTATTTTGCCTGACTGTATCAGCTGGCCGATTAAAGCCAGCAGCTGTACTGCTTTTTCCGGATGTGCTGCCTTGAGGTTTCCGTACCTCTGCAGCGCATCTTTTGTCAAAATTGTTTTGACAATCGATTCCAACTGCGATATCTGCTGGTTGAGCTGAGCCTGTTCTTCTGCCTGTCTTTGGAATTCTTCTGCTTTTTTCTGCCTTATGGCTTCAAGCTCATCCATTTTTCTCCTGCTGAGGCTTGTGCTCAGCAGATTTTTCCTCTTTCTTCACCTCGATTTTCTTCTGCTTCTCTTCAGCCTTTTTCGGTGATGATTTTTGAATCTTAACAGCTGCCTTGTCTAAAAGTGATTTTCCTTTTGGTGTTATGACCCTTCCCTTGTGTGTTCCCTTTTCAGCCTGTTTTGCAAGCCCTGCCTTCTCAAGCTGCTGCAGCGCTTTCCTGATTATATTGCCTGAGCCTTTCATGAATTTTTCAGGCTTCATTCCCCTGTCTTTTTTTCCGCCGTATAATGTCCTTAATTTTGAAACGCCTACCGGCCCAAGCATAGAAACCTTTCTTAATATAGAAGCTGCCCTTACATACCACCAGTCTTCCCTTGCC
>JAFGCE010000027.1 GCA_016932755.1 Candidatus Woesearchaeota archaeon
CACTTTGGAAGGAGGCCAGACCACAATAATAAGCGATTTGGCAGAAATAAAATCAGAGCTGAACTGCTCAACAATGGGCGCATCAGACATCTGCTTCAGGCTATTGACAGCCTTAAGAAGAGAGGGGCTGAAGCTGTTATACTCGGATGCACTGATTTGCAGATTCTTGTTTCAGAAAGAGATTCAGCCCTGCCACTGATAGACACTCTCGAGGTTCTTGAGAACGCTGCTGTTGACTTCCTTGTTAGAGGCGAGACTGCATGGCAGTTGGAGGCTTTTGCAGATGTATAAACCAGTATAAACTGTTTAATAAATTTGTTTATATCCCGGAAAAATTACACTACCCATTGGTGAAGACAAATGAAACAAACACCACAAAACATGGACTTGGTAAGCATGATAAGAAAGCAGTGCATTTCAGGCAGGATAACTGTCGTTGCAGCTGTGGACATGATAGAGGAAGCTATCGGCGGAATCAGCAGGGTTGTATTCAAGGACGGCCTGCAATTCAAGATTCACAATACTACAGAAGTCTATGACCTGTTTGACAGAACAGGGCTTTCCAAAAGGGAGACAGAAAGGCTATATGGTTTGGCTGTTGTTGCTTATGACAGGGCTCGGCACCACCAGCCAAGAAACCCTAGAGGTCCAGGGGAAGTTCACATATCTCATGGAGTATCAACAAAGGATTACAAATCAGGAATATACGAACTGCTGCAAAAGTACGTTGCAGTTGCGTGAGGAGGGCAAAATGGGATTAGAAAAAATATTGGTGGTAAACGATGATGCAGCAGACATCATTGCAATGCAGGCGAGACTGCCTGACGGGATAGTGGTAATCGGCGCAAGCCAGTTTCAGGCGCGCTGCATGGATGACTATACTTTTGACCTCATTGTTTTGGACAACGATGCCAACAACAGGGAAGATTCCAAAGGCAAGGAAACACTCATCAAAATCAGGGAAAAGAACAGGGAAGTTCCGGTCATATACACCAGCTTCCAGCCAGGGTGGGTCCCTGCAGAAGTATACCAGACAAGAGGAGTCGAGGTTGTAAGGACAGACCAGGCGCTGGACAGGATTGCAGGCAAGTTCGGAGTTGCACTGAAGGATGTCCCTGAAATAGGGGGCAAGCCAAAAGAGCCCCAGCTCAGCCTTGTGATTTCCTATAACCCTATTGACGGTTACGACGCGGGATTCATAAGAGGAAATGGGAACGGCGATGTGCTTGTGATGTGCTTTGAAACGTATGCCGAATGCCTGGCAAAGCAGGTTGTCAAGGGGCATGTTGACCAGATATACAGGAACTTTGACTGGAAAAATGACAGGGACATGATAAGGAATGTATTCATTTACGATGGAATCAACGGCGGGCAGGAGCCGGGAAGAGCTGCGGCAGTCCTGGGGCATGACATCCGTATGGTTGTCAATATGCTTGCGTGCTGCTGCGACTGGGAAAGAAAGCAAAGAAATGCAAACTCAACTTATGTCAATCTCTACGAGGTTGGCTGCGGAGGAAGGGAGGAGATGGGAGCAATAGTTGACACAATCCTCGGCATAAAGAGAGCAGACACCGAGAGGTTCCTTCCAATGCCTGCTGCCAAAGTGATACAGCCTGCAGAAAGGTTCCAGATGTAATTTTTTTATTTTATTAAATTTTTTTATGGGGCTAAAAATGGAAAAACCAAAATCCGGCAGGGTCCTGCTTTACTGCACAGACCCTGAAACGCCTGTTTACAGGGCGCTGGAAAAGGTAGTGAAAACTATCTTCAGCCCTGAAATAATCACACTAACTTCTGAGCTTGAAGCTGAGCTGAGGAAGAATGAATACGGCTTGATTATTGATGCAAGTGCAATCCAGCCTGCAAAGACACACGAACAGGATGCAAAATACAAGATGGACAGGATGAATATTGTAAACCCCCCTGAATTAAGGTGCATTGACAGCGTGTGCTGGACTGTAAGGGATATAGCAAAATTCATAGCTGATTTTTATAACAGAAAGAACAATCCTTAGGTTTATTCCTCAATCATCTCAATCTCGATGTTGAGCCCTTCAGGGATAGGAACCCTCATCACAAGCCTTAGGGCTCTTTCATCAATTCCCAAATCAATAAGCCTCTTGTGGATTCTCATCTCGTATCTTTCCCAGGAAGCTTTTCCCTCGCCAGAAGGAGATTTTCTTGTAGTGACTTTCAATCTTTTAGTAGGAAGAGGTATGGGGCCTCGCATGTCCACGCCGGTTTTTTCAGCAATCTCTTTAATATATTCACAGGTTTCGTTTACCTTGTTTATGTCTGTGCTTGCCAGTTTTATTCTTGCTTTCTGCATTTCTATACCCTCGAATATATTATTGTATCAGCGTGCCACATGATAAAGCTCGAGTTTATCATGACCCCTTTTGAATTTAAGTAAAAAAATAAAAATTTTTACTGCTTTTTGACTAGGTCAATGCACATGCCTGCAGCAACTGTCTGTCCTGAGTCCCTTATGGCGAACCTGGACATCTGAGGTATGTCTTTCTGCTTCTCAATAACAAGCGGCTGTGTAGGCTTGATTTTGACTATTGCAGCATCGCCGTTCTTGATAAAGTCTGGGTTTTCAGCCAGAACCTCTCCTGTTGCAGGGTTGAGCTTTTTCTCGATTGCTACAACCTGGCATGCTACCTGAGCTGTGTGTATGTGGAACACAGGCGTGTATCCAACTGTGATGACAGTTGGGTGGTTTAGTACAACCAGCTGGGCAGTGAACTCTGTGACAACTGTTGGGACATTGCCTGCATCTCCTACAACGTCTCCTCTTGCAATGTCTGTCTTTCCGAATCCCCTTACGTTGAATCCTACGTTGTCTCCTGGTTCAGCTGTCTGAAGCTGTTCATGGTGCATCTCTATTGTCTTTACTTCTCCTGTTACTCCTTTTCCTTCTCTTCCTGGAACAGCTATGACTTTCTGCCCTACTTTCATGGTGCCTGTTTCAACTCTTCCAACTGGAACAACACCGATACCTGTGATGTTGTAGACATCCTGGATAGGAAGCCTAAGCGGAAGTTCTGTTGGTTTTTCAGGCTCTTTAATATCATTCATTGTCTCGACAAGTGTCTTGCCTTTGAACCAGCCAAGCTTCTCTCCCTTCTTGACTACGTTGTCTCCGACAAGCGAAGCTACAGGAAGGAATGGAACCTCGTCTGTTTTGTATCCTGTCTGCTTAAGCAGCTTTGTGACCATTTCCTTTATCTTGTTGAACTTTGCTTCATCATAGTTGACAGCGTCCATCTTGTTTACTGCAACTATAAGCTGGTTAACTCCAAGAGTTCTTGCAAGGAAAACGTGTTCCTTTGTCTGCGGCTGCAGTTCAGGGTCTGTTGCAGCAACAACAAGAACTCCAACGTCAGCCTGGGATGCTCCGGTAATCATGTTCTTGATAAAGTCTTTGTGCCCTGGAGCATCGATGATTGTAAAGTAGTATTTTGGGGTTTCGAACTTCTTGTGTGCAAGGTCGATTGTAACTCCCCTTTCCCTTTCCTCTTTCAGGTTGTCCATGACGAATGCGAACTCGAATCCGCCTTTTCCAAGCTCTTCAGCTTTCTCCTTCAGCTTTCTCAATGCCTGCTCGTCTATATTTCCGCTGTCGAAAAGAAGCCTTCCAACAGTTGTAGATTTACCGGCATCAACATGTCCTATGAAGACAATGTTTATGTGTGTCTTATTTTTTGCCATCTTAATTTCCCTCCATTTTATACGATTTGGTAGTTTGATTTATTGACGTATTTATTTAATAGTGAATTTTGGTTGTATTTATAAATGTTATGCTTTTATCCACTATTAAGCGCCGTACATAGCCTCTGATAATCCCTTCCTGCTTTTAATCTGGTTTATCACTTTTTCCTGAAGCTCGTTCGGCAGTTTCTCAAACATCTGGTCCACAAGCGAAGAGTGCCCCCTTCCTCCTGATGCTGACCTTAAGTCTGAGCTCCACCCAAGCATTTCCATGACAGGAAGCTTGGCTTTCATTGTAACCCTTATCCCTTCCTGGTTCATTTCTATTAGGCTTCCCCTTTTCTGCGCTACCAGTGCAGATAGCGGTCCTGTGGATTCTGTCGGAGCTTCAAGCAGGTGTATCTGGAGCGGCTCGTAAAGGACAGGTCCGCCTGTCATCATTGCCCCCCTTATACCTTCCCTGATTGCAGGATAAACCTGCGCAGGCCCCCTGTGGATTGCGTCTTCGTGAAGCTTCATATCCTTCAGCCTTACAATGACTCCGAAGCACGGCTCCCTTACAAGAGGTCCGTTGTTCATTACATCCTCGAACATGTCAAGTATCATTTCAATGACTTCTCCGATATGAACCTGCCCTCTTGTTTCGTCAACAAACATGTTTGTCTTGTAAATATCCTTGATTTGGTCAGCCTCTTTTGTGCTCAGCCCTGCTTCCATCAGCTTTTTCCTCAGCTCAAGGTCTTTCTTCTTTATTCTTCCTTCGGGTATTTCCCTGTTTTTCATCATTTCCATGAGCTTTGGAGGAACAGGCTCAACAACAAAATAGAACTTGTTGTGCTTGTTAGGGGATTTTCCCTCTATTTCCTGCGACAGCTTTGTGATTGATTCCCTGTAAACAACTATTGGCGGGGATGTCTTAATCTGGAGCCCCTTTTCTGTTACAATCCTGTTTTCTATAATCTCAAGGTGAAGCTCTCCCATGCCGCTCAGCAGGTTTTCCCCTGTCTCCTCATGAATCTCAATCTTGATTGAAGGGTCTTCTTTTGCAACTTTCCTAAGGACTTCAACAAGCTTTGGAAGGTCCTGCGGCTTTGTTACCTCTATTGACTTTGTAATGACCGGCTCGAACAGGTGCTTTATCTCTTCGAAAGGCTGCTCAGGCTCTTCTGTGATAGTTTCTCCTGCAGCTCCTTCAACTCCGGCTATTGCAAGGACATTTCCTGCAGGCACGCTTCCGAACATCTCAGTCTTTACACCCAGATACATGAATACGTTCTGGATTCTCTGGCTTCTCTTTGCGTCGTTAAGATATACTGTCATGCCTTCTTTTATTGTTCCGCTGTAAAGCCTTCCTGCAGCGATTTCCCTTCCTGCTTTAGGGTCTATAACTATTCTTGTTATGCAGAACGCCAGCTTTCCGTTAGGGTTGCAGTTTATCATCCCTTTTCCAAGCTCTGATTCCGGATCTCCGTGCCATATTTTCGGGATTCTGTATTTCTGGGCGTCAAGCGGGTTTGGGAGATGCTTGATTACCATATCAAGTATAACCTCGTGCAGAGGCGCCTTCTCCCAGAACCATTTTTTCTGACCTGCATCATCCATCTTGTAAGCTTCAAGAATCTCCTTGAATGTTATGTTCTTCTTCTGCATAAAAGGAAGTGAAAGAGCCCAGTTGTCCCTTGCGCTTCCGAATGCAACGCTTCCGTCCTGGATGTTTACCTTCCATTTTTCTTTGTAGTCTTTTTCTGCAATCTGCTCTATAAGCTTGTTGAATTCCAGAATTATCTTGACAAGCCTCTCCTGGATTTGCTCAGGAGTGAAAAGCATTTCCTTAACCAGCCTGTCAACCTTGTTTATGAAAAGAACAGGCTTTACCCTTTCCCTCAATGCCTGCTTAAGGACAGTTTCTGTCTGCGGCATTATTCCTTCTGATGCGCATACAAGAACTATTGTTCCGTCAATAGCCCTCATGGCTCTTGTTACGTTTCCTCCGAAGTCAATGTGCCCCGGGGTGTCTATAAGATTGATAAGGTATTCCTCATTTTGGTAGCTGTGGACCATGGATACATTTGCAGCGTCGACTGTCATAAGTCTTTCCTGCTCGTCAGCGTGCTGCCAGGTCATCATTCCCTTGTCAAGGTCTGCAGCCAGATTCTCTGACATAAGCCCTGCTGCTGCAAGAAGATTGTCTGTGAAAGCAGTCTTTCCGTGGTGGATATGGGCGCTTGTGCAAATATTCCTAATGTTAGAGGGCTTATTTATCATCCTCTGCATCTTTTCAACCATTTTTTCTCCTGCCATGTGATCACCTAAAATACGTGTTTTTCATGAACTGTCTTGTAGTCATGCATCTCGTCAAGCCCGAACCAGAGCTTAACCTCATACTCTGCATCCTTCTTGTTTCCGGATGCATGTATTATGTTCTTGATTGCGATTCCCTTTTTGTCTGCGTACTCATAGGAGTGGTGCGCATAGTCCCCTCTGATTGTCCCTGGCTGAGCCTGCTTTGGCTCTGTGGGCCCCACTATTTTTCTGACAATCTCGATTGCGTGAAGCCCCTCTATGACTATAGCTACAACAGGGCCCTCGATTATGAACTGCTCAAGCCCCTTGTAGAACGGCTTGTCAACAAGGTCCTTGTAATGCTTTTTTGCAAAGCCCTTGTCAACCCAGACCATTTTCATTCCTACTATCTTCAGCCCTGCCTTCTCAAACCTGGAGATTATCTCTCCGATTATGCCTCTCTGAACTCCGTCAGGTTTTATTGCGACAAATGTTCTTTCCATCATTTTTTCCTCTTCCTTATCCAGTTAAGGTTTCTGGGAAGCCTCTTCAGCTTGAGCTGGTTTTTCTCGCACTTCATTGAGCAGAAATGAAAGTCCTTCCCTTCCTTTGTGATGAATATTTTCCCGGTCCCTGGTTCAATGTCCCTTTTGCAAAAACTGCATTTTGCCATCTTAGCTTCCCCCTCCTCTTCCTGATTTATTCAGGGGTCTTGCCTCGATTTCTGTCTCTCTCAGCATAAGTATGTCCCCAAGCTGGACAGGCCCCTTGACGTTTCTTCTTATAATCTTGTTTTTGTCCCTTCCGTCAAGAATCTTTACCCTTACCTGGACAGCCTCTCCTCTTGTGCCTGTTCTTCCTATGACTTCCTCTACTTTTGAAGGCACTGCTTTTGTGAAATTGACAACTCCTGCGACCTTTTCTTCCTTGTCCCTGCCCCTTCCTCTTGAAGGAGCTTTCTTTTCTTCTTGAGTGTCTGCCATTTTTGCTCCCTTACTTCATTTTTTCGGCAATTTCCTTGATGACTTTCTTGGATTCCCCTTCGCCGACTACAGCAACTGCAACTGTAGGAACGTTTATTCCTGCCACAGAGCCAAGCTCTTCCCTTGAATCAACAATTATGCAGGGAATTCCCTTTTCTTTTGCAAGAAGAGGTATGTGCATTGTAATCTCCGGAGGGTTTACGTCCTTTGCAACAGCAACAAGCTTTGCAGTCCCTCTTTCAATAGCCTTTGTAACCTCGTTGGTTCCTTTCTTTATCTTTCCGCTGGTCTTTGCCAGCTCAATTGCCTCGAATGCTTTTTCAACAATTTCTTTTGATTGTTCAGCCATTTTGATTCCTCCTACCGGCTTTTTATTAACTATTATTGAGATAACATAAACAGAAGTTACCTCATCTCGGGCTTTTCAGCCGTCATTAAGTCACTGGTAAGAATTAGGATTTTGGGTTCCTATTTAAAGCTTTCGGAGAACGCGCCTTTAGTCAGGCTTCAGGAACCTGTTGAATAGGTTTATGTAATTATAAAGATGGGATGTTATGAGGAAATTTTTCTTTACATGCTCATGCCCTGCCCTGCCCAGCCTTTCCCTCATCTTCTCATTTTCAAGAATCATAAGTGCTTTTTTCACTCCATCTTTCCTGTTCCTGATTATAAATCCGGTCTTGTTGTTTTTTATCTGCAGGGGGATTCCGCCTACATCAGTCCCTAGGACAGGGGTGTTCTTCCACAGGGCTTCTGAAACAGTAAGCGCAAAACCTTCTTTTATAGAATTCTGGAATACGCAGGCAGAAGCAGTCTGGAGTGCGTTTACAAGAAGGTCATTTTTTTCTGTTATTATTGTCAAATCCTTCAGCTCCTCGCTCTTCTGTTTTATCTGGTGATAAATTATAGGCCCCTGCGGGTCGTCTCCTGCCATGTCTCCCATAAGGACAAGCTGACAGTCATGCTTCTCTTTTATTTTTTGGTACATCCTTACAACGCCGAGGTGGTCTTTCCATGGGTCAAACCTTGATATCTGGCAAAGAATTGGCTTGTCAGGGTCTATCCCTTTTTTTGAGAGAAGCCTTTTTGCCTTTGCAAGGTCCAGTTTCTTGTTTTTTTGGGACAAAGGGTCAATGCTGGGGGGGATTATGCTTTGGGGCCTTCTCAAATATTTTATCCTGAACTTTCTTGATGATATAATCACTCCGTCATATTTTTTTATTAAAGGCAGGAGGTATCCGAGCACATCCATGTTCGGGGATGAGATGTCTATATGGCATCTCCAAATCCATTTTGCTTTTTTTTCATAGCCCTTTATCATGCCGAGAGGCTGGGGGTCATGTATAACCACAAGGTCGTGTTCGCCGAGATGGTTAATCATAGAGTTTCTTTCGCAGTATTCCTCGTATATCCTCTTTCTTGAGTTAGTCATCCTCCACTTGTTTCCCTGGAGTGCATTGTGCATCCCTTTTGTCACTTTAAAGAATGAGTGGCTTCCAAGGATAACCCTCCATCCTGTTGTTATCCCAACATCGTTCATCAGAAAAACAAGATTGTTTAGTATTTCGGCAACCCCCCCGCCGGTAGAAGTGGCATTTACATGAACAACATGCTTTCCTTCAAGGGGTTCTGCCTTTTCCCTTATCTGCTCTACAGCTTCGCTGCCTATAATTTTCCTGTAATGGCTTAGCTTAGGAATCATTTAATGCAATCTACATCTTCAGCTTTTTAATTATTTCCCTTATCCCTTCTGTTGACGGATTTTTTGTAACCTGATTTGAGAGCTTTTTTAGTTTTTCATGGGCGTTTGCAAGTGCAATCTTGAATCCGGGGTTAAGGAACATGTCAACATCATTCTCTCCGTCGCCCACAACTATAGTGTCGTCGAGGTTGATATTAAGATACTGGAGCGCGAGCCTTATGCCAAGCCCTTTGTCAACCCCTCTTGGGAGAGTCATTATCTCGTTTACATTACGCACAAAATGAACCAGTGTTGCAAGCTTGCCGAGCTTTTCCTTTATCAGCCCCTCATCCCCTATCCGGTTGCTGGTTATAACCTTTCCTACTACAGTGCCGGGAAGGTTAAGGTTTCTTATTATTTTCTTGGCTTTTTTCATTGCATAAGTATTTATGGTGATTGTCTTTCTTGTTGAAGGGAAGTATATCACAGCGCCGTTTTCGCAGACAACAGCCCTCCATATTTTGAATGCATAGCACAATCTTTTGACATAATGTATTGTTCTTCCTGTAGCCAGGAACAAATCAATTCCGGTGTTCTTCATCTCTTTAAGAAGCTCTGTGTCATAATCAGCAGGATCAAAATCCACTTTTGCGGGGCCGTCTGTTATTGTCCTGTCAAGATCTGTTATGATCCCCTTGACTTCATTTATGTCAAAGTACTCAATCTTGTGGAACTCGTCTTTCATTTTCATTACGCTGTTGTATAGCATAAGATGCTTCTCTATTCCAACACTAATCTGGAAATTTTTCTCAACAATCTTAAGGGAATTTGAAGCCATCTTCTTCCTCAGCTTGTCGTCAGTCAGGATTTTGATGAAGCTTTCTGCAGTGGCTTTAATGTCTCCAACATTAACAAGAAAGCCGTTAACCCCGTCTTT
The DNA here is from genome assembly GCA_016932755.1 of Candidatus Woesearchaeota archaeon. Taxonomy (GTDB): domain Archaea; phylum Nanobdellota; class Nanobdellia; order Woesearchaeales; family JAGWAF01; genus JAFGCE01. The sequence continues at coordinate 9,599 of JAFGCE010000027.1, forward strand.
CACCTGGATGGGTATCCCTCCCACCCTTGTTCCGACAATTGGGTTTCCGCAAGCCATTCCTTCTGTTATTGCAAGGCCGAACCCTTCGTTCTTTGAGCATAATGCAACAACATCCGATGCATTGTATATCTCCGGAATAACATCATAGTCTATGTTTCCTGTAAAAATGACTTTTTTCTCAACTCCCATATCCTTTATGAGCTGTTTTATCTGTTTTGCAAGTGCAGCCCTTGATTTTGAGAGCTTGTTGCTCAGTGATTCTGCGCCCACAAAAACAAGCCTTGCATTTGGCACTTTTTCAAGAACTTTCGGAAGCGCCCTTACAAGCTGTTCATGCCCTGATTTTGGGTCAACCCTTTGAACGCATAATATTACTTTTGAATCTTTTGGGATGCCGTATTTTTCCTTTACACCTCCCTTGTTAATATCCATAACCCTGAACAAGTTTGTGTTTGCTATTGGGTGTATAAGCTCTGTTTTTTCCCGCGGAAGCCCTGCCTTCACAGCAGCCTCTATGTATTCCTGTGATGAAAAAACAACCTTGTCATATTCTTTAAGGTGTTTTACAAGGAATCTTGCGAGATGAGGTGACATGTCTTCAATAAAAGGAATATGCCACGTGAGAATGCATGGGGCTCCTCGTGGAACATACCTGTATGCAAAAAGAAGCTGGAAATCATGGATATGGACTATGTCTGCAGGGTCCTGTTCAAGAAGTTCCCTTAATTCCTCACCAAAATACTCATTTATTGTATTGAATGCCTCATATCCCTCCATTTCTGCAGGGAGTTTTGTGAATGCTGCTTTTTTATAGTGGCACTCGGTATAGACCGCTTCCTTGAACTTGCTGTACTGCTCCATCAATTTTTTGTCAATCGGCTCTCTCGGAACCCGGTGTATTTCCACCCCTTTTATCTCTGCTTCAGATTCCTCGCCAGAAGGCCTTAGGTGTACCTCCACTACCTCATTCCCTGTCTTAACCATTTCCTTGGCAAGGTTAAGAAGATATGTAGACACTCCGCCAATGTGTGGATAAAAAGATTGACTAGCGTAGTAAATTTTCATTGTTAAACGCTGTTAAAAGTAACATACAACTCCTATTTATATTTAACTTAATTTGACTAAGCTTTTTAAGCAGCAGCATTTTCCTGTTTTTTATGGCAAGCATGTATCATCTTTGCAGGAACATAGTCTCAGACAGGACTCAAGGAGAGTTCAATGAGGCATTATCGTACAGGGAAGCGCTTCTTACTGACTATCTTTTTGCGACCGTGCTTCCTGCGCTTCATGAGGGAGGGGAGCTTGAGGGAATTGTTTCAGTTTTGGAGCTTGACAGAACATTTGCAGCATTTGTAGCCCTCCCCCAGGAATTAAGGAAGAAGCCGGCGCCAAAATTCAGCAGGAAAAACGAGGCAATGTTCTATTATTACTTCCCTGAGCTTAATGTGAATTATGCCTGGGAAAACGAGCACGGCATTTTCAGGGCAAAAGTCGTGATGCACTGTAGAAGGCACGGCGATGTCACCAAAGCACTGTCAATTTTTGATTCTTTGGCATACATAATTGGAGGCTATAGGTAGCTATTTCTGGAAAAACTCAAGCGCCTTCAGGAATTCAAGCTTTCCGAAGTCAGGCCATGGCTTGTTTGAGAAATAAATCTTTGAATTTACCGAGTCCCACAACAGGAATCCGTCAATTTTTCTGCTTGTCCCTGTTTTTATTATCAGTTCAGGCGGCAGGAAATAGCTTGCATATATGTTCTCCTTGATGTCTGACTTGCTTATGCTTTCAGGGTCCAGCCTGCCTGATTTAACCTGCCTTGCTATGAGCCTTGCAGCATCCACAATCTCTTCCTGCCCGTCATAATTTATGCACAGGTTAAGGAAGAACTTGTCATAATCCTTTGTGTCCTGTATTGTCTCCTTTATCGGCTCAACAAGCCTTCCAGGCAGGTCATACCATTTGCCAAGGACTGAAACCTTGATTTGATTTTCCTTTACAAAATCCCATTTTTTCAGGTCTTCAAAAAAATCAACAAGCCCGTCCACAACACTGATAATCTCAGATTCGTCCTTTAATGAGCTTGGAAATATGTAGAATGTGAACAAGGGGATTCCAAGCTTGACGCATGTCCTTATGATGTTCTTTACATTGAAGAACTTCTGCCTTGTTATCTCTTCGTAAGGGATGTTGTTCTTGGCAGAAAACTCCCTGCACCCCTCCACACTTAAGGCAACATGATGAGGCAGATTGTGCCTGTCTATCTTTGTCTCTTTCAGCAGTTCTTTTATTACCATTTCCTAGTTATTAATATGGGCTGTCGACTATATAAATTTTTTGCTGATTTCCAAAAATTTATAAACAGAAATGACGATTTTCCAGCTGATGATAGATATTATCCTTATTTCACTGGTTTTTCTTATACTTGCTGTAGGAACAGTTACAGACTTCAAGACAAGGGAGGTTCCCGACTGGGTTAATTATTCAGCTATTTTTGCAGGTCTTGGGATAAGGCTTGCTTATTCTGTTTCAACATTTGAATGGAGCTATATAATAGAAGGGGTTTTGGGATTTGCAGTATTCCTTGCTCTTGCCCTGATGATGTTTTACCTGGGGCAGTGGGGAGGAGGCGACAGCAAGATGCTTATGGGAATCGGGGCTTTAATAGGGCTTCAGTTCAGGCCAGACCATCTCTTTGTTGCATTTTTTGTGAACATGCTCATTGCAGGAGCTGTTTACGGCATCCTTTGGGGAATAATCCTTGCTGTTAAGCACAAAAGCAAGTTTGTGCCTTTTGTAAGGAAAACAGTAAGGACAAAAGGCTATAAGCTGGCAAAAAAAGTGCTTTTTGTGATGGTTGCGCTGCTTTTGATAAGCTCATTCCTTGTTGATGTTTATACTGCAATTTTCCTTGTCACATCCGCGCTTGTGCTTTTCATAATGTTTTATTCGTGGCTTCTGCTGACCGCTGTCGAGAAAACATCGCTTGTGAAATTTGTGCCTGTTGAAAAGCTGACAGAAGGCGACTGGATTGTGAAGGATGTTGTTGTTGAGGGAAAAAGAATAACAGGGCCCAAGGATTTGGGCATAAGCAGGGAGCAGATAAAAAAACTGCTCAAGCTGAGGCAGGAAGGAAAAATAAGGCAGGTCTTGGTAAAAGAAGGAATGCCTTTTGTGCCTGTTTTCTTTATAGCAATGATAATCTCTGTTATTTGGGGGAATCTTGTACTGCTGTTTGTCTAAGGAATCCTGTCAAGCTGTTTTATGAGATAGTTTTCCTCGTCTCCTTCAGGCTCCTTTATCTTCTCGACTTTCGTGTCCATCTCAACAGGCTCAGCAGGCTTTTCCTCAAAAGCACCTATGTTTTTTGCAGCCTCCTTCAGCTTCAGCTCTATTGTTGACATTTCCTCTTCAGAAAGGTGCTTTGGCTGCCATGTGAAATCAATGCCGTCTCCCTCCCTTCTTGGTATGACATGAATCATAAGGTGGGAATGGTTTTGCCCTGCTGCAACTCCGTTCTGGAGTATTATGTTTGTTCCGTGGGCGCCGAGGCTTTCAAACACAGCAGTTGAAATCTTGTTCACTTTTTCAAAAATCTCAGAAATCTCATAGTCAGCAAGCTGCTCTATTATCATGACGTGCTTTTTTGGAAGCACAAGCAAATGCCCGAATGTCGCGGGCTGCATTGAATGCATAACAAAGATTTGGCTGTCTTCGTAAACCTTGTTCATCTTCCCCTTCATCAGCGTACAGAACTCGCACTCAGTCATCCTGCACCTCCTGTAAGAAGGCTGCTGATATCATCAAGTGTTATCCCCTCTTCACCTTGAGGTTCCTGTTTCTCTCCAGCCTTTTCTTTTTTCTTTGCTGTTTTTTTCCCGGATTCCTGTTTCTTTTTTGCAGGCTTCTTCTTTTCTTCCTCTTCTGTTTTCAGCTTTGTGCAGCTGCAGGGAAGCTTGCCAATTTTTCCCATCTCTTCATGGTTTCTGTAAATCCTGCTGTCTTCGGGTATTTTCTGGGCAAAAGGGCACTCGTTCTTGTGGAATCTTCTTGCTTTTGCGCTTGTTATGAACTTCTCTTCTTCAGGAGCAGGCTCTTCTTTTTCAGCCTTATGAGCGTCCTCTTTTTCTTCAGCTTTTTTTCCGGGCTCTTCTTCAATTCCTTTTCCAAGCGCCTTTGCAATGGCGGGCTTAAGCCTTTCAATAACCTTCTTTGTGTCTGCCTTGCTTATGCTCTTCTCAGGTATTCCCAGGTTTACATTGTCCCCCTCTTTTCTGGGGATTATATGAATCATAAAATGCTGGGCTTTTTGCCCTGCCGCAACTCCGTTTGCGATAAATATGTTTGTTCCCTGCGCTTCAAGCGCCTTGAGCGATGCATGGGCAAGCGCTTTTGCCATCTTGAAAAGGTGCGAAAGCTCTTCAGCAGGAATCAGCGGCATTATGCTGTAATGCTCGTTTGGCAGGAGAAGTATGTGCCCCGGGTTTGCAGGGTTAATGTCAAGGATTGCTGTGCACTTATCGTCTGAGTAAATCTTTTTTGAGGCAACTTTGCCTGATATTATCTGGCAGAAGATGCACTGCTTTTTCTGGAACTCTTTCAGCTCCTCAGGAGACATATTCTTCAGCTTTTCCTGCATTGCCTGAGCCTGCTCCTGGGTTAGTTGAACCATGCTTTGTTTTTATTGAAGATGACTATAAAAAGTTTTCTGAAGGGAAAGATTTAAATAATTCCAATTTAAAATAAATGGCTGTAAAGAGGTGCTTTAATGAACAAAAGAGGAGTTTCACCGCTTGTAGCGACTTTGCTTCTTATAGCATTTGCCATTGCCCTCGGATTAGTAGTCATGAACTGGGGCAAGTCATACATTGAGGAAAAGTCCGAATTCACAGCAGGCGCTGATGTCGGCTCATGCAGCCTTGTTGAATTAAGCATAATAAAAGTCGGAGGAAAGGAAAAGGTCTGCTATAACCCCTCTGATTACAGCATAGACCTGTTCATTGAGAGCGGAGCAGAAGTAAGGATTAATGACATTAAAGTAAGCGTAATCGGAAGCAATGGAATACAGAATATTGATTCTATTCTTACACAGCCTCTTGAAAGGGCTACAGGAGCCCAGATAAAATTCAGCTATCTTTCCAGCCTGGGGGAAATCCAGCAGATAAAGCTGATTCCGCAGGTAGGAACTGAAGAGCCGGTTTTCTGCACCCACAGGGCAGTTGTTTCAGAACAAATCGGGCAGTGCTGATTATCTTTCTTTAAGGCTTATCAGTGCATCAATCAGGTCAGTGTCATTCCAACCTCTGCCTGGTATTGCCTTAAGTATTTTTTCAAGCCTTACCCCTTTCTCAAGCTCTGCCTGTATATAATTTGCAAGCATCGCAATTGATTTGCTGTTCTTATGCTTCCTTCCTTTTGTCAGCTGGTTAAATTCCCTGCTTGTGCTCAACTCCGCAAGCGCTTTTTCAATCACTTTGTAAGACCAGCCGACTTTCTTGATATGCATGAGGATTGTTGAGAAGTTATGGCCTCTTTCCATCTCTCTTGTTATGTACACTTTCAGCATTTCATACTTCTTGCCGTGCTTATCCTCCTCATGGGCAGACTCGTGATGCAGCAGCTCCATGTCAAAGTGCTTTGCCCATTCCGGAGTCTTTTTTATCATCAGTATTCTTCTCAGCTGGAGCTCGTTTCTCAGCCAAAGCTCAAATAATAATGAGAGGGTTCCGAAGCCATAGAAAAGTATTGTCAGAGCCATGAAAGTCAGCAGTATAAAGCTTATGAAATAATTATAAGACAGCACAGTCATCTTTATTGTGTATGTGTAGAATACAACAATACTTTCAAAGAAGAATATTATGTAGTGGAAGAATAACACAAATGCCGATGCAAGCACAATCCAGTTGAAGATATTCCTTGTTTTTCTTGAAATATGGGTTAACAGATAAATAAGCAGCCCTGAAACAGCGATTATTGCAAAGATTAAGTCAAGGTTGGGGTTTACCGCAATGTTGCTTGTCATTATATCCACTCCCAGCAGCCCTCTTAAGAAAAGCCCCTTAAGCCTGAAAGCAGGCGCAAGGATAAATGCAAGATATGAAGAAGCAAGCAGGGCTATTTTCCATCTTGAAAGAATGAATCTCGGCACCTCTGAGAATGGCAGTTTCCTGTTCTTGTAAAGGTGGTACCACACGAATGCAGGCAGTGCAAGCAATGAGACTATTGCAATTATGTTAAGGAGATACATGCCCAAAAGGACTGCTATCTGTCCTGCTCCCATGCCGATAGTTCCCTGGCTGAACAATGACTGAATCTGCATTGTCTGGATTCCGAAGACTCCTCTGAGCCATCCGTAAATATTGAATATCGGCGCATGTCCCTGCTGCCAGCTTGCAAGGTAGATTGGGTTGTACAGTCCAAGCGCATAAGGTATTATGAATATTCCAATCTCTGTCAAGGTGTGGAGTATCAGCATGCCTGAAATTCCTATGAGGATTGTCTTCCTGTTCTGGAACAGGTCAATGAAGCTTTCATAGAATTTTTCTCCGGCATTGCCTATCTTGTAGATTAATCCGAGCATCCAGTGTTTTTCCCTGTGCTTTATCAGGACGAAAAGATAGAACACAATTGCTGCTGTAACCAAGGCTGCGTCAACAGCTATTGCAAGCCACTCCATCATCAGGTTGAAAACCACAAGGAAGAAGAAAAGATGAGTTATTGTCACGAAAAATGCCCTTGATATCAGCTTGAAGAAGCTTTTTGGCGGCTCTCCATATTCCTTTATCACTCCCATGAAGCTTTTCTCGCTTATTGTTCTTCTCTTTGCTATGTAGACTGATACTGCTATTATGATTACTGCTCCTGCTGTGAAAAAAGTTGTCTCAAGAAGTTGGGCATTGTTTGCTATTAATGCGTAAAGGTCTTTAAGGTATCCTGCATCTATGAACTCTGTCTGCGCAACTTCTATCACATTTTTTATTATAAGCATGAAATGGCCTGTAAGAAGCATGATGTCAAGATTCCTGCACCTGCATCCGAAAAGCACTCTTGTGATGCTGACCCTGAACAGGAGATATCCGAGAATTGTCCATGATATTACCTTCTTTGCAAAGTCTACCTCGCCAGGAAGGAATCTTGCAAAGTCAAGTATGTTCAGGATTATGATAAGGATTAATATTCCTTCCTCGATGTCAATGTCCAGCTTTGTTACAAGAAGCTTTATAGGTCTTGATGCCAAGTCAAGGATTGTATTTATCTGCTGTTCTGTGTAGCGCCTTGTCCTTTTCAGCGACTCTGCTATCCCTTGCCAGCTGTATCCTTTTTTCCTTGTTCTTTTCGCCCATTTTATCAGGTGCCCAATCTCGATTAATTTTTCCTTTTCAGCATAGCCGTATGCAGAGAAGAATGTAATTATTGCAATAATCAACGGGACTATCAGAAGAGGAATTAATGCCCTTGCATAATTTATCTTCTTTGAAACTATCAGGATTTTCTGGGCTAAAGGAATGACCATGGTCTTGTCTGCGCATCCCTCCTCAGCTGCTTTCTTTATGAGGTAGTTTATCTCTTCTTTTGATGTCAGTGTTTCAAAATGCCATCTTATCAGAGGGTCTTCTGAGATTATTTCAAAGTCCACGTCGCTTACAATCATGTCCCTCTTGATAATTTCAACAAGGCATTTCGGGATTTCAGCGAAGATGCTGACATCGTAAAGAATTGTGTTTTCCTGTATGTCCAGATTTATTTTGAATTCTGTCGTGTCTTCTGTTGTTGTAACCTCTTTTGTTATTGTGATGTATTTTGACGTGTTCTCTATCTTTTCCTGTATCTCCCTTTCTTTTTCTGCTCTTTCTTCTTCTGTCAGCTCCCTTGGCAGAATTTCTATTATTATATTGTTGACTGCGTCTTCTGACAGGCGTTTATTGATTATGTACTGGAGCTCAATCTCCTCATTTGTCTTAAGCAGGGGTATGTCAAACTCAATCTCAGGGTCCTGCTTGATTATTGCAAAGCTGTCAACAGCCTCTATGTCTGTCGCCTTTTCTGCAACAGTTTTTGGTATTGTCAGCCTTGCCCTTATGTCCTCCAAGTCATAGAACCCTATGTTTTTTACTCTCTCAATGATTTTTGTCTTTGACCTTGAGATTACATACTCTCTTGTGTGCTTTACTTTTGTGTCAAATATCTTCTGGATTATCGGGTCTGTTATTATTGGCTTTTCTTTCCTGCCTGACGGGATTTCCACTGGTTTTTCTATTTCAGGTTCTTTTGGCTTTTCAGGAGTTGGAACAACCACTGGCGGTGGTGGAGGTGGGATTTCCTCTTCTGTGGTTCCTGTTCCGCCCCCTCCTGAGCATCCTGTGAATGATAGTGAGATATTCTGCGCTGTTTCAACAAGGCTGTCGTTCGCCTTTACCTGGATTGTTTCTGTTCCGCACCATTTTGCTGAAGGGGTTATTGTAAGATTGTTTCCAGTTATTTTTGTGGAAATATGGCTTGAGTTTGTCGAGCTGAAAATTAAGGCGTCATTATCCTCGTCATAAAACATTTCGCTCAGATTATGGTAACTTACCGTGTTGTAGCTGTAACTAAAGCTGGAAGAACCATTAAACTTTGGAATCCTGTCGATTATTAACTTTCCAGATGGGTTGAATTCGCCGGAATTTCCCCTGCTGTCATAAGCAGTGCATCTCAGGTCAACATTTGCCTGAGGCGCTATCCCGGAAACATCCCATGTGAAAGGCTTTGCAACCAAATATGCGTGGTCGAAATATGTTGAGATTATATTAGAGGATTGGTCCCCTCTTGTCTCAATTTTTAAATATTTCACACTTGTTCCAGTTAAATCAACATCACTGCAGTATGTCTCTTCGGTTCCAGTTAGTTGGGTGAACTGTGCATCAGAATTACAGTTATTAAAATCAGAATCGCAATTCCAATAAAGCTTGAACCTTGGTCCTGCTCCTGTTCCATAACCTTTTACACAGAATAAATAATTGCCATTCGGTACTATTATGTAGAAATTATCAAACAAATTAAATGAGTTCGCTTTTTGATTAATGAATCCTGTATAAACTCCATCATCATAAGCTAACTCTGCGTCATTGACAGGTGGGATACCAGGGAATGAGTCTGTTCTTTGCTCCCATCCGCTGTTATAATATGAATCAATGTAATAATTGAAGCCCTGCAGATTCTCTGAACCAGAACAGGAGTAGTTTATCTCATATTCATAGACTCCTGTTTCCGGCTCAAGAGTGTTTGGGCTTGTCGGAGGCCTGTCAATTGTGACAGTTTCCGTTGTGAATTGTGAATAATAATTTCCGTTGTATGCACGACATTTCAAATCAATGTCCTGCTCAGATATTGAGCTTATGTCCCAGACATGAATACTGTTTTCATCCAAAGAATTGTTTAACAAATTCCAATTGCTGTTATAATAGGCATAAACTTCGTAAATTAAATTTCCGCTTCCGTTGCAGGTTATGTTAATTTCATCTTCAAATATTCCTGACTGAGGCTGCAAATTCGGAGTTGTTGGAGCAGAAGGATGGCTGATTGTTATGTTTTGTTCAGTTTTGCTGGATGATTGAATTATTCCATCATAAGCATAACATCCAATCTTGACTCCTGTTTGGTTTACACCCAAACTTGTATCCCAAGTGTAATTTCCATATCCCTCATCTCCTTCAGATGCTGGAACAACAGAAAGATTTCTCCATTTTATTCCGTCATAATCCTCATAATATGCCTGGATTGTATAATTGAAATTGCTGTCAGCGTCAGTTGAGCCGTAGCATGAGATATTTATTTCATCCCCAAAAGTCTGGCTTGCACAGCTCCCTCCATTACATTTCAACAAGGTTGGTGTTGTTGGCGCGCCGGGGTGCTCTATGGAAATTGGGAATGATATCTGTTCAAGATTTGGTGAGTTTGAGAAAGTATCTGAAGAATAACATATCAACTTAATGTTATCTGCAGGTACCTTTGAAACATTCCAAATATAATTTCCATCTGGAAGATTATCTGCAATTGTGATTAACTTCCCTTCGCTATTGCCTATGTATTGGATAATGTAACTTATATCATCCCCATCAAGGTCATAACTTCCGCCGCAGGATATGTTGATTATTGAGTTTGTATCATTGTAAACTCCTGAAGGGGGGGTTAGTGTTGTTGGCTTTGTCGGAGCAGAATTGTTGACTGTTAAAACCCATTCTTCTGTTTGCTTGCCTTGACTCTGGTTGTTGTAACATTCTGCATTCCAGAAATAATCTCCTTTGTTCAAATTTAGCGTGCCGAACTTGAATATGTTATTTGCAAGTCTTACAATATATTCTGAATTAGGATCATCATACAAGACATAATATTTACCCGGAATATAAAATGCGTCAAAGGTTATGTTGTTAACCCCAGTAATAAGAACAGAATCATCCGTTATAATCTTGCTTACCCAAGAACCGCCGGATGAAATTTCACTAGGAGAAATATTGAACAAATTATTGCCATTTATTTTTACGATTATTGGCCCACTGGGGCTTCCTGTTTTGTTTAAATATGCTCGGAAAACTTTGAAATTTGTGTTTAACAGGTCTATCTTTTTTGTTAAAATGCTAGAATAATTAATGATGTTATAATTTGGGTCCACTCCTCCCTGCACTCCGGAGTCATTATATGCCTCTAATGAAGTATTCCAGTTCAGATTAATTTCTGTTTGATTTAGCGCTTCGTTAAGATACAATGAGCAGTTATCAATTAGGTAATCATCTTCGACCTGCAAATAAAAATCAATGTTTGTATCAGCATAGAACCCAGAGCTTCCGTTTATAGGGCTTGAAAGAGTTACTTCAGGAGTGTTTGTTACATTAACATAAATCAAGTCGCTTTCATTTGTGGCATTCAAATTATCCACTGCAGTAACCTTAAAGCTTCTTAGTCCGTAGAAGTTTGCATCAGGAGTAATATTCATAATTCCTGTTGAATTGTCAATAGTTATTGTCAGGTTATTCGCTGAAGTGGCATTCCAGCCTAAACTCTGGCTTGAATGCATATCGGGTTCATAGAAATAATTGTTCAAATTAACTGAATAAAATGTGTCTTCCTCAATTGTAATGTTTGGGATTGTTGCATTCTGGACAGGAGCACTGTTTGTGATTGTAAAATTATCTGTTGCATTAAGCCAGGGATATCCTGTCTTGTTGCAGCTTACTGTGAAATTATGAGTTCCAACGCTCATATTTTGGAAGCTTACCCTGTACAATTTGCTGTTTGAATCATAAGTCAGGTTATTCTGCCCTACAGCATAACTTAGGTTTATCTTGCAGCTTGCGTTCTCAACAGGCATATGGGAAGTTATGTTTGAATAGTTTGCATAGAATGTAGTTATGCTTAAGTCATAGGTAGGCTGGCTGTCGCTTGTGTCCCAGACTGTCAAATTTATTTCGCCAACCTGCACAGACTCCTGTGCATATACAGCCAGAGCTAGAACTAATGAAATCAGCAAGAGTACATTCATCTTTTGTAATTTATTCTTCTTCATTTTCATAGCTCTGCGCAATTGCAATAAACCCCTGTGTTCTTGGGCTGTAGTTCAGCCTGACAACAGTTGAAGGCCCGACTTTCTCTATCTGGACAACTTTTTCCTTCTCAAGAAACTGCACAGTCCTGTATGCAGCGTTATAGCTAATGCCTGATTTCTTTGAAATCTGCAGAATTGTGAGCGGTTTTCCTATATGCTTCTCTATTTCTCCAACAACCTTAGCTATAAACTTTACATTCATATTATCTAATATTAGATAAATATATCTATATTTAGATAGTAATATAAAAACCTTTCTACTATATATTACTACTGATTAGTTACTAAAACCGCAACATTTAAATAGTAGTAATACAATACTATACTTTAAATACCGGTTTTACTTTAATATATGACAATATAGGGGTGGGCAGAACTTAAAATGGTAAAACTATCAACCATTTTCGAATGCTTTTTAGGAATTGTTCTAATCATATCTGTAGTATTATTCACAGGAGGCATAATCGCTCATAGAAGCACAATTGATGCAGTTCCTGTTGTTTCTCTTGCTGTTCAAACAGACTTGAGTTCTTCAGTTGCAGATGAGCCTGAAACACAAACCCAGCAGTCGCAGGCAGCTGTTTCAGAGCCAGAGCCTGAACCAGAATCAATGACTTTTGTAAGCTCTTATACACCGCCTGTCTACAACAGGGGTGGAAGAAACAAGGTTTCTGATAATGTTCAGGCGCAGGTTGATGATTCAGGAAGCGCAAGGGTTATTGTAACATTGTCTGATTCAGGAAAAAAGAACGAAGTTCTCAGCCAGCTTAAATCTTTTGACAAGAAAGTTGATATGAAATATGGTTTCGCAGGATATGTAGATGAAGATGATTTAGGCACACTTGAATCAAACGAATTTGTTTTGGGTGTTGATGAGGACAGGGTACTTCATGCTGCTAATGCGGAAAGCTTTCCTTTGATTAATGCTGACAAAGCTTCAAATGCAAGCTATAATGGATTTGCTGATTTAACAGGAGCAGGACAAACTGTTTGTATAATTGATACTGGTGTAGATTATAGGCACGATGATTTGGGAAATTGCACCGGAACCCAGTTTTTGAACGGAAGCTGCCCAACTATTATTGGAGGTTACGATTTTTATAATGGAGATGATGACTCAGCTGATGACAATGGCCACGGAACTTCCATAGCCGGAATTATTGCTGGAAACGGTCCAGGATACAAAGGACTGGCTCCAGATGCAAAAATTGTTGCTTTGAAAATTTCTGATGCAAGTGGAAATGCTTGGGAATCACATTTGGAAAATGCTGTTGACTGGTGTAATGATAATGCTTCAAAATATAATATAACTACAA
>JAFGCE010000028.1 GCA_016932755.1 Candidatus Woesearchaeota archaeon
AATTGACTTTAAATCGCTTCCTGATGAAGAGTTTGACCCTGCACTGGGAATTTCCACAGGAGCGGGAGCAATATTCGGGGCAACTGGAGGAGTTATGGAAGCTGCACTGAGGACTGCTTATGAAATTGGAACAGGAAAACAGCTGACAAAGATTGAGTTTGACCAGCTGAGAGGAATGGATGGAATCAAGGAAGGCACAATCATGATAAACGGGAAAGAAATAAGGTTTGCAGCCGCCAATGGGCTCAGAAACGCCAAAAAACTTGTCAAAAGAAAAGATGATTACCATTTCATTGAAATAATGGCATGCCCCGGCGGATGCATCGGAGGGGGAGGCCAGCCTCTTCCTGTCAACAAGGAAATAATCAAGAAAAGGATAAGTGCAATTTATGAGGAAGATTCAAAGCTTCCTTTGAGGAAGTCGCATGAAAATCCTCTTGTGAAACAAATATACAAGGAGTTCCTTGACCACCCACTGAGCGAGAAAGCAGAGAAGCTCCTGCACACAAGATATACGAAAAGAAGCGAATTCTGAACACAAACTTTATAAACAGAAATGCCGAAATAGTGTCTAAAAGAGGTGGTTATAATGCCTATCAAGGTTGCGATCAATGGTTTTGGAAGAATAGGAAGAATGGTTTTTCTTGCCGGGCTGGATGACCCGGAAATAGAGTTTGTTGCTGTTAATGACTTGACTGACAATAAAGAGCTTGCCTACCTGCTTAAGCACGATTCAATACAGGGAAAATTCAATGGAACTGTTGAAGCAAAGAACAGCTCGCTTGTTGTAAACGGAAAGGAAATCAAGGTTTTTGCTGAAAAGGACCCTGCAAGCCTTCCATGGGGAAAGCTCAAGATTGATGTTGTTGTTGAAAGCACTGGAATATTCAGGAAGAAAGAGGATATGATGAAGCATGTGCAGGCTGGAGCAAAAAAAGTCCTTCTTTCAGCGCCTCCAAAAGGGGATGAGCCTGTGAAGATTATTGTAAAGGGAGTGAACGAGCACACTATTGACAAGAAAAATGATGTCTTGATAAGCAATGCATCATGCACTACAAACTGCCTTGCGCCGATGGTCAAGGTATTGAATGACAATTTTAAGGTAAAAAAAGGTTTCTTGACTACAGTACACGCATACACAGCTGACCAAAAGCTTGTTGACTCTCCTCATAAAGACCCAAGAAGAGGGAGGTCTGCTGCAGTAAATATAGTGCCGACAACAACCGGAGCTGCAAAGGCAGTTGCAGTGGTCATACCTGAACTTAAGGGAAAGATGGACGGGATTGCAATAAGGGTTCCTGTTGCCACAGGCTCTGTGACTGATTTTGTTGCAGAAGTTGAAAAAGAAACTTCTATTGAAGAGATTAACAAGCTTTTCAAGAATGTTGCAAAACATCACCTGAAAGGTATTGTGGAATACACTGACGAGCCTATTGTGTCATCAGATGTGATACACAATCCTCACTCGTGCATATTTGACAGCGAGATGACAAATGTGATTGACGGAAAATTTGTCAAGCTGCTCGGATGGTATGACAATGAATGGGGATATTCATGCAGGATGATTGACATAGTTAAGCTGATGTTTTAACATGAAGTACCGCACACTGAAGGATTTCAAGTTCTCAAACAAAGAAGTACTTGTCAGGGTTGATTTCAATGTGCCTCTTGATGAAAAAGGAAGAATCACAGATGACAAGAGAATAAGAGCTGCGCTGCCGACAATCAAATATCTCATAAAGCAGAATGCGATGGTAATCCTGATGTCCCATCTTGGCAGGCCTAAAGGAGAGATTGTCGAAAGCCTGAGGATGGATGCTGTTGCCGAAAGGCTGAGCAAGCTTCTTGGAAAGGAAGTCGTGAAAATGGACGAGTGCATAGGCAGTGATGTTGAGGATTATGTTGATGAAATGGTTCCAGGAGAGGTTATACTGCTGGAAAACCTGAGGTTCTACCCTGAAGAAAAAGATAACAACGCCGAGTTTGCCCAGGAGCTGGCAGAGCTTGCGCAGTTTTATGTAAATGATGCGTTTGGGACATGCCACAGGGCTGATGCTTCTGTTGAGGCTGTCACAAGATACCTGCCGGGATGTGCAGGATTCCTTGTCGAAAAGGAAATAAAAGTTATGGGAAAAGCGCTTGAAAAACCAAAAAAGCCGTTCATAGCAGTTATGGGCGGTGTGAAGGTATCTGACAAGATTGAGGTTATCAATAATCTCCTGAAAAAAGTTGACAAGCTGCTTATTGGAGGGGCGATGATGTTCACTTTCCTGAAAGCAAAAGGGCATGATGTCGGCAAGTCCATTGTTGAGGATGATAAGATTGCTCTTGCAAAAAAGCTTCTGAAAAACAGGAAGATTGTCCTGCCTGTTGACTGTGTTGCAGGAGATAAATTTGAAAAAAATGCAAAACCAAAGATTGTGGGAGTTGACAAAATAAAAGGAATGGGGCTGGATATAGGTCCAAAAACAATAAAGATGTATTCTGATTTAATCAAAAAATCAAAAACAGTAATATGGAATGGTCCGATGGGAAAGTTTGAGTGGAAAAAATTCTCAAAAGGGACAGACGGGGTTGCAAAAGCAATGGCAAAATCCAAGGCTGTAACAATTGTGGGCGGAGGCGACAGCGCAGCTGCTGTTGAACAGCTTAAGCTTGAGGGCAAGATGACGCATGTAAGCACTGGAGGAGGAGCGTCGCTTGACTTCTTTGCAGGGAAAAAACTGCCCGGCTTGGTTGCACTTGAAAAGAATTACAGGCAGTTTAAGAAATAACTGCTTTTATTTTCAGCGCTGACTGTATCTGCTCTTTAAGCCCCTCTTTTAGCTTTCCGATGTCAATCTTTGAAAGTTCTGAGTTAAGGCTTTCAAGGTCTTTTTTAGCCTTCTCAAGCATGGCTGAGATTATGCTTAATTTTTCTTTTGCCTTCTTTATGTCTTCAGATATTGTATAAGAGTGAAGCTCCTTTGCAAGGTCATTTTCCTTTTTCCTTAGCTTTGCATAGTCAGAAAGAAAGCGGCTGAGGAATTCCTTGTCAAGCTTTTTTATGTCTTCAATCGCCTTGACTTTCTGCTTGTCCTTCAGCTCAATCGTGTTGTCCAAAACAGCTTTTTTCATGTTGCCCAAAAGCGAGGTTATTTTCAGGCTAAAATCATGAGTCAGCGCTTCAACAGGATTTGCTGCGTACTTCTCAAGAAGGTCCTTGTCATTGTAAACAATCCTCAGGTATTTTTTGATGGGCCTTTCAAGAGACACAAAAATATGCACAATCTCTGACTCTTTTTCAGCTGACATCTTTTTTGCTTCGCTGTGCCTGTGCCTAATCATCTGGTAGTCCCTGTATGTGCTGCTGTTCTCCATCTCTGATATCTTTTTCTCTGATTTGGCCTTTTCTTTCCTTAAGTCCTCGGATTGTGCTTTTTTCTTTAAAATTTCCTCTTCAAGGAAAGCATTCTGGCTTATCTTGTTTTTCAGCTTTGCAATTGAATGCCTGATTTCATCCAGCTCATTAAGCTTTGAGCTTTTTACAGCCTCCTTTAGTTCGCTTACAGACTTGTCAATGTTTTTTATGTTGGCAGCTATTCTTGAGGCTTCCTCTTCAAAAAATTCCTTCAGTATTGCATAGGACCTGACAGTGGACTTGCCAAACTCTTCAAGCTTTGCGTCAAAATCCGCCAGAAACCCGCTGATTAGCGAAACATCCTGGGGCAGCCTGAGGTTTTCCATGAACTGCCCTGTTTTCTGTATGTATGTGTTCCTGTTGCCTTCCATGAAATGCTTTGCCTTCTCCGGAACATTGGGATTTCTTAATTCTGCATTCCTAAGTCCATCAATATTCTGTTTTGCAGATGATATTTCCTGGTTTATGTTTGCCTGGATTCCTTCAATCTGTCCTTTAAGAAAATCCTGTTTTGAAGAGTATTTCTTGCTGAACCATTCGTCAATATTTTCCAAAGAAATTTCCTCAATAATTTCTGGCTCAGGCTTGAGCACTTTCCTGACAAAATCAAAAACCCCCATATTCCATATAAATTAAGGCTTGTTTATATAATTTTTGCAGAAGTTTATAAACAAAATCATTAAATATATCTGAATGAAACCGGATGCTATGAAAAAGAAAAGGGCGTATAAGTCAAAGCCAAAAGAGCAGGTGGATACTGCAAACAAAAGGATTGCTGAGCTGTTTAGCCAGGCTGAACAGGTTTTTGATGAAGACCCAAAGCTTGCAGACAGGTATGTTGAGATTGCAAGAAAGATTTCCATGAAAATAAAAGTCAGGATTCCTTCTTCACTTAAGAAAAGATTCTGCAAGCACTGCTACTGCTATCTTGTGCCTGGCAAAAACTGCAGGGTAAGGACTCATGAGGGAAAAGTTGTCTATTACTGCATGCAGTGCAAAAAATACATGAGATTTCCTTACAAATAAGCATGTTAACCTATTTAAAACAGAAAGGTTTATAAATACTTCTTGTTAATCTATTTAACATTGGTATCGACTAAAGACAGCTATAGCGAGAAATTTATTTTTAGTTATTCTATAGAGCATCTTCTCAAGAAAGACAAAATCAGGTTCTACTATGCCCTCAAGGGAAGGGATGGAAAATCTGGTGTTGCAAAAAAATTCAAGATTGAGCAGTTAGGCAGGGCTGTGCTTTTTGTTGATGCCAAGTTTGAGAAGGATGTTTCTGAGTTTTTGGAATATTGGAAATGCAAATTTGAGAAAAGGAGGGTATTAGCTGAAAATGAAAGAAGATAAGGAATTCAAGGAGCTTGAAAAGCAGGTTAAGACGCTCAAAGTAGGAGTGAAAAACCGTGCCAGTTTCAAGAAATACGGGCTGACTCTTGTGCCTGCAGTCTTTGTGGCTATACTTGTGATAGGATTTGTTGCCGGCTGGTTTAACCATTCGCCTGCGCCAACAGGATACGCTGCAATTGAGGCTGAAAAGCAGGGAGGAGAATTGCCTGCAGAGCAGAGTGCATCAGTAAATGAAGAGATTAGCGAAGAGCCATACAATCTAACTGCAGAAGGAGGGGAACCAACTAAATGAATCATGATGAAAAGCTGAATGAGCTGAACCTGAAAATTAACAGGACAGGTTTTCATTCGCTTGAATACGCAAAAAGCCATAAGGATTATGTTATTCCTGTGATTGCTGTAATGATAATTCTTGCAGGATTTGTTGTTGGAGGAATCCCCGCTGAAAAATCTACAGGATTTGTTGTTATAGATTTGACAAATTTCACTCCTGGAAATATAAGGACAGGAAACGAGCCTTTCTTTTTTTTGAGCGAAAACAACAGCAAAGGGCTCCTTATGATGCACGGATTCACTGCATCGCCATGGGAAGTGAGAAAAGTCGGCGAAGCTCTTGCAAAGGAGAACATAACAGTATTTGCCCCTTTGATTGCAGGCCACGCTACAAGCATGGAGGATTTGAAAAATACAAAATGGGAAGATTGGTATAAAAGCGCAAACGAAAGCTATAGCTTTTTGAAAGGTTTTGTTGACTGCGTTTATGTTGGGGGAGAGTCAACAGGAAGCACCCTTGCCCTGATGCTTGCTGAAGAGCATGAAGTATGCGGGGTAATAACAATCGGCTCTCCTGTTTTTTTCCAGGACTGGAGAGTGAACTTTGCATGGCTTGTCAAGTATTTCAAGGATTATATGCCGAGAGAGCTTGACGATGAAGAAAAGCCGTATTATTACGAAAAAAGGCCTGTTGCATCAATAGCAGAGCTTGTTGAGATGATAAAAGTAATGAAAAAAGATTTAGGGAGTGTGGATGAGCCCATACTGATAATTCAGTCTCTTAATGACGAGACAGTCAGCCCCAGGAGTGCAGATTACATAATGGACAATATAGGCTCTGAAAACAAAAAGCTTGTTCTTTTTGATGAGGGAGACCATGTTTTGGTCAGAGGCACAAAACAGGAAGAAGTCATACGCCTCATGAAAGAATTTATTTCCTAGGCTTGTAAACTTTTTTGACGTGCTCTTTCTGAAGAAGAAGCAGATATACAAAGATGATGATTATGCCAAGCTCAAAGAATGCATTTATGTGGTGGGGTATAAGCGTAAGACCTGCAGCCCTCAGCACTGTGATAACCTCTTCAACAATAAATAGGCATAAGCAGACAAAAAGCAGATACCACGGCTTCATGAAAGTTTTCTTGTTCTGGTATCTGAAAAGCACAGTGAAAAGCCATACAGTTACAACTACAAATGCCAGGTTATAGTATGGCGCAGTCATGCCCAGCGCATTGTAAAAATCAACCATAGCTAAAACCTCGGTTAATGTGTATCTGCATGACAAGTGATGCAATCAAAAATGCCAGTACAAACCCAGGAACTACGTGAGTTAAGTGGGGGGTTGTATAAACGCCAAATGTTTTTAGAGCCCCTATAGTTTCTTCAACAGCAAAAAGCACAAGCGCGATTATCAGCGGCTTCCATGCTGCAAGCTCTTTGTTTTTTCTTGAAACCTTGAAAAGCGATAAAGCAATAACTCCTGCCACTAGTGACAGGAATACGGCAGCTATCTCTGCTGTTCCCAAGAACCAATCATAAACTGTGAGCACTATGCTTATCACCTCTTATCTCAAAATTGAATTTGCTTCTATTTAAATTTTATGTTTTTACTATTCCTGTCACGCTTCTGAGCATGTGGCCTGTTATCTCAACATTAAAAAAATTGTTCAATGGAATCCTTTCCTTTATCCCGATAATTATAGGATAAGTTCCAATTTGCCTTGCAAATGTTGTCTTTCCGTCATAGATTTCAGCTCTTGCCTGCTTAAGAAGTGTTCCTGCAGGCATGACCCTCTTCAGCATGGGATAGTCTATGTTCTGCCTTATCTCGTCTCTCCATTTCCAGTAGTATTTCTTGTTTTTCCTGATGAATTTGTTTCCGACAGTTTCATGCAGTGGAGTTCCTTCAAATATGTTGACCTGCCTTATATTTATCCTTCTGAGCATCAGGCTGCTGTCCATGATTTTCTTTAGCCATTTCATGTTTTCATCATGAGTCTGTCTTGACTCGCCATTTAACCCGAATAGTAAGTTGATTCCAGGCAGGAAGCACGGCATTCCGCTGTCCCCTCTCTTTGCCCCCTCCCTGTTGATTATCCGGACTGCCTCATAGCTCTGTTCAGGTGTTGAGTTGAGGTTGTTCTTCTCAACAACTTCCATGTCAAAGCTTTCAACACCGAAAGCAGCAACATTTCCCGATGTGCAGTATTTCACAATGTCTTTTGTCAGCTCCTGCCCTTTTTTTGATATGACATTAGCGGGGTTTGCATTGTCTATGTGAAGGACTTTGATGTTTTTGTTCCGCTTTCTTGTCTTCTGCAAAAGCCCTGGCGCAGAAGGATATGAATAAAAGCATGACTGCTTTCCAAACCTGAAATAATCAACACCCAATTTTGAAAAAGCACTAACTTCAGCCAGTATGTCTTCTTCTTTCCTGAATTCAAGCCTGTTTTTTATCGGCTCTGTGCAGAAAGAGCATCCTTTTTTTCTTGAGCAGCCCTTGCCTGTCTCGATTTCTATAATCCGTAATGAAGGGATTTGCTTTATTATTTCAGCGCCTTTCACAGAATACTCCTTTATTTCTTCATAGCTGAAGTTAAAATCCTTGATTTTGCTGAAAACATTTGCCCTTACCTTTTCCCCAAACCTCCCTCCTTCAACACTTGTTCCGTAAACAGCAGGCCCTGTGAGTATTTTTTCGCAGCTGATGTCCTGAACAAGCTCAACAACCTCTTTTATTGTTCCAGGAACTGCGCTCAGGTATTTGCCGGGAGTATGGACTCCTGAGATTACAATAACCCTTTCTGCATCTGCAAGAATCTGGCTTGTCTGTTCTGCTGTTCTTGTAAGGTTATAGATTTTTATGTTTGTTTTCTCGCTCGGCTTCGGTTCCTTTGCTTTTCCTCCATACTGCTTGACAAGCCTTAAGTCATCAATAGTAAGATAATGACAGTTTTCGCCTTCTTCTGCGAGCCAGCCTGCTATATATCTTGGGTATGTGCCTAAATAAGGAGGAACACCCAAGCCTGCAGGCTCATCTGTGTAACAGTCTATAATAACAGTGTTTTCAGGCATTTTTTCTGCTTATTCAGCTGTGTTTTAATATTTTTTGGTTTTTTTGGGTGTATAAAAACTTACATAATAACGTATTATTAGCAGATATTTCTTACATAGTAAAATATAATAAAATAAACGCGTTATTTCTTACATAATAAAATAAATGATTACATAATAAAAGAACTAAAAAAAGATATTACTTACAAAATAAAAATATTTCTTACATAGTAAAATAAATTATTACATAATCAAAGAGCTAAAAAAAGGTATTACTTACAAAATAAAAATAGTTCTTACATAGTAAAATAATAAACCTGATTTAATAAAAAAGAGCCAAAATACCCGCAAACCAAGCTAAACAAACAACAATATTATAAAAACCGCAACATTTATATAT
>JAFGCE010000029.1 GCA_016932755.1 Candidatus Woesearchaeota archaeon
GTGTTTTTTTATGATGATAATTTCCTTGCAAAAAGAAGCAGGTCTTTGGAGTTATTGGATGAGATGATTTCCAAAAACTTAGCTCCAAGCTGGACAGCGCAGGCAAGGCGCGAAACAGGAACCGACAGGGAGCTGGCTGGCTTAATGAAAAAAGCAAAATGCAGGAATGTCTGCGTTGGCTATGAATCAGTAGATGCTGAAAGGCTTGAACAGCTTGGAAAAGGGGAGACAGTTTCTTTTGAAGAGTCATTATACGGCTTCCACAGCGCTGGCTTGAGGGTTCATGGAATGTTCATGCTTGACAAAAAAACAGATTATAGCCTGGTTGAAAAGATGGGGCTTGATTTCCTTCAGGTCACAATAACAACGCCTGTGCCTGGGACAGAGCTTTTTGAAAAAACTCTTGAGAATGAGCTCTTTATTGATGAACTAAATCCTGTGAAAGACGGAGACAGCTGGAGAAACTGGAAGTACTTTGACGGCGGGCATATTGTTACAAAAGACCCGTGCGGAGAGGGGAGAGTTCTTTCTCCTGAAGAGCTTGCAGCTGAGCAGGAAAGGTTTGTAGGCATTTTCAGGGATTTTTATACTTTCAGGAAAGCTTTTGCAAAGAACAGGACTCTTAACGAAAGGCAGTTTCTAAAGAACTTGTTTTTCTGGTATGTTGCAATGAGGGCAGAGAGGGAGCAAAGAACATTTGTTTCTAAATTAAGAAATCTTGGAAAAACAACGAAAAAGCTGTTATTACCAGGTGAACCTTTATCTCTAAATTAAGAAATCTCGGAAGGACAACAAGAAAGCTGTTTTTATCATAAGATTTTAATAGTCCTAATCCAAGGATTTGTTTATGAAACTAATCTGGCTTGGCCATGCAAGCTTCAGGATTGAGACAAAAGACGGGTTTGTAATCTACATAGACCCTTTTGCAGGGGATGATTCTGAATATGAAAAGGCAGCAAGCCTGATTCTTATTTCCCACCACGGCTATCACCACCTTGGCTATGAGAAAGTAAGGATGATAAGGCAGGACGATACCTCTATCTTGACAAACAGCCAGTCTGCTTATGAGCTGAACGGCATTCGAGGGGTTGTCGGTGAAAAGTATGAGTTCGGGGATGTGAAAGTAAAGCCTGTGCATGCATACAGCCTGAGGCCCGGGATTGGGGTGGCTAAAGGCGAAGGGCTTGGGTTTGTTGTTTACATTGAAAACAGGATACTTTATTTTGCAGGCTCAACTGACTTAATCCCTGAAATGAACGAGATTGTCTGTGACATTGCTTTGCTTCCTGTTGCTGCTTCAAGGACAATGGGTCCTGAGGAGGCTGCCGAGGCTGTTAACATGATCAAGCCAAAAGTCGCAATCCCGATGTACTGGGGCTCTCATGTTGGAACAATTGATGATGCTGAGCTGTTCAAGGAGATTGTTGAAGAGAAAACTGATGTGAAAGTCTTAATCCCCAAAGTAGACGAAGTTGTTGAATTGTAATCACTAATAAGTGGTTAAAAAACGAAAGATTTAAATATGGGTAGTGCTTATTCTATGTATAAATTATACATATTTTGTGAGGTGGGTGAAGATGAACAGAGAAGTAATTTTCAGAAAGCCGGAATATGACGGCGATAAGCCAAATGTTTTTCAGGACTTGTGGAACGGCTATGTTAACACAGTAAGCGTTGCACTAAAACTTGCAGGACAGCTGCAGACATACGAATCTGCAACACTAACGGACGAGCAGATGGCTTCTATGATCGATGCAGAAAACTGCTTCAGAAGGGCAATAGCTATTTCAAAGGATATTGATATTTTCCTGGACCCCAGTTCAGACAAAAAACCAATAGACTTGAGGACAGTAGTTTTGGCTCAAGGGTATGAGTCGCTTAAAACAGCAAACGACACAATGCTATCATGAAAAAATTCACTATAACCAAAAAAATTGCAAAGCACGGCTCTCAGGCAATAATTGTAATACCAAGAGTGCTTGAAAATGAGCTGAAGCCAGGCACAATTGTAAAAGTCAGTCTGGATGTTGTTGGAGGCGCTTCAAAATGAGCGGTCCAAACGATCCGGATGACAAGCCGGATTACTCCCAGTTTTTTTCTCCATATCCTGGAAAAAAGAAAGGGAAAAAGAAAGGGAAAAAAAAGGAGGAAAAGAAAGAGAAAAGGGAAGAATCAAGTACGGAAAGGTTAGAAAATGCCCTCAGCAAATTCTTAAGAAGTTATGCCTCACCTCCTGCAGACAAACCATTACCTCCTTATGAATCTTCTGATAAATACCCGGAGCTATCCAGATATCTAAACGAATCCTATTTAAG
Source organism: Candidatus Woesearchaeota archaeon (assembly GCA_016932755.1). GTDB lineage: Archaea > Nanobdellota > Nanobdellia > Woesearchaeales > JAGWAF01 > JAFGCE01. The sequence goes on from JAFGCE010000029.1 coordinate 2,316, forward strand.
ACACCAGCCTACAAGAAAGCAAGGATTTCCTTATAAATTCTTCAAGGCAGGAGACAAGTTTTATCCGCTTGAAGCATATCCGGAAACTGAAAAACTTTCCGAAACAGGAGTTTCCGAAGAAGAGCTAAGAAAAATAATTAGTTCCACTGCAGCATTTGGGACAAAAGAGGACTTTAACAAGCTATTAGACTCTTTAAGAAAATCCAAACATGGAGTTCCTGAAGGGGAGTACCATTCTTATATAGTCCCCCCAGATGAAGAAGCAGGAATTCCTGAAGATGAAATTCCTGAAGGAGAATTTAGCTCGGACATACCCACTTTCGAATTAATCCGCCAGCTTTCAGATATTTTAGGAAAGAAATACAGGAATATAAGGCCTTACAAAGTAGGAGGGACAAGGGTGTGCTTTCTTGCTGACTGGGGTACTAATGGAAGCACGCAGCCGAGAATAATTAAAATCGACAGGATTAATTTGGACAGCCCGAGAGCCAAGAGGCACAATTCAAGAGGGTATAACACTAAACATAATCTGGAAGTGCTTGCGTCCATCCCTATACTTGAGGCGCAGCAAAACAATATAATCGGATTGGCTGACTACAATACAGACAGCCCCAAATTCGATATAATGGTAGAGCCTTTTTTTGATGGCGATTCTTTAGAAGAGCTTGTAAAAAATGAAAGGCCTTTAGGTCCTTTTGAGACTAGAAATATATTTTCAAGAGTAATAAACGCAGCGAGGTATCTCTCAAAAGAAAAGGGAATGTATCACCGGGACATCAAACCATCAAACATTCTTGTCAAGATTAAGGAGGGTATGTATTCGGATATCTATGAGGTTTGCTTGACAGACCTTGCAAATGCGATTAAAAAGGATAAAATTGAACCAGACTTTTTGCCGACTGCAGGCGGGCATTTTGTCATGGACCCTCTCCTGATGTGTATTTTCACAGGTGAAAGTGAAGCCAAATACAATGAGCAGTCAGAAATGTATGAGATAGGCATGAGCATGTTTTTTGCATTGACAGGCAAATATCCTTTTGAATTTGACCCTGATGAGGGCACAGCTATTGTAAATCCAGAGCTGAAAAGCGAATTTGCAGGACAGTCTCTGCTTGATGAGAACAGGCTGCTTAACAGGAAGATGTATGAGAAAGTATTAGATGAAGCCCTGAGAAAGGAAATACCTTTTTTCGCAAAAATGATGTCTTATCAGAATATAATTCACAGGTGCTTGACACTGAAAGACCCAAGGCAAAGGCTATCATTTCTCCTTGGCAGGTACCAGTCTATAGACGACCTTGCAAGGGATTTTGAGATTCAGACTAAAGTAGCTCTTCCATTGACAACTGCAACTATAATAGGATACGGTCTTTTTAAGCTTGGGGAAGCTATATTCAGCATGTTTTGAAGCTAAAAAATCAGGCCGCATAACGGGCTGTTTGCCAGGTAGAATTCTCTGATGCTGGTCATTAAATGATAAACTATGACAGCCTCTTTGCCTTTTGCTTTCTGGAGCAGCGAATAACCTTTGATGTATATCAAATCCTTTTCCATCTTGTGCACTTCAGCGAGCAGCTCAATCTTCTTTTCAAAGTAGGCTTTTTTGATAAGCTCAAACATGGCTGACGAGCCTTCAAGAAGCTCCTTTGTTTTCTGCGAGACTTTAACACCTTCAAGCGCTTTGTTAAGGTGGAATATCTCCCTCTGTCCGTGCACTATCAGGGCAAGGAATGTCCATAAAAATTCAGATTTCGGTCCTCTGTGCTCTCTTTTTGAGATAACCCTCCTGCAGAAGTTGTCATATTTCTGTATCCTCTCCTCAACATCATCAAAATCAAAAGCATCTTTTGAGCCGTTCATCCTGCTTTTTGTTATGCTGAATATTTCAGAAACATTGAAAAATATTTTGTGTATTATTGTGTCAAATTGCTCTGCAGTTGGCTCTGTTATGTTTTCCACAACACACCTGTTTTTTTCTTTTTTTACAACCTCAAATCCCACAAGCCGTGTTTTCAGCACTTTGCTGAGGACTTTGAACTGGTTCTCATTCTCAAATTCGACATAAATCCTGTCAAAACCGCTTCTATAGGTGTTTGTGATAAGCGTCCTGATTGAGGATTCTGTCAATTCGATAAGCCTTATTTTTGTTTCAGGCTTTGTTTCAAGAGCTCCTGATGATATTACAAGCTTGTCATCAACCTCTTCCAAATCAACCTCTCCTCCCTTGCCCATCTTGTGGAGCTTCAGCCATTTGGCAGGAAGGCTGACCATCAGTGTTGCAGCGCCCTGCTTTACCAGTTTTCTTTTCATTTTAAATGTATATAAGATTAGCTAATATTTAAACCTTTTGTATTTGTATAAATATTTATACTAATATATATAGTTTAATCCGAATGTTTATATCATTCTCAGTATTATTGGTTTATAGATTGAATGGGGTGGAGGCGGTTAAGATGGTCGGAATGACAATGGGTATGACAATGGGAATGAGAATGGAACAGGAAGAGCCTGAAGATGTAATTTCAAGATTAGAAAAAGCACTGAGGGAGGAATCTGCTGGTTATGTAAGGAGTGTGGCCTCCCTTGACATGCAAAGGGGCGAGCTTTTCAATCCATTAGCTGAGTATTTTGCTGCAGAAGTGCAGAGGATTTCTGAAACAAAGCCTTCAAACAGGTTTTTTGATGAAATAATAGAAGGACTCCATGAAATGACATCTCATTTTGAGCAAAAAAAGGAGAAGTATTCAAAAGAGCTTGAAAAATTCGGAAAGCTTGCTGAAGAGGCATTTGAAAAATACAGGACTGCTGTCTGCAATGAGTTTAACAATGTTTTTGAGATTGTTGCTGAACAGCTTGAAGAAAGAGGCGAGGAGCTTCCGGAAAGCATCGGAAGAGCTGCAAATTTAGACTCGCTCCAGAAAGAGCTTGCAGACCTTGTTTCAATTGAGAAGCAGATGGGCAAGCTTGGCCCGGAAAGCGCGGTTGCAAAGGCATATTATTCCAGAAAGTCTGAGCTTCAGGAAGAGATTGAAAAAACAAGCGAGATATGTGATGCGCTGTCATCTTCAGAGCCAATCCATTACCCTGTGAAGATTGAAACATGGAATGGCGGGCTGACTTTGCAGTATGCATTCCCAGGCAAGACAAATGCGGTTGCAGAGCTTTTTGAGACTGCAGTCAAGTCAGTGCTGAAAACACTTGGGAGAAGGGTAACAATTCATGACGATGCGCACAACAGCCATTCAATAAGGCTAAGCTCAATTAACCAGGATATAGCTGCTCTTTTAAGGGAAGAGCTTGAAAAGCCGGAATATGAAGCAGTCAGAAAAGCAAATGTGCATCCGGTATATTTCAATGTTCCTGCAGCAGGAAGGCAAATTGTTGAAATGGCTGAAACAGGACAGATTGGAGGCCAGAAAGTATACACTATGCCTCAGGTTATGGAAGAGCTTGGCTTGAGCAAGAATGAGCTTACTTATACACTATACCAGAAGCACAAGGATATTCTTGAAAACTTTGGATTTAAGAGAGGTGCAACAAGATACCTGACAAGCGAGGGAGTTAGGAGGCTGAAGGAAGCAAGGGAAAATATCCTTCCATTGAAGAAAAGCCATGAGATTATCCAGAGAAGGATTGAAAGCATAGTAAGTAAATACCAGGCTGGAGAATCCCAGGCAAAAATTGCAAGGGAGCTGGGGGTTGCAGCAGGCACTATAGACAAGGCTCTTGCAAGAGCAGGAGTAATAACCCCTCTGAGAATAAGGAATAACTACAACACTCTTGCAAAGCTAAGAAATGCTGAATTTAAGGGAATCCCAAGGTATGAGAAGCAAAATATCAGGGATGAAATGCTTGAAATAATGATTGACATCCTTCCAGAGTCGCCTAAAATCAGGTACTTTGGGCTGGAAGGTCCTAACTTCGGGAGCTACATAACTCTATCAAATCTCGCAGAGATTGACTCTGAAAAAAGCATTGTTGCAGAGAGAGACAGAAAAGCCTACAACTTAATGAAGTCAATTGTTGACAACTGCGGCGAAATAAACGGAGGGAAAATATTCGGGGGTTTGAAGCTGTATGCAGGAGAGGCATCAGATGCACTGGAATCAAACAGTGGAACCAAATTTAATTTTGTAAATCTTGACTACATGGGTCCTTTGAGCAGAAACAAGGTCGTAACAATCGGCAAGCTTTTCAAGAGGGGCATGCTTGATGACGAATCGGTTCTCTTTGTTACATTAAGCGAGCACAAGAGGTTTACTGAGCAAATCAGGAACAGCCTTGAAGACATGCTTTCTGGAAAATATGTCCCTATTTTTGATAAGGGAGGGCAGGAAGCAGTATTAGGGGAATACCTCAAGGAGATTGCAGCACAAAACAACTACAGAGTGACTGAAATCAAGGCAGAGCATTACAAGAGCAGGAAAAGCCCTATGCTTTTCATGGGTTACAAAGTTGAGAAAAAGAAATAATGAGGTAATGAAAATGAAGAGGACAATAACTGAAAGAATAGAAGAAGCTGAAAAAGCAGGAGTGCCTGCTGAAGTTTTGGCAAGGAGCAATGATAACTGGATTACTGACATTGTGATAAACCTTTTCCAGAAATACCAAACAAAGAGAGGTGAATTGGCAGAGATATTCAAATATGCAAAGCCAAGGGAATATCACTGGATTTGCTGTGTTGTGGGCAACCCAAACCAGGCTATGCCTATTTTGGGCGCAGGCAGAATCCACAGACAGCCGACACTAAACGAAGCTATAAATTATGCAGACAGAAATTACAGCATTGCACTCCCAAATCTCGCTTTTCCAGGCATGAAAAAAGAGGCTGCTGAAAGAAAAATGGACGAGATAAATGAACAGCTTGAAACACTGCCTTACTCTGCCAGGATAAGATATATGCAGGAGCTTGCTGAGGAGCAGGGAGTGAAATATGTTGTTGTTAAAACAAAGATAAGGGCAGCAAAAAACTTCGGTGCAGGGGCAAATGAAAATGAACAAAACAGCGCATATAATTGTTGCACAGACTAGCCTCACTGCTTTGGAAGAGATAGCAAACTCACTTCCTTCCGGCAGCCATAATGAGCTTCATTACTTGAGAATCCCTATTGATGTTGTCAATTTAGTCATCAAAAACCAGATTGATGTGGTAGTTACAGGAAGCTGCTTTTACGAAACAGATATCTCAACCCTTGAGGATGCCGCATCTGCATACATAGCGGCCACATTGGGTGCTGATGTTTCAGACAGGTTTCGCTCTCCAAGAGGGGGAGACTTTTCAGGAGGGGAGCTTGCAAAAGCTGTTCACAGAATCAACCCAAGAATACTGGTTTTGAGGTACTCGCTCACTCCTTACGAGAACCCCCGCAAAATGGGGATTAACGGCGACATAGAAAAATGGAACGGAGCATCACCTATTATAGCTCTTGCGCAAGACAAAACACTGAAAGGGATGCTGGATAATATGCATTGGCAGGAGCTAATTGAAAAATACAAAGACAGCATAAGCTTTTACAACAGCCCTCCGGGCTGGAGCTAGCGCCAAATAATCAACTGTTTGTGATTAAAGAAATCAGAACTAACCTATAAATATTTTATTTTTTCTCATGCACTTCTTCAATGCACTTTCCGGCAAATTCGCCGATTTTCTGCGCTCCAAGAACTTTATTGTCGCGAGTCCTAATATTAACAGAATTAGACTCCATTTCCTTGTCGCCAACAACCAGGATATAATTGACCTTGGAAAGTTCTGCTTCCCTTATTTTCTTTCCCATTGTCAGCGCTCTTGAGTCAATTTCAGCCCTCAAGCCTGCTTCTTTCAGGACTCCAAGGACTTTTTCAGCGTACTTGTCATGCCTGTCAGCTATTGTCAGAATTCTTGCCTGCATGGGTGAAAGCCACATAGGGAATTTTCCTGCATAATGCTCAATAAGAATCCCAAAAAACCTTTCAACACTGCCATAAATTGCCCTGTGAATCATGACAGGCCTGTGCTTTTTGCCGTCTTTTCCCTCATAAGTCAGGTCAAATTTCTCAGGCATTGAAAAGTCAACCTGTATTGTTCCGCACTGCCATGTCCTTCCGATTGCGTCCTTAAGGTGGAAGTCAATTTTCGGCCCGTAGAAAGCCCCTTCGCCTTCATTAATCTTAAAATCCATCTTCTTTGCCTTCATTGCCTTTTTCAGCGCATCCTCTGCCTTGTCCCAGACAGCTTTTGCGCCCATTGCCTTCTCAGGCCTTGTCGAAAGTTCAACATTGTACTTAAATCCGAATGTTGAATAAACCTCATCAACAAGCTCGATAAGCTCGATTATCTGCTCCTGCAGCTGCTCTTCTGTGCAGAAAACATGCGCATCATCTTGGGTAAATACCCTTACCCTGAACAATCCTGACAGCACTCCAGACAGCTCATGCCTGTGCACTAATCCAAACTCTCCTGCTTTTATTGGAAGTTCCCTGTAGGAATGGGCTCTTGACTTGTAAACAAGCAGATTGCCGGGGCAGTTCATCGGCTTTACTGCAAAATCTGCTTCATCAATCTTTGTAAAGTACATATTTTCCTTGTAATGGTCCCAGTGCCCTGACTGGAGCCACAGGCTCTTATTGAGAATAATTGGTGTTTTGTTCTCCTGGTAATTCCTAGCCCTCATCTTTCCTCTCATAAATTCAACAAGAGTGTTCCAGATGAAAGTTCCCTTATTATGGAAGAAAGGCATTCCAGGAGCCTCTTCGTGTATCGAAAACAGCTCCATCTGCTGCCCGATTTTTCTATGGTCCCTTTTTTCAGCTTCCTCAAGCAATCTTAAATGCTCTTTCATCTCTTCTTTTGTCGGAAATGCAATGCCGTAAACCCTCTGAAGCGAAGCTTTGTTTGAGTCTCCTCTCCAGTAAGCGCTTGAAATCTTAGTCAGCTTGTATCCCTTGACTTTTCCTGTTGACTCAGCATGAGGGCCCCTGCACAAGTCAACAAAATCCCCTTCCTTGTATGCAGTTAATTTTTCTCCCTCTTTTAAAAATTCATCAATCAGCTCTAATTTGTAAGGATTATTCTTGAACATTTCCCTTGCTTTTTTCTCAGTAAGCTCAATTTTCTCAAATTTGTTGTTTTGCTTGATGATTTTCCTCATTTCCTGCTCTATTTTTTCCAAATCTTCAGGAGTAAAAGCAGCTTTCTTGTCAAAGTCATAATAGAATCCTTCCTCTACAACAGGCCCGATTGTCGGTTTTGCATCAGGCCATAAACTAGTTACAGCATGAGCAAGCACATGGGCTGCGCTGTGCCTTAAAGTTTCCAAATCTTTCCTGGCTTTTTCCTCTTTGGCCATACCTTACATGTTTTTGAGTTTTCTTTATATATTTTTCTGATTATGGCACTAATTTTATATATCCCCTTAGATTTCATCATGCTGTGAGTGGGTGAGAATCATTAAGAAAGAAATAGGAAAGGTCATTGTTCCGCTGGCAGATGCAACACTTCCATGCGGTCTGAGAGATACAGAAAGCCTTGAGAAACACTGCAATTTTCTTGAAAAAGAAGGAATAAATACAGTCATAGTTCTTGGAAGGACAGGCGGGCTGGAGTACGCAGTCGGAGCAGACAGGCACACACCCCATTATGTGAATCATTTTTTCAAAGGAAACATGTTTGTCTGCGTCGGAGACTGCTCAAAAAAGAGCATGCATGGCCATTTCTCTGCAAAAGACTTAATACGGCAGCACATTGAGCTGGCAGAGATGTATGAGGCTGACGCAATTGTTGTTCCCCCTCTTTTTTACGGTCCTGAAGATTATGAAGACTGCCCTGAAGACCATAATATGGTGGATTATTTTTTTGATATTTTTGGTATGGTTGCTGAAAGAGGGATCCCTGTTCTTCTTTACAACCATCCTGCAATGACCGGAAGGGCAATCCCCCTCGACCTTGTTGAGGAGTTTGCAAAAGAGGACATTGTTATTGGCATAAAAGACAGTTCAGGAGACATGGCTTATTTCGATTCCTTGATTGCGCTTAGAGAAGGACAGGGCTTGGATTTCCAGATTTACCAGGGAAGCGAAAAACTTGCAGGCTGGAGCATGAGGATTGGAGCAGACGGAATTGTGCCAAGCCTTGGCAATGTTTTCCCCAGGCTGATGGCAGATTTGGCTGAAAATCCAGGAAACGCTGAACTGCAGGACATTGTAAACGAGCTCGGAAAAGCAATTTACAGGGGGAAAGAAGACTACTTTGATTTTTCTGCAGGATTAAGGTATGCTTTGGGGCTGGCAGGCATTTATGCAGAGCCAGAGAACTCATTTGTCAAAAGGCTGGCAGAAGCTGAGAAAAAATCAATAA
>JAFGCE010000002.1 GCA_016932755.1 Candidatus Woesearchaeota archaeon
AGATGTTGGCGGGAAGAAAGGAGGGGGCTTATTTGGCGGCAAACCTTCGCGCGACCCTGAAGGCCCTTCTATGGCTTATGTTTCTGATGAGATGACTAACCTGAGCACAAGGCTGAAAGTGCTTGAGGAAAGGACATCAAACATGAAAAAGAAGCAGGAGCTTATTGAGCAGAACATGCTTTCGCACAGGAAAAAGGACTCTGATGAAATGGAGATGCTTAGGGATGAAATAGATGAGATGAGAAAGATTATAACCGAGATAGAAAACAGGGTTATAATGCTGATAAAAGAGCTGAGGCTGAGCGCAAAAAAAGAGGATGTTGATATTTTAAAGAAGTATTTTGAGTTTTGGGAGCCTGTAAAGTTTGTAACCCAGAACCAGGTTGAGAGTATTGTAAGGGAAATGATTGAAGAAGAAAGGCAGAAATAGCTGCTTAAAAACAAAACTTTTATAAAACAAAACAAACAAAATAATTAAAAACAAAAAGAGGTGGCAATTTGGCTTTATTTGGGATAGGCAAAAAGAAACAAGCAGGAGGCCCGGCTTTTTCAGAAGGGGCTCAACCAGGAGGAATGCCTCCTCCGCAGGATTATGAGTCTCCTGATATGCCCACAGGCACTCCTGTTGAGCAAGTTCTTACACTGCAGAGGCAGGGAATGACAAACAACCAGATAGCGCAGACCCTCCAGCAGCAGGGATACAACCCCCAGCAGGTTTATGATGCTATGAACCAGGCTTCAATAAAAGGGGCTGTGACACCAACGCCTGCTGAAGAGATGCCGTTTCCTGGAAGCACGCAGCAGATGCCAGGCCCGCCTCAATCCGGAGGAATGCCCCCTCCACCTCCTCCATCAGGAATGCAGGAAGGCCAGACAATACCCGGCATAGAAGAGACAGTTGAATCCATTGTTGAGGAAAAGTGGAAGGAAGTAGGAGACACAATATCCAAGCTTAACGAGTGGAAGGAAGATGTGGATTCAAGGCTGACAAGATTTGAGCAGTCAGTAAAAGACCTCAAGTCAGATATGGACAACCTTCACAAGGCAATTGTCTCAAAGATAGGGGAATATGACCAGAATATTCTTAATGTTGGTACAGAAATAAAAGCAATGGAAAAGGTGTTTTCAAAAGTTCTCCCGACTTTCACAGAAAACGTAAACGAGCTTTCAAGAGTTGCAAAAGGGCTTAAGACAAGGAAATAATTTTTAATTTTAATACTTTTTCTCGCAGCTTATTTTTCATAAGTCAGTTTGCTGACAGTAAAGAATGCAATCAGCAGTATTGCTATCAACCCAAGCACTTTTGGGTGGAAAATGGTTTGCCAGAAATCGCTTTCCTGCTTTGGAACCTGCCCTCCATCCCCTCCTTCTGAAACTGTGGCGTTTTCCCCTTCTCCATAGGGAGGGTAGCCCCCTTTTTCAGATATGACCTGGCTTAGTGAGCCGAGCACTATGGCAAGCACAAGGAAAAAAATCCACCAGTTGATAAATGAATAGTCAGAGCTTTTTATGACAGCCAGAATATCAGCCTCTCCTGCCCCAAGTATCATAAACCCAAGCAGGAGGAACACTATGAATATCATAAGAAGCACAAACCACGGAGCTGCCCTGTTTATTGTCTCTATAACAGTTGATGACAGCAAAGACATTAAAGCAAAAATAACAGCGATAATCGCATGAAGCGCACGGTTGTCTCCGAACACTTTCCTGTAGCTTAGAAATCCGTAAACAACTGCAAAAATAAAGAGAAAGGGAAATACAGCTCCAAAACTCTTAATCAAGCTTACATCCATTATAGTTGCCATTTTGTTTTATTTGCCGAAAGCGCTGTCTACAAATTTCTTGAATTTGTCTCCAAGACCTTCTCCTGTAGATTCCGAGGTTACAAACCAGATGATTATTCCGAATACGAGTATTATAACAACCAGCGCCTGCACATCAGGGTCGTTAAGCCAGAAAGGCATGTTGTACCACCATCCTGCCGCTTTTCCGAAAATCCAGGTAACTGCAATAATTGACAGGAGCAGCACAAGACCTGAAACCCATCCGCCCCCTTTTGGCTCAAAAAAGATTCCTGCAAGCACAAGGAACATGATTACAGCTATCACCAGCACTGATACTGCCGGGATAGACTGGTTTATTATGTCTACAACATCCGCTCCGGCAGGGTACTGCCCGGTTACATGCGGTATAACCACAAGAAGGGACACAACAAGTGAGAAAATTACGTTATACTTCTTGCTTTCAGCACCGAATATCTTAGCTTTCTGCAGTATTGCAAAAATAACTGTAAATACCAGTACGAAAGGAAGAATAACATCAGTCAGCCCTATGTTTTCCAAATAGTAAAGTGCGCTTTGAGTTGATGCCATTTTACACCTCTTTGATTTTGTTATTGAGTATTAATATTTAATTATTCCTTTTTTTCTTTTTTGCTGGTTTCTTCTGCCGGTTTCTGGACCCACCAGATAAAGATGATTATGCCTATGATTAATATGATTGAAGCCACTCCTGTGCTTGACCAGTGATATCCTATATAATTCCAGAACCACTCAAGCCATGGCTGGCCTGATTTTGTCGGTATAGCCTGCAGGAAAATAAGAAGCAGGCCTACAAACATGATTATCATGAATAAGGTCCTCCATCTTCCTTCAAGAGCAACTTCCTCGCTTTCTTTGTAGAAAACTCCTACCAGAAGAAGGAAGAATACAGATGCAAGAAGAAGGACAACCATCTGTGATGATACATTTGCAATTATTGCAACAAGCTTTGATGAGGCAACAACAAGAAAGGAGATTGCAAAAGCAGTCATTGCGTTAAGGTTCTTTCTTGTGTATTTTACACCCTGGATTTCTTCTGTGCCAAGCACTTTTGTTTTTTCAAGTATGGCATAGACAATAGTAAAAACAAGTATAAACGGCAAAACGACGTCATAGATGCCGATTCTGTCGAAAAAATAGATTATTCCTCTGAAGGTGGATGGCTCTGCCATGATAGTTTTAAATTGATAAGATTTATATATAAATCTTGTGGTTTTTATATTTGGGCAACATTTAAATACCAATCTGAATATCTTCTGGCAATGATAAACAAAAAAGAATTTTCAAAAATAAGGGATGAGCTTGCAAAATCTGAGCAATCAAGAGAATCCTTGATACAGAATTCAAGGGAAATAATAAGGCTTTCAAAGCTGATAATATATGCTTTGCAAAGGGATGATGCAAAAAAAGCTGAATCTCTTGTTAAGCAGATCAAGGCTAAAGTAAAGAAGCTTCCTTCTGAAGACTATAATACAGGCATGAAGCATGTTGCTTTGCAGGAATATGTTGAGGCTATGGCCTTATTCAGTTTTGCACGAAAAGGGGAAATCCCAACTGCAAGGCAGCTGAATGTCCAGACAGAAGCTTATCTGGGCGGGCTTGCTGATCTGACAGGCGAGCTTGTAAGAATCGCTGTCGGCAAGGCTATAAAATCAAAATATGAAGAAGTCTCAAGGATAAAAGACCTTGTTGAGGAAATCTATGGGGAATTCCTCCAGCTTGACTTAAGAGGAGGAGAGTTAAGGAAGAAATCTGACCAGATAAAATGGAGCCTTAACAAGCTCGAGGACATGGCTTATGAAATCAAAAGACAAAACAAGTGAAACTGTAAAATACCTTTTTGAGGCAGGCCAGCTTAAGCGAGTTAAAAGGTCTGGATGGTGGCTCATAGGTGTTGACAACCCCGAAACTGTTGCTGAGCACAGCTTCAGGACTGCTGTTGTGGGATATGTAATAGCCAGCCTTGAAGGGCTTAACCCTGACAAGGTTGCAATGACTGCACTGTTCCATGATTTTCCTGAGACAAGGCTCAATGACATGCACAAAGTTGGCCAGAGGTATATAGATTTCAAGGATGCTGAAATCAGTGCATTTAGGGAGCAGGTAAGCAGGCTTCCTGAAAAAATAAGGAAAGACCTTTCAGAAAGGATTCACTATAACCATGAAGATGCAACTCCTGAAGATACAGCGGCAAGGGATGCTGACTACATAGAATGCGCTTTGCAGGCAAAAGAGTATATTGACAAAGGCTACAAGGAAGCGCAGGACTGGCTGGACAACATAAAGACTGTCATCAGGACAGAAACAGCCAAGAAAATGCTCGCAGAAATTGAAAGGACAGACTCCAATTCTTGGTGGAAAGGTCTGAAAAACATAAAAAGGTAGTTATAATGGCTTCTTTAAAAAAAGCAGCAGAAGTTGTGCTGAAAAAATGCATGAAACTGAAAGAGAATGAATCATGTCTTATCGTTACAGACGAGAACAAGCTTAAGATAGCAAATGCTTTTCTTTCTGAAGCAGGAAAAATAACAAAAAAGGTCAAGCTTGTGCAGATTCCTGTCGGAAAGGTAAGCGGAGAAGAGCCTCCTGCGCATGTTGCAGAGCAGATGAAAGAGCATGATGTCGTGCTCATGCCCATGACAAAATCGCTTTCATGGACAAAAGCAAGAAAAGACGCCTGTGCAGCAGGAGCAAGGATAGCTTCAATGCCTTCAATAACAGAAGATATAATGGAGCGGACTCTGGACATTGCTTATGAAGATATGAAAAAGACAACAGTTGGGCTTGCAAGGGAGTTAGGCATGGCGCAGGAGATTGAAATAACAACTCCTGCTGGAACAGAACTCAGGCTTTCAACAAAAAACAGGAAATGGGAGGGACTTGATTCAGGGATTTATGACAAGCCCGGAAGATGGGGGAACCTTCCGTCAGGAGAGGTGTTCATAGCGCCTGTTGAAGGAACAGCAAACGGCACTGCTGTTATAGACGCCTCAATGGCTGGTGTAGGAAAGCTGGAAAGGCCTATAACTGTGGCAATCAAAGACGGCTTTGCTGTTGATTTTAAAGGCGGAAAAGAGGCAAAAAAGCTGAAAACGATGCTTGAGAAAATCGGAAGCAGGAAGGCATTCAACATTGCAGAGCTTGGGATAGGGACAAACTACAAGGCAAAGGTTACAGGAATCGTTCTCGAGGACGAGAAAGTAAAAGGCACATGCCACATCGCTTTCGGTAGCAATGCATTATTCGGCGGGGCAGTTGATGTTCCGATTCATGTTGATGGAGTCATGAAAAAGCCAACTATAAGGGCTGACGGAAAAATTTTAATCAAGGATGGAGAGCTGTTTTAGATGGATATTGACGGAATAAGGATTGAGTGGCTTGGCCACGCAGCTGTAAGAATAATTTTAGGTATGGTAATCTACATCGATCCTTATCAGGTAAGCTCAAATGAAAAAGCAGACCTTATTCTGATAACCCACGGGCATTACGACCACTGCAGTGTTGAGGATATACAGAAGATTGCAAAGCATGAGACAATAATTATCGCGACAACAGACTGCACAAGCAAGTTCGCGGGAAAAGTTGAAGCTGCTGACCTGAGGCTTGCTGTTCCAGGAAAAAAATTTGAAGTTGGGGAGGTCAAGATTGAGGCTGTTCCGGCATATAACCCGAAAAAACAGTTCCACCCGAAGTCAAATGACTGGGTTGGGTACATTGTTGAGGTTAAGGGAAAAAGAATATATCATGCAGGCGACACTGATGTGATACCTGAAATGGAAAAAATAAATGCAGACATAGCGCTACTGCCGATTGGGGGGACTTACACCATGACTCCTGAAGAGGCTGCCGAGGCTGCGAACAAAATAAACCCAAAAATTGCAATTCCTATCCATTTCGGCGCGATTGTAGGCACAAAAGCAGATGCTGAGAAATTCAAGGCTTTGTGCAAGTGCGAGGCAAAAATCCTTAATCCTTCGGTTTAGTTATTTTTTTATTCTTGAAACATAAATACAGGTTCTCTTTTCTGTCCAGGCAATATTCCCTGATTGTCTTATTATTTAGTGTTTTTGCGAATTTATTGACAATAACTGTGAAGCTTTGTTCTTCCAGCTTTTTTTTGTAGTCTTTTCCATATACTCTCCAGTGATCCTCCTCCCCAAACATTTTTTTTCTTTTTTCAGGATCTTTTATTGTGAAGTCTTCTTTTGTTTTATACAATAAACTTGACATATGCGATTGTATTATTGCAAAACCATTTTTTTTAAGGACCCTGCGAATCTCACTCATTGCTTTTTTATCATTAAGGACATGTTCCAATACATGCATACAGATAATGATATCAAATGAGTTATCTTTTAAAGAAAGGCGGGTTATATCCTCTTTTTTCATCACATTGTATAAAAAGGGTTTTGAGGAGTCTAAATCCACGCTTAAATAATCCAGGTTCTTATACTCCTCCCTTAAAAATTTGGTTACTGACTTCTCGGGGGCAAAATGAAGCAATTTTATCTTCTTTTTTTTAGGCAAAGTTTTATTTAGGTATAGGCAAAGCAGCCTATGCCTTTTATGCGATCCGCAATTTGGGCAAATCGAGTAGTTATTTGTCTGGTTATATGGCAAAAATTCATTTCCTGCCCACCCGCAACAAATGCATTTTGCTTTTCTCCCGCTGAGCAAAGCAAAAAGGATGCGGATTCTATAAATAATCTTATCATAAAACAGATGCCGGATTTTCCATGGGATTCGGGGCTTTAATAAAAAAGGTTTAAGCGATTTTTTTTTCATTTTATTTTTATCAATTCTTTCTTCAGCTTATTGAGCTCGTTTTCTTTTATTGCTGTCCTTATCCTTTCCATCAGCCTTGCCATGAACATGAGGTTGTGCAGTGTTCTTAGCCTGTATCCTGCGGGCTCTTTTGTTTTCGAGACGTGGTGGATGTAAGCTCTTGAGAAATTCCTGCAGATATAGCAGTCGCATTCTTTCTCCACTGGGTTTCCATCTTCAGCATACCTGTTTTTGTCAATCTCAACAACCCCATTCATAGTAAGGAGATAGTTGTGCCTTGCAGTCATTGTAGGGTAGGTTGAGTCAAAGCAGTCAACTCCCATCGAGACAGCCTCAATTATCTGTGAAGGAAACCCAACACCCATAAGGTATTTCGGCTTTTCTTTTGGCATGCTGCCCATTCCGACTTTTACTGCTGAAAACATCTTGCTGATTGGCTCTCCCAAAGCCAGCCCGCCGAATGCCAAGCCGTCAAAACCAATTGAGGAAATCATTTCTGCAGATTTTTTTCGCAGCTCAGGATACAGCCCTCCCTGGCAGATTCCGAACAGGAGCTGTTTTTTCCTGTTTATTTTTTCGTGGTGCGCTTTGCACCTTTTTGCCCACTCATATGTTTTTTTCATGGAGTCAAGAATCCTTTCTTTTTTGGCTCCGAACTTGGGCATGTCATCAAGGCACATGGCCACATCAGAGCCGATTTTTTGCTGTATATCCATGCTGCCTTCCGGGCTGCAAAAGAATTTTTTCCCGTTTTTTGGATGCTTGAACAAAACTCCGTGCGCTTTTGTTTCGATAAGCATTTGCTCTGAATACATCTGGAACCCTCCGGAATCGGTGAATATTCCCTTGCCCCAGTTCATGAACTTGTGGATTCCTCCGAGCTTTTTAATTGCGTCGCTTCCGGCTGTAAGATGGAGTATCAGGGAGTTTGAGATAATGCACTGTGTTTTTGACTGCTTGAAATCCCCTGAGTCAATAAACTTTGCAACAGCTTTTGTAGCTACAGGCATGAAAAAAGGAGTTTTGATTGTTCCATGGGCTAATTTCAGCTTTCCGGTTCTTGCATTTCCGTCCTCAGACTCTATCCTGAACATATGCTTGGATATAGGGTGGTTGTTTTATAAGGTTTATGGTAACATTTATATATCCTATTTTGTCCCTTCCCTCTATTATGAAACGAACGCATACATGCGGAGAGCTGACAAAGAAAAGCGACAAGAAAGAGGTAGTTCTGCAGGGCTGGGTTCAGACAAGGAGGGACCATGGAGGAGTTATTTTCATAGACCTGAGGGACAGGTACGGAGTTACCCAGGTTGTTTTCAATCCTGACAAAAAGGAATTATTCAAGACTGCAGATTCTTTGAGAAGGGAATGGGTTGTTGAAGTTCATGGAAAAGTAAGGCAGAGGCCTGAAGGAATGCAGAACAAGAACCTGCCAACAGGTACAATTGAGGTTGTTGCTGACAAACTCGATGTTTTAAACCAGGCAGAAACCCCTCCTATTGAGATTGAGGACAGGATTGAGTCCAGCGAGGATATGAGGCTAAAATACAGGTACCTTGACCTTAGGAGACCTGTTATGCAGCAGAGGATTATTGCAAGGCACAAGGCTGCCAAGGCTGTGAGGGATTATTTTGACAGCAAGGGATTTCTTGAGATTGAAACCCCTATGCTGATAAGGGCAACACCAGAGGGGGCAAGGGACTATATAGTTCCTTCAAGAACATGCCCTGGCAAATTCTTTTCTTTGCCGCAGTCACCCCAGCTTTACAAGCAGATTCTGATGGTTTCAGGCATGGACAGGTATTTCCAGCTTGCAAGATGCCTCAGGGATGAAGACTTGAGGGCTGACAGGCAGCCTGAATTCACGCAGATAGATATTGAGATGAGCTTTCCCGAGGAGGAAGACATCTATTCAATCTGCGAGGGAATGCTGAAGAAAGTCTGGAAAGATGTAAATGGAATAAGCATCAAAACGCCGTTCCCGAGATTAACTTACAAGGAAGCAGTTGCCAGATACGGCTCTGACAAGCCTGACTTAAGATACAAGCTTGAGCTTACAGATGTAACTGAAATTGTCAAAAAATCTGATTTTGAGGTTTTCAAAAAATCTCCTTTGGTAAAGTGCATAAACCCTGAAAAGGACTTTGGAAGAAAAGACCTTGACAAATATTCCGGATTCTGCATCTCATGCGGGGCAAAAGGAATGGCATGGACCAAAGTAACAAAAGACGGGCTCGAAGGCTCAATAACCAAATATATAAAGCCTGATTTGCAGAAGGAAATAATCAAAAAAACAGGAGCAAAGGCTGGCTCTGTGATAATGTTTATTGCAGACAAGCCTGTAATAGTTAATGATGTCCTGGACAGGCTGAGAAGAAAGCTTGCAGAAGACTTAGGACTGATAAAGGAAGGAGAGCTTAATTTCTGCTGGATAACACATTTCCCTCTATATGAATACAATGAAGACACAGACTCATGGAGCCCGATGCACCACATATTTTCAATGCCCCATGACGAGTTCATAGGAAATCTTGCAAAAGACCCTGGAAAAGCCACGGGAAAGCTTTACGACTGTGTTTTGAACGGAGTTGAACTTGGAGGAGGTTCAATAAGGATTCATAAAAAAGAGATACAGGAAGAAGCGCTCAAAGTCATTGGTATGAACTATGAGCAGGCTGAAAAGAGATTCGGATTCCTCCTTAACTCATTCAGGTACGGAGCGCCTCCCCACGGAGGGCTTGCTTTTGGGTTTGACAGGCTGTGCGCACTGCTTAACGGGTTTAATGACATCAGGGATGTAATAGCATTCCCCAAAAACAAGAACGCAGAAAACCCTATGGACGGATGCCCGTCTGAAGTTGAGCCTGAGCAGCTGAAAGAGCTTTTCATAAAGACAGAATTGCCAAAGAGTTCTAAGAAAGAATGAAGTACAAGCTCATAGTCTTTGACATGGACGGGGTTATTTTTACTGATGATAATTTCTGGAGCAGGATGCACTACAAGTATGACACTGTTGATGAGGGTTTCAGGCTTACGGAAAAATATCTCAAGACAGACGTCAAAAAGCTTGCTGACGAGGTTATCGGGAAACTCTGGAAAGGAAATTCTGCTGAAGGTTTTTTTGAGCTTATTGAGACTGCGGAATACAACCCTGGAGCAAGGGACTTGTTTGCAGCACTGAAGAAAAAAGGGATAAAGACATGCATCCTTACTTCGGGGCCTACAGAGCTTGCCAGGAAAGCGCAGAGAGACTTGGGAATTGATTCAGTTTATGGGAATGAGATTGTAATCAAAAAAAACAAAATTACCGGCGAGTACAAATGGCTCTCGCTTGATTATTCCCACAAAGGCGAGACATTCCTGGGAATATGCCGGGAATTGTATGTTAATCCCCAGGAAGCTATAGTAGTTGGTGACAATGACCAGGATATTTTCAAGTTTGAGAAAGCAGGATTCTCGATTGCATTCAACTCAAATTCAGAAAAGCTTAAGAAAGCGGCTGATGCAGTCATTGATGACAATAACCTGATGAAAATTTTGGAGTTTGTAAAATGAGCTTGTCAGCAGGGGTTTTATTCGGCCTGATTTTGATGATTGGGTGGGGCACCCACAAGCTTTTTGCGAAAAAACTGATAAGCAGGCTCGGCGCCTACTCAGGATTGATTTACACAAACAGCGTGATTGTCTCGCTGATTGTTATTTATTGCCTTGTCACAGGAACATTCGCAGTGCCGTCAGGAAACATTTTTCTTCTTACATTGCTGCTTGCAGTTCTCGGGGCTTTCGGAGTATTTTTTTTGTATAAGTCAATGGAAATAGGAAAACTTTCAATAGTAATCCCTGTTTCAGGCATTTACGCTGTGTTTGTGGTAATTTTGGCATTTATCTTTTTTGGAGAAAGATTAACAAGCATGCAGCTTGCCGCTGTTATACTCGCTATTCTAGGCACACTTCTTATATCGTTCAAATATTCAGAGCTTAAGAAAATAAAGCTAAAAAAGGCTTCAAAGGGAGTTCCTTATGCTTTTGCAGCGACTGTATGCTGGGGCATAGTTTATTTTTTGATCAGGATTATTGTTGATGAGCTCGGTCCTTTTGTCACAAGCCTTTATTTTGAGACATTAGTCCTTGTATTGCTTGTTCTTCCGGCAGTTTTAGGATTTGCAAAGCTGGCGAAGCCAAAAAAGAAGGATGCAAAGCTGATTCTTGCTTCAGGAACACTTGCAGGCATTGGCGCTGTTTCATATAATGCCGGCGTGAGCATGGAACTGGTCTCAATTATAGGCCCCTTATCAGGAGCTTCGCTGATGGTTACAGTTATTTTATCTTATTTGTTCCTTAAGGAAAGGATTGACCTGAACCAAAAAATCGCTGTTTTGATGATATTCGCAGCTATACTTATGCTGGCTTTATAGAGAAACTTTTATATACAAATAAGCAAATCTTCTGAATATGAAAGTTGACAAGGATTTGATAGAAAAAGTCGCTTCTTTAGCAAGGCTTAACCTTACTGAATCTGAGATAAAAAAATTCTTGCCCCAGCTGAAAGACATACTTGAATCTTTCTCAAAAATAGACAAGGCTGACACAAAGGGAGCAAAGCCAAGCTTCCAGCCTGTTGAGCTGAAAAATAGGCTAAGGGAAGACAGGAAAGGCAAATGTCTTACGCAGGAAGAGGCTCTTTCAAATACTGAGCACAAAAAAGACGGATATTTCAAGGGACCGAGGGCTGTATAATGCTTAAGATAGATTTGCACATACACACAATCCACAGCGGGCATGCTTACGGCACTTTCTATAATGTAATTGAAGAAGCAGCAAGAAAAAAAATGAAAATGATTGCAATAACAGACCATGGGCCTACTGTTCTGGGTTCTGCTTCAAGACTTCATTTTGGCATGGGAGAAAGAGCGCCTAAATTTCACAAGGGGGTCAAAATTTTATGGGGATGTGAGTCAGACCCAGTAGACGGCAGCGGAACTCTTGACACATCTGAGAAAAACCTTAAGAAACTGGATATTCTGCTTGTGGGATTTCACGAACCGACACCTTACAAAGACCTCGGGAAAGAGAAGAACACGCAGATGCTAATAAAATGCTTCAAAAAATACAAGCCTCACATATTTACCCATCCTTCAAGGCAGATGTATCCTTTTGACCTTGAGAAAGTTTGCCAGGCAGCCTGCGATAATGATGTTCTGCTTGAATTAAACCTTGCTGAACTGAGCTATATAAACAGAAAGCCTGCAAAAGAAAGGGAAAGAAGGCTGGACATGGTAAAAAAAACAGTTGATATTGCAAGGAAGAACAAGAAAAAAATGATTCTTAACTCAGATGCGCATTTCCTGCACGAAATCGGCGATGACAGCATACTCAAAAAATACAAGAAAAGGATAGGGCTTACTGATGACATGATAATCAATAACTATCCAAAAGAGCTGATAAAAATATTGGGGAGGAAATTGGGCTAAAATGGGATTAAGAAGAATAAAATCAATACTGGAAAAAATTCCGATATATATTGCAACGTCAGATGATAGAATGAACCCTCATGTAATTGCTGTTGCATGTGTCAAGGTTATTGATAATAAGACATTTTTAATCACAGATAATTACATGAAAACAACAAGAAAGAACATAATGTCTAACGGAAAAATAGAAATTCTTGTTTATGACAAGGAATGGAAAGGATACAGAATAAATGGAAAAGCAAAATATTACGATTCAGGCAAGTGGCTTAAGTATGTAAAAGGAATGAAAGAAAACAAAGGGCATCCAGCTAAAGGAGCAATACTAGTCACAATCTTGAAAATAAAAAAGCTTAGCTAAAATGAGCACAACTGATTTCATCAAGCAAGTGCAGAACAAGGAGATTGATGTAGTTGAGCACACCCACAAGGTTTTGGAAGAAATAAAGAAAATAAACAAGGAATACAATTATTTCAACACGATTTCTGAAGAATTGGCTTTGGAGCAGGCAAAATCTGTAAAGAAAAACCCGAAAGGAAGGTTGGCAGGCTTGCCTGTTTCTGTGAAAGATTGCATTGTTGTGAAAGGGGTTGAGTCAAGAGCAGGCTCAAAAATACTTTCAGGATACAAGCCTGTGTTTGACGCAACTGTAATTGAAAAAGTTAAGGCAGAAGGAGCAATAATCATCGGAAAAACAGCACAGGATGAGTTTGGTTTTGGCGGTTTTTCAGTCAATGTCGGAGTTGGAATGAAAATCCCATTGAATCCTTTTGACAAGAATAGGGCATGCGGAGGAAGTTCAGGAGGAGCAGCAGGGATTGCGCAAAAGATTTCATTTCCTCATATTGCAATCGGCGAATCAACAGGAGGCTCAATTGTAAACCCTGCATCTTTCTGCGGGGTTGTCGGATTATGCCCTACATACGGAAGGGTTTCAAGATACGGCTTGATGGATTATGCCAACTCATTGGATAAAATAGGGGCTATAGGAAAAACTGTTGAAGAAACAGCGATGATGCTAAGCGTGATTTCAGGCTTTGATGAAAAAGACTCAACATCAATCAACAAGCCTGCTGAAAATTATGAAAATGTTGTCGGAAAGATTGTAAAGAACATGAAGATTGGGGTCATCAAGGAATCGTTGGAGGAGGGAACCGACAAGGAAATCAAAAGTGACATTATAAAAGCTGTCAAGGGATTTGAAGAATTGGGTGTTAAGCACGAGGAAATTTCCCTGCCTTTGACAATGAAGTATGGTGTTGAGGCTTATTATTTGACAGCAATGTCAGAAACATCAACAAACCTTGCAAAGTTCTGCGGAATGAGGTACGGAAAGCATGAAAAGCTTGAAGGCGGATTCAATCAATACTTCTCAAAAGT
Source organism: Candidatus Woesearchaeota archaeon (assembly GCA_016932755.1). GTDB lineage: Archaea > Nanobdellota > Nanobdellia > Woesearchaeales > JAGWAF01 > JAFGCE01. The sequence continues at coordinate 13,458 of JAFGCE010000002.1, forward strand.
AAGGAGCGCTAATTTCGGAGAAGAGGCAAAAAGGAGGGTTATAATCGGAACATTCGCAAGGATGGCTGGATTCAGGGACGCATATTACATCAAGGCAGCGCAGGTAAGGACAAAGATAATTGAGGAGTACAAGAAAGCATTCAAAAAAGTGGACTGCCTTGTTTCTCCGACAATGCCTGTTGTTGCCCCGAAATTCTCTGAAATAAAAAAGCTTACTCCTCTGCAGAATTACATGATGGACATACTTACAGTCGGTCCGAACCTTGCAGGGCTTCCTCATGTTACAGTGCCGTGCGGAATCAAGGATGGAATGCCTGTGGGGCTAATGCTTGTCGGAAACCATTTGATGGAGGGAAAGCTGCTTCAGCTTGCAGCAGCTTACGAGCAGAAATGACAAAGAAATTTACATCAGATATTGTAATCGGGCTTGAGATTCATGCAGAGCTTGCCACAGACACGAAGCTGTTCTGCAGCTGCCCGACTCACGGCAGCGACGAGCCGAACACAAGAACCTGCCCTGTATGCCTTGGGCATCCAGGCTCAAAGCCTGTTCTTAACGAAAAGGCGCTGAAATATGCGCTGAAGCTTTGCCTTGCTCTGGGGTGCAAAATCTCTCCTGATTTAATCTTCTCAAGAAAATCCTATTTCTATCCTGACATGGCAAAAAACTACCAAATCTCGCAGTATGAAATTCCTTTGGGAGAAAAAGGAAAACTAAGCCTCAAAGCAGGAAAATCAGTAGGTATAACAAGGGTTCATATGGAGGAAGACCCTGCTGCCTTGGTTCATACAGGCTCAATACAGAAATCACCTTTTGTTTTGGTTGACTACAACAGGTCAGGAGACCCTCTTGTTGAGATTGTGACAGAGCCTGAACTGACTTCTCCTGAGGAAGCAAGGGATTTCATGAAACAGCTGATTACAGTCCTTAACTATCTCGGGATTTTTGACATCAGCAGGTGCGTGATAAAGGCAGATGCAAACATAAGCATCAAAGAGTCAGGATATACAAGGGCTGAAATAAAAAACATTACAGGGTTCAAGGAAATTGAAAGGGCTTTGAATTTTGAAGTCCAGAGGCAGAAGCACGATGTTGCTGAGGGAAAAAAGATTGTGCATGAAACAAGGGCTTGGGACAGCCAGAAAGGAATGACTTTTTCATTGAGGCAGAAAGAGGTTGAGGAGGAATATGGATACATAATTGACCCTGACCTTGTCAGGATTGAGATAACAAAAGATTTGATTGAAGAAGCCAAAGCAGAGATGCCTGAGCTTGCCCAGGACAAGATACTGAAATATGTCAACAAATACAGGATAAAGAAAGAGGATGCGGAGGTAATCGCGCAGGAAAGACTTCTGGCAGAGCTGTTTGAAAAAGTTGCTTCAGAAATTGACCCTGTCCTGGCTGCAAAATGGCTCAGGAGAGAGCTTGTCAGGGTTCTGAACTACAACAAAAAAGAGATGCACGAGCTTGAGATTGACGAGTCGCACATTATTGACCTGCTGAGGCTTGTTGAGTCAAAAAAGATAACAGATACGACTGGGCAAAAGCTGATGGAGAAGCTGGTTGAAAAGCCGTTTGACGTAAGGAAATACATTGAGAAGGAGGGGCTTGCTGTTGTCGCTGACAAAGGCGCGCTGGAAAAATTCTGCAAAGAGGCAATTGACGAAAACCCGAAGGCGGTTGAAGACTTCAAGTCAGGAAATGAGAAATCAATCCAGTTCTTAATCGGCCAGGTCATGAGAAAGACAAAAGGCACAGCAGCTCCGAAAGAAGTGAATGAAATTCTCAAAAAACTGCTGAAGTGATTATTCCAGGATTTTGTTCATGCTTTCTCTGAGCCTTTTCTCGAAGTCAGCAGAGTTCTCTCCCTCGTTTTTTTCAGCAGACAAGGCATGCATAAGCTCTTTTATCATTCTCCTTTCTTTTTCAGGGTCAAACATTCCTGACTGGCCGGAATTCTCTGCAATAAGCTTTTCCTCAATATCGTCGACGCTTCCTGTGTCAACTTTCACTTCCTCAAACTCCCTTGATGTCAGCTTGTTTGAATTCTTCATAACAAAGAACGCCCCTTTGCCGTAGAACTTCCTGAATACCTCCTTGAAATTTATGTCAGAAGGCCTTCCTGTCTTAAGCTGGCCAAAAAGCCTTATCGTAACAATTGTGTTGAGGAATTCCTTGTTCTTTACTCCCTTCATTATCTCAAGCTCAACTTCTTCCGGGTTCTTGCTGCTGCAGTCAATATTTATTGAGAAAACCGGATTTACGACAATAGGCTCATACCTTATTGCGTCATCCTCCACAATGTAAAACCCGCCGTTTTGCAGTTTTTCAATCTCTGAGAAGGAATTTGGGAACAATGGGCCGGGAAAAACAATTGCCTTGTAGCCTTCCAGGCTTTTCTTGTCAACTATGTGGACATGCCCTCCTGCATAATAGTCAAACCCTTTTGGAAGGAATGAGACAGGCGCAGAATCCATCTTCTCAAGCTCTTTTGGCTTGAGCTCTGTCAGCGCTGTGTGGAACATAAAAATCTTATAACCAGCCTCTTTTTCAAGAGGAGCCCTGACAAGGCTTTCATAATAGCTTTTTTCCAATCCTCCTTTTTTTCCAATCATTCCTGTTATCTTTGCGTTTGTTTTTTTGTCTACAGTAAAATTAAGGTAAAGCCTGTTTTCCTCGACTTTTCCCCTTGCAACATTAACCACAAATCCTGCGCTTTCAAGAACATCAAGCATGGTTTTTCCGCTTGGGGAGAAGTCATGGCTTCCTGCCACAATATAGACTGGGATGCTGCTGTCCTTTAGTTCTTTTAGCTTGGCTACAACAATCCTCAGGCTGTCTACAGGAGGGTGTGAAGTGTTGAACAAATCGCCTGACAAAAGTACAAAGTCAACATTTTCCTCCTTTATTTTTTCAACTGCCTTTACAAAAGCTTTTGTCGAGCTTTCCCTGAGTTTTGGGTCTCTCCAGCTTCCGATATGGCAGTCAGCAAGATGGGCAAATTTCATGCTTTTCAGGAATCAATAAAAGTATATATTACTTCTCATACTATGTAACCACCTATTCGGGACAATATACCCATAAGCTTTATAAATACCTGATAATTACCTATATACTGAATGAGGGGTGATAAGGGGGCATATAATGGCACATCCTAATCCAAAAATAGATTATAATGAAGAGTTGGGGAGAGCTTTATTTGGCAAACAACTTGAGGTTATAAGACAGTTCTCAGGTGATGTAGAGGTTACTTATTCTCAAAGTCCATTAAACACTACTTACGGCGAAATAGAGCCGTTTACAAGCGAAAAGCTAATTATTCATCCTTCTCAGAAGGGTGTAAAAGTTCCGCTGAGCTCTATCTGCAGGCTTTTTTACTCATTTCCGGATGCAGGAAAAAGAAATCTTGTTGAAAGAATTGCTGATTTCAGGTATACAGTTAATTTTGATGTGGTTATGCCTCCTGAAAAAGCAGGATTAAGGTTAGGCGATGTCGGACAGGATATTGTGCACCAGATAGCATTAAGGCTTGAGAAGATTTATTCTGAAGTAAGCCAGTACGGAAGAATTATTCTTATAAGCCTTCAGGATGACAAACAGACTTTGGTTACTCCTGATATTGTAGACCTTATGAAAACAGAAGGACTTCCAAATGAAGTGGCATTTCTGAGCGACAAGCCTGAACCTGCTTATGTCCCTCTAAGAAAAAGAATCTTTGTCTAAGCAGCTCTCACTGTGACGTACTTGGCTCCTTTCTTTAGCGCAGGCACATGAGACTTAAGAGTTAAGATGGCATTGCTTATAAGCGTTAAGTTGCTCTGCACTTCTCCGTCTGCAGGGGCGATAATATCCCTCATGTATTTCAGTTCCTGCTCTATCTTGCCCATTCTTGTCTTGTCTTTAAGCTCCTTTACCCTGCCTGTCTTGATATATTCTTCATAAAGCTTCTTTTCATCTCTCAGGTCATTTGCAAGTTCCCTTGTCTTTTTCCAGCAAAGCCTTATGCTTCCGATAATCTTGTTGAATCTTTTTTCAGCTTCCCTTATTCTTCCAAGCTCTCCCAGAATATCCTCTCTCATGCTTCCTTTTTCTTCTGAGCTTAGAACAATTTCATCTTTTTCTATTCTTATCAGCTTATTTTCAGCCCTTTTTGTTTCCCTGAAATCAAACAAAAATAATCTGTACATCTTTACGAACTGAGCCTCGAATTCCCGCAGAAGCCCGAGTATTTTTTGGGCAGAGGTCATGTAATTCATCTCATCAAAATATCCCTGCTCCATCCAGCTGTTAAGCTGTTCAGCTGTTGCAAAAAGAGTATTTATATTGCCGGAACTTCTGTTCAGCCAGGCAGTCAAAAGAACAAGCGGCTTTTCAATCATATTCAGCCTGCTCTGAATCTCATCGCATCTGGCATCAATATCATCAAGTATCTTCTCCTCTTTTTCCTTGACCATAACCATTTTTTTAGATTTTTACTATTTAAATCTTTCTCTTTACAGCTTTATGCCGGAAAAATCATTTGCAGTTTCCTTTTTAGCGGCTTTCAAGGCGAATTCCTCGAACAACGGAATCTTTACAGGAGTTGCGAATCTTGCGAAATTTGAGGTTATCAGCGCCTCTCCCTTGTCCAAAGAAGCAATGTTCCTGTCATCGTCGCTTAAATCCTGTGATGCAGACTCAATTATAGCCTGCCTTTCAGGCTTCATTTCCAGTCCAAGGATTATTTTTGTGTTCATGTTTGCGAGAATATCCCTTGGTATAAGGCTTGGCAGCTGCGTTATTGCTGTCAGCCCGACCTTGAACTTTCTGCCTTCTTTTGCAATAACCCCGAATATGTTCCTTCCTTTCTCAAGAACCTCTTTTCCCAGCACACGGGGGGCTTCTTCAAGAATAATTGAGATAACAGGCTTGCTATCAAGCTGCCCGCTTACCTTGTACTGCTTGTATCTCCCCAAAATACTTGTTGCAATTATGCTTCCAATCAATATTTCAACCCTTCCGTCAAAATTGGATGTGTCAACAATGACTGTTTTTGACTGCTCCAGCTCTGAAACGATATCCCTTATTGTGGTTTCGCCTGCAGTCATGTCAAAAACTCCCCTGCAGATTACAGAGCTGCCGTCGCTTTCAATATCCAGAAGCTGGAAAATCCTTCTTTTCAGCACAGCCAGAGTCCCTTCCTGAAATCCGTCCACTTCTTTGTCCAGAACAACAGCCTTAATCCAGCCTTCTCTGTATTTCCTGTAATACGCATTCAATGCTTCCCTCTGCGCGTCTGACCAGTCAACAACCCCCCTGAAATGGGTTGGAGTTATCTGGTTAAGGTTAATCTTAAGCGTTCTTGCTCCTGGGGGTGCATTCTTTGGAGTGTAATAAACAGCCTTGCCTCTTGAAGGATGGTCTTTCAGCCCAAGTTTGTTCCTGCCGTAATATTCATCGTGGGGGTCTAAAACAAGGATTCCGCAGTAGTCCTTGTCAAGAGTGTCCCAAAGCATGCATGATGTCAGGTTTGACTTTCCCCTTCCTGTTGTGGCCGGAATAAGTATGTGGTGGGAGAAAACATCATCGCCTTTCAGGTAGATTGGCAGGTCTATCTCCCTGCTTCCGCTTCTTAAATTTCCGACAAAAAGAGGATTCTTTGGCTTTGTCAGGAAAGAAAGGTCGTCTTTTGAAACATCCCTCACTTCAGAGAAAAATGAAGGAAGCTCTTTCGCTGTCCTTGCACTGTTTTTATTGATTACAACAAGGTTCTTCAGCTCAGCTAATATATAGTTCCTAAGTTTTGCGTCTGCAAAGTCAAAGTCAACTTCTTCTTCCAGCTTCATCCCGGAAATCAGCTCAAGGTTTTGGGGGCTTATCTGGCTTCCGTAAATCAGGTTGAAAACCTGCAGAAGTATTTTGCCTTCTTTTGTGTCGGCAACCAACAATTCCCCCAGCTCAATCTTTTTGCCTGACTTTTCCCTGACAACTATCCTGCCGAACTGTCCTGTAATCACTATTCCCTTTACCATAAGGCAAAGTATTTGCGTTTATTATTTAATTATTATTGTTATTTATTATAGAGAACAAAAGCGCATCAAGCATTAGGAACACAAAGTTTAAATATCCTGCATCCAAAAAAAGAAGCATGGCCAATGATAATGAAATAACGCAGGATGATATTGAAAAAGAAAAAAGAAGGCTGAAGAAGCTTATGCCTGCTGAGAAAAGGATTGAGGAAGAGAAGGCGCTTCAGAGGGCAAAAGAGCTTGAAAAAAAGCATGTTCCCACAGGAAGGGAAGAGCTTGAAGAATTTGAGGAATTCGCTGAAGAGTCAGAGCATGCGAGAAAACTTCTAAAGCCTCTTGATTCAAAGTTAAAAAAAAATAAAAGAAAAAAATAAAAGAAGGAGATTATTTATCTCTTTTTCTTCTTGGCTTTCTTCTTTCTTCCGCCTCTTGCCATCTGTGCGCAAGAGATGTCTCCCTGTTTGTCAATGAAGTAGAGCATTCCTTTTACTTTCTTTACTCCTACTTTTGCAACAACTTCAACTTTTCCTTTTCCCTTCTTTTTTCCTCTAGCCATCTTTGCCCTTGCGACATTTCCTTTCTTGTCAACAAAGTAAAGATATCCTGCTGCTTTCTTTACTCCTACTTTTGCAACTTTTTTTGCCATATTAGTCTACCTCCCTTTTTTAGACGTGAAAATTAATTCCCCCGTCTTTATTTTTCTTTATTATGGGTTTCTCTTTATAAATTTTTCGTCTATTCCCCCAGTGAAAAAACCGGCTGTTTTCAAAAAACGAAAACTATAAATACCCCACACATACTAAGAAAACTTTGACAGGTGGTTTACTTGATAAGCATAATAAAGAATTTCATCAACAAACTTCTGGGCGATATTTTTACCAAAAAGGGGCATGTAAAACTTGGGCTTTACGGGCCTCCTAACGGAGGAAAAACAACCCTCGCCAACAGGATATGCACTGACTGGCTTGGGGAGGAGATGGGTTCTGTAAGCAACGTTGCCCACGAAACAAGGGAAATCCAGATAAAAGAGCAGATTAACATCAAGTCCGGGGAGAAGGAGCTTTCATTCAATCTTGTTGACACCCCTGGAATTGCCACTAAAATAGATTACGAGGAGTTCCTCAAGGCAGGGCTTTCCGAGAAAAAGGCAAAGACAAGGGCAAAGGAGGCGACAAAAGGTGTTATTGACGCCATAAAATGGCTTGACGACATGGATGCTGTTGTCGTTGTTCTTGACTCGACAAAAGACCCGTATTCGCAGGTAAATATAACAATAATAGGAAACCTTGCAGCAAGGAAGATACCTGTGCTGATTGCAGCAAACAAGACAGACCTGAAAAAGGCGAACATCAAGAAAGTGCAGGCAGCTTTCCCGCAGTATTCTGTTATAGGAATAAGCGCTAAATATGGAAAAAACGTAGACGACCTTTACAAGGGCTTGTTTGATTTGGTTGGTTAAAAAGAGGTGTTTATAAAAAATGGTTACACTACAACTCGTACCGTACGCGGAAATTGAGCCTCTTACCTCTGTAGGAAGGATAAGGAAGCTTTTGAATATTGCCAAAGAGGACAAGATTGTCCTCCTCCAGGGAAGGCTGAAAAAGGAGGAGGAGGCTGAGCTTATACAGGCGACGATGGAAGAGATAGACGGCGCTTTCAAGGGAATTGAGCTTGCGGTTATTAATCCTGGCTCAGAGTCGTCTGACATGAATCCTTTTCAGAAAATAAGGACAAATGTTGTCAACACCCTTCTTGGGGACAGGCAGGGGCTGACTGTCATAGGACCAGCCACTGTTGTAAGGAAGATAAAGAAGGATCCCAACAAGATTGAGCTGTTTACTGAAGAAGCAAAAAAGAAATCAAAGAAAAAGAGGAGATAGTTCTGGAGTAAAAAATGCCTCATCAATGCGTAAGGTGCAACACTTTTTATGACGACGGTTCTGAAGAAATCCTTAAGGGATGCCCCTGCGGGGGAAGGCTGTTTTTCTATGTGAAAAAGGAGAAGCTTGAGCAGGCAAAGAAGATTTCAGAGGGAGTCAAGCTTACAGAAAGGGAAAAAGACCAGATAGAAAAGGATGTTTTTGAGCTTGTCGGCTCTGAAATTGACGATGAGGAGCCTGTTGTCCTTGACCTTGAGTCAATAAAGGTTGTCAAGCCTGGCAAATATGAGCTTGATTTGGTTCACCTGTTCAAGGGAGACCCGCTGATATTCAAGCTTGAGGAAGGCAAGTACATGATTGACATCGTCGAGACTTTCAAGAAAGGAAGGGAAAAAAAGCTTTGAATTCTTAAGATGAAATTAGAAGAAGAAATTAAAAAAATACAGGAGAGAAACAGGAGAGTTGAGGCTGACAAAGCCTGGGAAACAAGCTGGACAAGAAAAATAATCGTCGCAGTCCTTACTTATGTAGTGGTTGTCATATTCTTTTATTTTGCAGGGCTGCCTAATCCGTTTGTAAATTCAATCGTGCCTGCGCTGGCTTTTGTAATCTCGAC